>PLGM01000318.1 GCA_003139795.1 Acidobacteriaceae bacterium | reverse complement strand
CCTATTATGCGAGACTCAGTAGGTCTCTGACCGTGTGATTTCGTACGTGTGATTTCGTACGTGTGATTGAGTGTCGCGGCCTCCCACCCTGGGCGCAAAAAGTCGCCGCGGCGACACGCGCTGCCCCGACCCTGAGGGTACCCCGGCACCCAGGTGGGGCACCCAGTCTTGGTACAAATTTTGCGGTCAAAGGCCTAGTTGACGCCTATTGCGTGCGGCCTGATAACAGTTGAAGTTTCCCAAGGGTTTCGACCAACAGAGGACTTTTGTCTGTTGTGAGTTGCGGGGCGGCTCTCGGTGTCACCGATTCCGCACGCAGTCATCGGTCAATCGGATTGGCGTTCCTCCAACGACGACTTCAAAGTCTGTTACCTTGAGTGCCTGCAAATCGTGAGGACCGAAATCGACGTCGGCGTACTTTGCTGTCGTGTCTGCGTCGCTCTGCGCGGTTAGGGCGCTATTACCACCGTCGGCCAGGAACATGCCGTATTTCTGCATGGCTCGCGCGACAACCTGTGCCGCAGGGGTCAGCTGCGACAGGTCGTACGAGGCCTTGAGACGGAAGTGGGCGCCATACGGCGGAGCGGAATCCGGCCCGCGCGGAGCCCCGGCGTGTGTGGCAGGATGCACAAAGAAGTGTGCGCGCATGCGCGGATTGGGAAGAATGAAGCGAATAGCGTGGTTGATGCTTCCCGATGCGAGTTCGTCGGCATTGAAGAGCAGTGGAGCAATGGGAAAGCCGGCGGCGTCGGCGCTGGTGCACTGATCTCCGCGCCCTGACGGCGGATAAACACGGTTGAGGTCCCATACCCCAACAAACGTTGCAGTAACAACACTCTCTGCGTAGTTGGCCTGGTAAGCTTCGTAGAGTTTGCCGTGGCTGCGGTCTACAACGATGAGGTGGCAGTCATTCTGGTCAGTAGCGCACTGATAGGCTGGCTGTCCCTCAATGCCGCCTCCCTCAGGCAGGGGAAATTTGGACACTAGGTCGGAATCCTGGCTGTAAAAACCCGGAGCCTTGCGAAAGGGAACATACGGAGTAGTTGCGTCTGCCTGCAACACGCGGATGCTGAAGTCGACGCGCATCTTTCCGGTTCCCCATCCGCCCGCATCTGCGAGCCAGGCGATCATGGCGGAAGACTGGGGATCGAGGGGAGCGCGGCTCACGTCCTGGGTCCAGATGGCGCCAGGAGGAAAATACGGCGCAGGCGGGGCGATGTGCTTCATCTTTGCCGCCCTGACCTTGACGATGTGGTTCTGAAATGCGAGACCAGTCACTATGACTCCAACTCCCAGGATGAAAATGAACAGCACCTTCGGGGAGGTCGTGACGGACTTATCCTCCACGTGTTGATGTGAATCATTGGGAAAGCTCTTGACGGTGTCAATCACTGGAGCAGCGGCGACAGATTCCGGCGGCGCGAGGTTCTCAGTTTCAGGAGTTGGATCCATCTTCTCCGACTTACTTGAATTCCATATCTTCCAGAGCGGGCCGCGCGTCATAAGGAATTTGTAGAGCCCGACGACGGCGGCCGCATTGAGGACGAGCAGCGCACTGGCCGGAGCCGCGATGCGATGCAGAACGGGAATCCTAGAGCGCAGTCCGACGATAGCAAGAGCCAAGCCGAATATCTGAAGAGCGGCGAGAACTGCATAAACCCGCGAACCGGCGGAAAGCGCCAACGAGGACACAAGCAGCAGGACCATCAGGTAAGGCTCTACGAGGCGCATAAGCTTGTGGGAGACAAGTTGAAAGAGAACTCGATTTTGCGGCGTCAGAGTCCACGGCGCGAGCTGGATGAGCTGGAAGTTCCCCGCCAGCGTACGCACCTTGCGATGAAACTCGCCCCCAACTTTCTTCGGCCATGTGTCGTAGACATAGGCATTCGAATCGAGGACGGACCTGTAGCCCTGACGGATAATCGAGAGCGGTTGAAACATGTCATCCAGAATCATTCCGACTGGCTGCTGCGCGACGAGCTCGCGACGAACGGCGTAGAAGCCTCCATAGACCCCGACAGGGGAGTCGCAGGTAGCCTCACATCTCCTGATCCACTTTTCGTAGCGCCAGTAGAGCTCGCCGACTGCCGCAGAGGCGGCGTCGTGGTCCTCCTGGCGCAGAATGAGTTCGCCCGCCACGCAGCCGACCCTCGGATCGGCGAAGTGGCTGACCATTTGCTGAATCGCGCCCGGAGCAATCTCGGGCCGGATATCCACGAAGAGGATCACATCTGCGGTAGCTTCTGCCACACCGACGTTGACGGCGACTGCCTTGCCGCTGTGCTCTTTTAGGACGATGGTTTTGACAAGCGGATGCTGCTGAAGGGCCAGCAATTCTGCTGTACCGTCGGAGGAGCCATCCGAAACGACGATGATCTCTTTAATGTTGGGGTAATCGAGGCCAAGGAGATGCTGAATCTTTCGCGGGAGCAGCGCGACACCGTTATGCACGGCGAGTACGACACTCACGCTGGGGGTGATCGGAGCGACTTTCCACGGCCGTGGCCGCAACCGTGCGAGCATCCAAATCGCTACGGGGTATCCCATGTAGGTGTAGAGAATGCCGATCAGCGACAGCCAGAAGATGATCTTCACTGGGCGCCCCTTCGCAGGATGATCGTCTTGATCGTCTCAAACATGATAAGGAGGTCAAGACCGATCGACATGTGCTTGACGTAGTAGAGGTCGTATTCGAGCTTCTGCTTGGCTTCTTCGAGGCTTGCGCCATATTGATATCGCACTTGTGCCCAACCTGTGATCCCGGGGCGGATTATATGCCGAAGCTCATAGAAGTCAATTTCGCTGGTGAGCCACTGCACAAACTCGGGGCGCTCCGGGCGGGGGCCGACAAATCCCATTTCTCCGCGGAGGACGTTCCAGAGCTGTGGAATCTCGTCGAGGCGAGTCTTTCGCATGAATCTGCCAAGCGGAGTGACGCGAGGGTCGTTCTTGATCGCCCACACAGCTCCATTTGCTTCGGCGTCCTGCCGCATCGTCCGGAATTTAAGGACGGAAAAGTGACGCCCAAGCAGTCCGACACGAGTCTGGTGGAAAAAGATGGGGCCCGGTGAAGAGAGGCGCACGGCCAGGATGATGAACGGGACGAACGGCAGGCAGACCGCCAGCAAAATGAAAGAGACGATGATGGCGACCAGGCGCCGGACAATCTGCTGCGATGCCTTCACGTTGAAACCTTGAGTGAAGATGAGGGTGCTGTGCTTGAGTCCCTCCAGCGGCAGCTTGCCCGAGAGCCGCTCCATGAGGGAGCTGGCATCCTCGATCACAACGCCCCTTACCCGAAGTTCAAGGAGATCACGAAACGGCATCGATCCGCGACGGTCTTCCATGGCAACGATGACGCGATCAATGCGAATCTTCGGTTTGCGGGAGGCGCGAAGGTCCGCGGCAAAACGTTCGAGTTGCCCGTTGAACGCCCCATTGCCCTCTGTGTCGACAACTTCCATGCCGGCATCGCGTCTGGTGCGCAGAGTTTCGACGACGGTGCGGGCCCGCTCGCCGCTACCCAGCACGTAGACGTGTTCGCGGAACACCGAAAGGCCAATGATCCAGTCATAGGCCCGTCGCCAGAGGACAAGGGCAAAAACAAGGATGGCGATGCCGACGACAAGAACATTGGGGCCGATCTCCATCTCGGGGAAGAAATAGAGAAGCCCCGCAAGAACAAATGATAGAACGCCAAGAACCAGCAGGAGCCGAAAGTAAATCTCCCAGCGTCCTGAGATGCGTTGCGGTTCATACAGGTCGAAATAGTATGAGAGAAGCAAGGTGAGAACAGTGATGCCAACGATTTTCAGGGTACCGTTCTCATAGATCAGAGCGATGTACGTATCCGGCCCAAGGAGGAACGTGGCGGCGAGCAGAAATGAGCCACCTACGAGGAGCGCTTCGCAAAGAAGCAGCACGACGGTCCGGGTCGGATAGTAAACTTCGAAAAGCCGGATCATCCCTATCTCCCGTTATCCTTTCGTCCCTTGTCATGGCCGCCGGCTTCCGACCCACCGTAGTAGTGGTAGTAAGAACCGCGGTGTGGAGCGTCCTCTACGTCTACGTCATTGAGCACAAAGCCAAGGATACGCGAGTTGCTGAAAATGGCCTGCGTACGCTGTGCGACATCGTAAGGCGTACTTCCTCCACGTGCAATGAGCAATACTGCATCGGCAGCGTGGGCAAGCTCCACCGCGTCCGTAACCACCAGCACCGGCGGGGAGTCGATCAGGATCCAGTCAAAATGCGGTGAAACAGTCGCGATCAGTTCCTCGATACGGTGATTGGCCACCAATTCAGAAGAGTTGTCACCGCATTTGCCAGAAGGGATAAAGGTGAGGTTGGAGACGCTGCCCACGCTGGCGGTTTCAACGGTCTTGGAATTGCGGTCGCGCTGCATGATGGCATTCAATTCTGCGGTCCCTGCCAAATACTCCGATAATCCCGGTTCATTGGGGGCGCCCAGCAGACTGTGTAGCGTGGGACGGCGCAGATCGCCGTCGATGAGCAGAATGTTATTGACACTGTTGCGCGCCAGGCTCATGGCCAGATTCGCCGCGACAAAGGTCTTGCCTTCCGAAGGCGAACCGCTTGAGAGAAGGATCGTCTTCAGCGGAGCCTCATAGCGAGCCTGGTAGATGCGCGAGCGGAGGCTGCGAAACTGCTCGACGCCTGCGCCGCGGTCTGCGAGCGTAGGAAAGGAAGCGATGGACGGCCTCCATGGATGCTGCGCGATGTTCTCAAGTAGGATGTCGACCGTGGCCGGCGGCGGCTCCTCGATGCCGGGGATGACTACCGGCTCGGCAACCCGATTGTCTTCCGATGCCGGCGCTGTCTTCCGCTCGCGATCTGCCCTTTGAAGTGCTTCGTGTATTCGGCTCATAGTTCACTGTCCTTCAGGGAATCGGTGGAATCCGCGACGGGGTTAAAGGCCCTGGATATGGCAGTTGGCAAGGTATCCTCTGGGACCCCAGACAGAGCCATGGGTGAGATCACGAAGGGCTGCTGGTCCAGTTCGAGTTCTATGCTCACCGACTCAACGATTCGCGCTGGGATGGGCTTGATCTGCTCGACATAGGCGCTGATCATCGCATGGTCGCAGATAAGGTTGATGACGCGAGGAATTCCTTTCGAATAGTGATGGACAAGCTGTGCCGCTTCGGGAGACAGCGCGGGCCGGCTGGCGCCGGCGATACGCAACCTTTCGGCGATGTAGGCCTGCGTCTGGTCGGCGGTCAGCCGCTGCGTTTTGCACCATATTGATATGCGCTGGCGAAGTTGGCGGACCCTAGGGTCGCGAAGCATCTTTTCGAGCTCAGGCTGGCCGGAAAGCACAATCTGGAGCAGTTTTTCCGATGAGGTTTCCAAATTGGTCAACAAACGAATCTCTTCGAGAAGCTTCCAGGAGAGATTCTGCGCTTCATCGACAACAATGACGCACAACCCACGGTCGCGAAAGCGCTCGATCAGCCAACGATTAAGCTGCAGCAGCATGCCGGACTTGGTCCGCCTCTCAGGCGGAATGCCGAAGTCGGTGAGCACAAATTCAAGAAGGTCGAGTACATTGAGACGAGGATTGAAGACGAAAGCCGACGAAACGCGATCCTTGGAGAACCCACTGAGGACAGTCTTGAGAAGAGTCGTTTTTCCTGTACCCACTTCCCCTGTCATGACGACAAAGCCCTTGCGTGCCGCAATGCCGTATTGCAGGCAGGCAAGCGTCTCCCGAATCTGCGGCATCATGTAGAGAAACCGAGGATCTGGGCTGGCTCCGAAAGGAAGGACGCGAAGACCGAAGAAGGATTTGTACATGGTTATCAGCGCGCGCTTTCAATGGGCTCATTGGATCGTGAAAACAGCTTCCAGCGATTGTGGTAGCGAGCTGTAGCAGGCTTGGGAAGGCCGTCAATGTGGGATATGAAGGCCAGGGTGGGCAGTTTGGTGAAGGCCCATATATCCCTTTCATTGCGCAGGGACGTATCGCGATATTCGAGCAACGCCGCCAAGAGCAGACCCAAAACCAGGCCGGCTGCAAGTCCGCCACCCGCGAAGACACGACGGTTCGGAAAGGTCGGAGCATCGGGAAGGTTTGCAGCATCCATTACACGGAACTGCTCGCCCTGCTGGCGCTGTTCAAGGGCGGTTGCCATGGACGATTCGTTCATCTTGGTTAGCAAAGTGTTGTAAAACTGAAGAGCCGTCTCATGGTCGCGCGTGACCTGTTTGTACTCTTCCTCGACCATCGGGCTTGACTCAAGGTTCGACTCGTACCTGCGAACCTGCTCCTCGACCTGCGCCTGCTCCTGCCTAGCGGTAGTCACGGCCTGATGCGCCACGCGAAGCTGAGCCTTCAACTGTTGTAGCTGCGGCGGGTCGGGATGTGCGGCAGCGGGCTGTCCCTTCGCCGGTTCCGCCCGATCTTGCGCAATCTCCGCCTGCACATTGGCAATCTGCCGCGCCATCGCCACTACGTCCGGATGGTCGGGCGTATACAGCGCGTCCAATGCCTCCTTCTGCTTCCTCAGATCCTTCAGTTGATCCTTCAGTGCATCCACGTTTGTCCCGGTCACCGGATCAGCGTGTGGCGCTTCCTGCGTCTGCTGCGAGACCATGGCTTCGAGGAACGTCACATCCTGCTGCGTGCGATTGACCGACTGCGTCGCGGCGTCAAGCTGGGTTGTAAGCGCCTGCAGAGTATTCGTGTTCGATGATTCCTGCTCGGGAAGCTTGCCGATGTTCTTGCGCTGGAAGGCCGCGAGCCTTGCATCCTGCTCGTCCAGGTTTCTCTTTGCATCGGCCAACTGCTGCTTCAGAAAGTCGGTCGTGCCTTCCGCGGACTGCTCGCGCGCACTCAGATTCTCGCTGAGAAAAAGCGATGTGATCTCCCCGCACACCTGCTGTGCGGTGCGCGCGTCCCGCGCCTTGAACGAGATAAAGAAGCCTGGCATTCCGCCCGTTCCGCGCGACTGATCCGAGCGGATCGGATTGATCCCAATCGCCTTCCGCGTCAGATCGATGCGGTCGTCCATCGTATATTTCTTGCCGGCGTACAGATTGAAGCGCTCGATGATCGGCTCAATGCGCGAACGGCTCAGGATCTGTTCCTTCATCGACGCCAGCCGCCCGCCCAAATCCTCCGAAACGACCGGCTTTACATAGTCCTCCGGAACCTTCTGCTGCTCAATCAGCACCAGCGTTTGTGACACGTACTGAGGAGGCAGAATGTAGCTGACTGCGACGCCGAGCCCCAATAGAAGGATTGTGGAATACAGAATCAGCCAAAATCGCCGCTTCAGAATCTCCACGTAGTCCTGCATGGTCAGTTCACGATGCCCGAGCATATAACTCCTTTGTAATTCACTTCCTGACGATGTGCTTTTCGCGCGGATGGTATGCGATGCTGAAGCTAATCACTTGATATAACCCATTGAGGGTATTCGTCGTAAGCGTCTGGCTCGACGACTGTTGAATTGCCGTGTAACTCGCGGATGCGGTGATATATTCGCCCAATCGCTGCGTTGCATTCACTCCGCCAAACTTTCCGTTGGTGACGCCGGTCTGAAGGAGCCCTTGAGTGCACAGGTACGAGCCTGAAGCGCCCACGGTCAGGTTCCTGCCGTATGTGTGCGACAGTTCCAGGCTGGCGTCGTTGTTGTGGATTCCGATGAGCGTTCCTACCCCCGTGCCTCCCGTGGTTGCCCGGAAATAGTTCAGAGTGGCAGACGTTGATCTGGTCTGGTAGACGATCCCCGCGTTCGCGGTGAATCCCGTGGATGAAGGGACAATCGAGTCGTTTGAACTATGAATCCACTCCGGTCCCAAGTCAATGTTCGTATTGAGCCGCCGGTTCCACACGCGAAGGTAGCTGAACTGCGCGGATTGAGTTCCCATGGCAAATGTGGACCCAGGATAGCTAAAGCGAGAGTACATGTACTGCGCGGATACCGAATTGAGTGCGTTCAGGCGCCAGTTCATCTGCGGTTGCACCTGCTCCTGATCGATATCCAGCCCGTTGCCGTCCGGGAAGTTCAGGATTGCGTAGTTACCGCCCATGCTGAAGCTCGTTTCATAGTTCAGGTCATGCCTGTAATTCGCGCTCGCCTGGTTTCTGATGCTGCGCGTGTTCAGCGTCAGAATTGGTTGGTTGGGCAGGACCGGCAGGCCCGGCAGGTTTCCCACCCCGGGGATTCCCGAGAATCCCATGGTCGGGGATTGCGGCAGGAAGCTCATGTCGTCGCTCAGATCCAATCCCCACTTACGCGCCTCGAGGTCTTGCGAAACCAATAAATGCTGAAAGACCCCGGTACCCGATGCTGAGCCGCCAATCGCCCAGATGTCGCCGCCAGAATAGGTCACGCTCAGCGGTGTGCGCTCCTTCCCATTCAAGTATTCCAGGTCCCCCGACGCGACGCCCCTGATTAAATCTCCCTCGGAGCCGGCGTAAACCTCCGCCATCTGCGTGTAACTCAAATCATAGTCCAGCTTGGCGCCCGATCCGGTCGCAGCGGGCTGAACCTGCGCGCTCGCCGCGGTACACACGGTGAACGCGGCAACGACGTCCAACAGCATCGCCAGGATTGTATGTCTTCTCTTCATCGGGTCGCCTTATGGGACAACAATCGTGTCGCCCGGCTTCAGGATCAGATTGAGCGCACCGTTGCCCTTCAATGCCTCCTTGTAAGACACGGGAAGCCTCGCATGCTTCCCGTCTTCGTTGCGCAGGATGTAAATCTTCTTCGCGTTGGCGTATTGGGTAAGTCCGCCTGCGCTTGAGATTGCCTCCAGCAAGGTCATGCCAGGAGTGATGTCGACGGGGCCGATTTTGGAAACTTCGCCGATCAGATACACTTTCTTGCTATTGATCTGCGTCAATATCACGGAAACATTCGGATCCTGGATGTACTTCTTGAGCCTGATCGCAATCTCGCCGCCCAACTGCAGCGGTGTGAAGCCGGAGGCCCTCACATCCCCGAGAAGCGGCATCGTGATCATGCCGTCAGGCCGGACCAGCAAGCTGCCCGACAGAGTCGTCTCTTTCAGTACGGTGACGGTGATAACGTCGGACGCACCGATGACATAGCTGCCGTCGGCAGCCAGGACGGCCGCCCGAACAGCTAGCTTGGCTGTCTCCTGCGCGGCTGGAGGAACAGATGGATCGATTGTCCTCTGCGCGGCCGCCGGAACAGCTGGCTTGGCTGCCTCCTGCGCGGCCGGCGCATCGGTGGGCGCCACGTTTTGTCCATGGCAGAAAGGCGCCGGAACAGAAAACGCCAGAAGAAGAAGACTTCCCCACTTCATAGTGCAACTCCATTTTGATTGGACACGGATTGGTTCTCCGCTTCGATCCGCTTGAGTTTGTAAAGCAGAGCCTTGTAACTGATTCCCAGTTGCTCAGCGGCGCGCTTCCGGTTCCCGCCCGTCGAAACCAGAACTTCTGAGATCAGCTGTCGCTCAATCTGAATCGATGAAGCCCGCGTGGCTTCCTTCAGCAAAAGGGGCCTGCGATTCCCATTCGACCTCCGCGTGGGCGACGCCGCCCGGATGGCGGCCAGCGAAATAGCCTGGTCCCCGATGGCCACAAACGTCTTGATGGCAGTCTGAAGTTCAGTCAGATTCTCCGGCCAGCTGTGCTCCATCAGAAGCCCGATGATCTCCTTCCCGAGCTCCGGTCTGGGGCGGTCAAACTGCTTGGAGTACTGCGTCAAAAGCTCATCAGCGATCAGCAGAATCTCCGACTTCCTGCAGCGCAGCGGCGGAATCCGCAGCGTTACCGTGGAGACGAAGTAGTAGAAATCCTCGCGCATCCGCCACAGTCTCACCTCGTCCTGAAGTTCGCGGCTCGAACCGCACACCAGACGGCAGGTTTGCCCTTGCTCCGGGCCAAACTTTGCATTCAGGATCAACTCCTGCAAGGGAAGGCTAAGATCTCCTATTTCAGCCAGATAGACGGTCCCCTTCGTGGAAAGAGCAGCAAGCAATGCCTGCGCATTGGTTTCCCCGCATCGAATTTCAATGAAAGCGCTCCGCGACCAATTGGAATCCGCGTGGATTTGCGCGGCTATGGATCGCTTCCCGACGCCATGCTCGCCAACGATCAACACCGTGCAGTCGCTCTCGGCAATCCGGGCAACCGCACGTTGAATACGCCCCTCAATCGAATCGGGCGGCTTGGCATGCCGTTTCACACTATGTATCGTTGCTTTGCTTGCCATATGAAGACCAGGGTTCACCCCTGCCCAGCAATGCAGGTTCCAAACCGTGGCGGCAGGCAAGGAACAGGCTTTCCACGCGGAATATGCGCTTTTTTGCGCACTTGTCCGACAGACACCAAAGGGAGGGCAGATCAGTTCCCTATGGCTAAGAAGAATTATGGCATATAATTCTATGGAAAGTGGAAAGTATTTTCCACTCCTGCCGGAAGATTGCTTCCCGGCACTGGCCATTTTGCAGGGAATTCCTTTTCCCTTGAGCCATTTGGCATTCGGCACCATGATTTCTCGCAGGTCTAGTACGGACGAATATGCCTGAGACTTCCATCACAGAGAGTATGGCCCCCGGCACAGCGCCTTCAGTGGGCCCTCTGGGCCCATGGTCCTCGCGCAAAGCTCAAATTGCGTGGGGTTCGGCCCTTATCTTTCTGCTGGTAGCGGCCATTTATTACCAGGTTCTGGAGAGGCTGGTTACCGACTGGTGGCAGATTCCCGACTTCTCCCACGGCTTCCTGCTCCCCCCGTTCGCGGCGTATCTGGTGTGGGAGAGGAGAATAACCCTCCTCGCTACCAAACCCGCTCCTGCCTGGAGTGGAATTGCCGTCATGGCCTTCGGGCTTGTGATTCTGCTCCTGGGGATCTACGGGGCGGAACTCTTCCTCTCGCGGATTTCCTTTCTCATCCTCCTGGCCGGACTGGTACTGTGCTTCGGCGGAAGGCCGTTCATAAAGGAGCTGCGCTTCCCGCTTCTGGTCCTGATCCTGGCCATCCCACTGCCGTCCCTCATTCTCAACCAGATCACCTTCCCGCTGCAGATTTTCGCCTCCAAGGTGGCCAGCGACCTGCTCCCTCTCTTCGCCGTACCCGTTCTGCGTGAGGGCAACGTCATCGTGCTTCCCTTGATGAAGCTGGAGGTAGCCGAGGCCTGCAGCGGCATCCGCTCCCTGGTGAGCCTGTTCACCATGGCGATCATTTATGGGTACTTTGTGGAGAGATCCGCCATGCGGCGTGTGATGCTCGCTCTGGCCAGCATTCCTATCGCGATTGCGGCCAACGCGGTGCGTATTGTCGGCACCGGATTGTGCGTCCAGTACTGGAGCCCGGAAAAAGCCATGGGCTTCTTTCACGAGTTTTCCGGCTGGGTCATTTTTCTCGTTTCGCTCGCTTGTTTGTATACCCTCCATCGCGCCATGCGTCTATTCCCGGTGAAAAGGCGGCAAACCTCATGAGCCTTCGATTCTGGACTGCCGTCCTGCTGCTGGCCGCAACCTTGCTGGTGCTACATGCACGCCCCAATACCGATCGGAATCCTCCCAGCGAACCCCTCGCCCAGTTCCCGAGTACGATCGCCGGATGGACAGGCGCCGATCAGCCAATCGACCAGCGGTCGCTCGACCTTCTCGGATCTGGAGACTTCCTGAACCGCATTTATACCCAGAATTCACAGACATTGCCCATCAGCCTCTTCATCGGCTATTTCCCGACCCAGAGAACAGGCCAGACCATCCATTCTCCCAAGCATTGCCTGCCCGGCGCGGGTTGGACCTTTGAGTCCTCCAACTCCCTGGATCTGACGGATGCAAATGATAAGCCGCATCGAGTGGGCGAATACATCATTTCCAACGGCGATCAAGAACAGTTCGTCATCTACTGGTATGAAGCGCACGGACGCAGCGTCGCCGATGAATACAGGGCGAAGCTCTATTTGGTGGCGGATGCAATTCGGATGAACCGCACCGATGGCGCTCTGATCCGGGTGATTACCCCTGTCGATCCCCGCCAAGGCACTGCGGGCGCAAAAGCCCGGGCCGAAGCATTCACCAGGCAGGTTGCCCCTCTGCTGCCCCGCTTTGTCCCTGATTGAGCACATTGGCAACACCACGAATTGGTTACCTGGCTCAGCGAAGGATTACCGGCTGTAGTCAATCGAGAAACAGCCCGAAAGGATGAGAGAAAGTGAAAAACAGGATGAGTGCATTTCCAGTCAGCTTCGATGGCCTGTGGATTCAGTGGAATGTTCGCGCGGGCCTTGGGGCTGTCACCCTCCTTCTAACGCTCGCTCTGTTGTCCGGGTGCTTCCGCGATCCGAACGTGCGCAAGCAAAAATACCTGGAGAGCGGACAGCGGTACAGCGCCGAGGGCAAGGATAGAGAAGCTGTGATTCAGTTCTCCAACGCCCTCAAGATTGACAAGAACTTCGCCGATGCCCACTATGCCCTTGCACAAGCCTATGCGCATATGGGTGCATTGAGCGCTGCTTTCGGCGAACTGTTGCGCACCGTGGACCTGCAGCCAACCAACTACAAGGCGCGCATCGATCTGGGAAACATGCTGCTTGCCGGAGGCAGAATCGACGATGCGCAGGCGCAGGCCAACGCGGTCATGGCGGCACAACCCAACAACGCCGATTTGCACGCTTTGCTTGCCCGTATCGCGGCCAAGCGCGGACAGAAGGACGTCGCTCTGACAGAGATTCGCCGCGCTTTGGAACTCGATCCGAACGAAGCCGCACTGCACGAAACTTTCGCCATGCTGGAAGTCGGCGATTCGGCTCAGGGCTCTGCCGTTGAAGCCGAATTGAAGAAGTCGGTCGCGCTCGAACCAAAGTCGCTGAACGCCAAACTCCTCCTTGCGGCCTACTATGTCAAGAACAGCCGCTGGGCTGAGGCCGAGCAGGCAAGCCGGAGCGCCATCGCTACCGATCCAAAGAATCTTTCTGCCCGGGAAAGCCTTGCGCAGGTCTTTCTCAAACAGGGTAACCAGGCGAAGGCCGAAGATGTGCTCCGGCAGGCTTCGAACGACCTTGCCGACAATCCGCAGGGTGTGCTCATGCTCGCCAACTACTACCTGGAATCCGGACAATTCGACAAGGCCAGGGCGGAGTTTGCAGGCCTGGCCGCAAAGTATCCCAAAAATCTCACTGTGCAGGAGGGATACGTCCGCGCTCTGCTGCAGGTCAAGGACTACGCCACCGCTCAAACCGTGATTGCCGGCCTGGTAAAGAACAATGGCAAGGATCCCCAGGTCACGGCGCTGAACGGAGTCGTCTTGCTCATTAATGGCAAGACCAATGACGCGCTCACTGCCCTTCAGAATGCCGCCAATAGCGCTCCAAAGGATGCCTTCACGCAGTACTGGCTTGGCAGGGCCGCGCTGGCCAAAGGCGACAGTTCTCTCGCCGAAGAGAGCTTTCGCCAGGCGTTCCAGTTGAATCCGGCTGGCCTGAATGCCCAGGAGGAGTTGGCGAGCATGGCCGCGCAGCGTGGCGACATGAACCTGCTCGCCGAAGTGGCTGAGAAGGCCATCGCCGCTTCTCCACGTTCTCCTGCCGGCTATGTTTGGCGAGCCACAGTGGAATTGAACCATAACTCACCCGACAAGGCTGAGACCGACCTCAAGACCGCCATGAGCGTCGCTCCCAAAAACCCTGAAGCTTATCTCGCGCTCGGCCAGCTTCGCTTTGCCCAAAAGAAGTACCCAGAAGGAGCTGCGCTGCTGGAACAGGCCCTCCAGTACGACCCCAATTCCGTGGGCGCCTTGCGCGGCCTGGTCGGCTACGATCTTCTCAGGAAACAGCCGGATCACGCCTTGGCTCGCCTCAATGCGCAGATCGCCAGGAGTCCGAAGAACAGCAGCCTCTACGATCTGCTTGTTCAGTTCCAGATCGAAAGCAAAAATCTCGACCAGGCCGCCGCGACCGCCCAGAAGTCCATGCAGATCAATCCGGACGATGGTGATGCGGTTGCGCTCTACGCGCAGCTTCAGGTGCAGCGCGGTCAAACGGCTAATGCGGTCACCGCATGGGAGCAGTTCTCTACAGCGCATCCCCAAAATGCCCATGCCTTCGCAATCCTCGGTGTCCTCGAGGAGTCCCGTGGCGACCTGCGCAAGGCCGAGGCCTACTACAAAAAGGCTCTGCAGATTCAGCCGCGCGAGCCGGTTGCGGCCAACAATCTTGCCTACCGCATGCTGCAGAATGGCGAGAATGTCGATGTAGCACTGACGTTGGCGCAAACGGCGCGTCAGGCTATGCCCAACTCCACTACCACCGCGGACACGCTGGCGTGGGCGTACTATTACAAGGGAACCTACGGCTTCGCTCGCGATCTTCTGGAAGACGCAATCAAGATCAATCCGAACAGCGCGGCAATGCAATACCACCTAGGGATGGTGTACAGCAAACTGAGGGACAAGAACGACGCGGTGATTCATCTCCGCAAGGCCATGTCGCTCGCCCCCGATTCGCCCACGGCAAGGGACGCACAGGCAGCGCTGCAAGGTCTGGGCTAGTCGGGAATCATGGCTTGCTGTGAGCCTGCGCGCCCCGCCGTAGGCTCACCGTTTGGATATGTTGACCGGTGCGGGCAAACTGTGCGCATCCACTTGGGCCAGAGTTTATATGAACACGTCAAACACGAAAACCATCGCCCGGAACACTGCCTGGTACGGGCTCGAGAACGTAATCAACGCTGTTGTCGGCCTATCCGCGTCGATTGCGATTGCCCGCACCCTTGGTCCGTCGAAGATGGGCCCCATCATCTACATGATATGGATTGCTCAGGTTGTCAGCAGCCTGGGCGGAATGGGCATACCCGCAACCACGCGGAAATACATGGCCGAGTTCCTGGGCATGGGCGATCGGGGAACGGCGAGGTTTATTTATTTTCGCACCTTGCGGCTCCAGTCCGCCTTGGCAACGCTGGCCACTGCCGGCCTGCTGGTCTGGGTACTCCGAGATGCCACCGAGGCGTACAAGCTGGCATCGGCACTTATTGTCCTCAGCATCTGGCCTTCGATGGTCAACTTCATCTCCGCGCAGGCCAACGTCGCTACGGAGGAGTTGTCCACAAATCTCCCGGCCTCGGTCGTCTCGATGCTCGTCTACTTCATCGCGGTTGCCGCAACGGTCGTTTTCAAATGGGGTGTGGTCGGTTTCGGCGCTTCGGTGCTCGCCATGCGACTTGCCGATTTCCTTGTGCGTGTCTTCCCCACGGTCGCGCGCATACTCACCTGGGATACGACCCATGCTTTCCCGCAGGGATTGCGCAGGCGAATGACGGCCTTTGCCTGGCAGAGCGTCACCAGCATGGCTGTGGCGCTGGTCGTCTGGGATCGGTCGGAGTTTTTCCTTCTGAAGCACCTTTGTCCCGATATCCGCCAGGTGTCTTACTATTCGGTAGCCTTCAACATGGCCGAGCGGCTGCTGCTCAGCTCAATGATATTCGGGTCGGCTGCCGGCGCCACGATCTTCGCTCAGTACGGCCGCGATAAATCCAGGCTTTCCGATCTCACGGCTTCCGCGTTCCGCTACCTCGCACTAACATCGATTCCACTGCACGTCATCGCCGCCGCTCTCGCGGTGCCGGTTTTGCTGCTTCTCTACGGCAACCAGTACAGGGAAGCGGCCACAGTTGTGATGCTGGCGCCGCTGCTGTGCATGCCCAAGGCCTTCATCGGTCCTGTCCAAAACCTTTTGGAGAGCAATGAGCGGCAGCGCTATGTCATCTTGGCGACTGTGTTGGCCGGCATCGTCGATATTGGCGTGGCATGGCGCCTGATTCCAGCGCATGGCGCGGTGGGCGCCTGCATCGGCAACGGAGCGGCGCAGGTAACAGCCGTGGGAATGATGTGGGCCATCGGCATTTTCCTTTACAAGGTTAAGCTTCCCTGGCTGCAGATCGCCAAGATCGCCTTCATCAGCGTCCTGGCTTCCCTCACCGCGCATTACATCGCTGTGCAACTGGCGCCGCTGTGGGGCATTCTGTGCGGTGGAACCGCTTCACTCATCGTTCTCTTCGGGCTTATTTACCTGATGCGCGTGCTGGAGCCGGAAGACCACGACCGCTTCAATATCCTGGCCGGGATGCTGCCAAAGTCCATCGTCAGGCCGGCGGGCAAGTTCCTATCGCTGCTGACCCGCTCTGAATCCGGTAGCGTCGTTACGGCAAAGAGTTACTCCTTAACTGCGGAGGAAGGCGGGATTTCGTCGATGATCATGAATGCTTGGCGGAGGCACCTTCCGAAGTCACTCCGCGAGCGAGCATGGTCCCTCCAGAGAAGTTGCAAGGGAATTGCATTAAGGAGGAAGCTGGTGCCCATCCGCGTCGATGCTTGCCTCCAGGGCGGGGACAATGGTGTCTCAGCAGCAACCTTCGCTCGTATGATTGGCGATATTCGTCGTGCTTCGCGCCCCATATCCGAGTGGCCGCAGGTGAAGCTGCTGCGCGAGTATGACAGCGTCGGTGAGCGGCTCTGGGAGGGAGGAGTCTTCGAACGAACCGATTACTACCGAAACGCGGTCCTGAATATCGAACTGTTTGGCAGGTACTTCGACGCTGTTGCTCCCGACCAGGTTCAGTGGGGAGCCCGCCGTTTCGTCCATGATTATCTCGGACTGGACGGAAGCTCTCCTCCGCAAGAGGTTCCGAACTATGAAAGGGATCCGTACGAGTACATTGCCGTGTATCCTGTGAAGGACTCAACATGCTACCAGGTGTCCGAAGGCCACCACCGGCTGGCGCTGGCGTACATGCAAAGTGTTCGAGAAGTTCCGGGCCTCATCTTGCAGCCTCCCGTCACAACACCTGTTCAGGACCTCCTGCTCGATGTTTTATGGCTCAAAGGACGCCGGGAGCTCTATCAGCCCATTGATTCGCCGGAGGTGGCGGGATGGGTTCTGGTGCGGCGCTGCACAGACAGGCTTGCAAAGATGACGGAGTTTCTCCACGCCGAAGGCCTGATGCCGCCCGCGTCCAGCAGCTATCTGGACGTTGCCAGCAGCTACGGTTGGTTTGTCTCCGAAATGTCGAAGCTCGGATTTCGGGCTGAGGGGGTGGAGCGCGATCCTACGGCAATTTCAGTCGGAAAAGTGATGTACGGTCTGAGGCCGGAACAGGTACATCGCTGCGATGCTGTCGGTTTTCTCCGGGCACTTCAAGACAGATATGACATCACATCGTGCTTCAGTCTCGCGCACCATTACATCTTGAATCGCCTGAACGTTAGCGCCGAGGAGTTGCTTGGACTGGTGGATGAGGCGACGCGCCGTGTGATGTTCTTCGATATGGGCCAAAGCCATGAATACCCTGGAGAGAAACTCGACGGCTGGGATCCGGACCACATCCACCACTGGCTCGAAGCCAACACGACGTTCACGCGGATCGTGCGGCTTGGAGAGGACGAAGATGCTGTTCCACCGAATCGAAACAGTTTTGGCCGAATGCTATTTGCGTGCCTGCGCTAGAGCTTCCGCACAAAGAGGAAGTAACGCATGAACATTCGTCTCAAGTTGTCTTTCGCTTTGGGATTCTCCCTTGTCGTGACCGTGACGGCTTGCGGCGAGGGGCAGAGTGCGACGGGGACTGCAAATGCCGGAGCGCCTGCCGCCGCAACATCCTCATCTCGGATCTCCATCGCCATCACCCAACCGGCCTATGGTTTCAACGTATTGCCCGGCAGTGTGCGCCGCATCTTTGTCACGGTCACGGGCGGAACAACGGATGCGGTCAACTGGTCTGTAACGGGCGGCGCCAGTCTCTCCTCCACGTCAGGCAACTGGGTAGACGTAACCGCTCCGGCCAAGGGCAGCAAATGCTCAATCAAGGGTGCGGACTCCTATACCGTTCGTTCAGCCACGCAGTTTACGCTCACAGCGCAGTCGCAGGAGAGCCCAAACCAGTCTGCCTCCATCACCGTGAATGTCTGCAATCCAGCCGTGCAGGTCCATGTGGTGCCCTTCTATACCACCTTGTACGCCCTGCAGAAAGCCGACATCCAAGCATTTGTCTGGGGATCGGTCAACCGCAACGTGACCTGGGCCATCACCTCAAAGCCCCGCGAGGGAGACGGCGTCCTGGTGGACGTGACGAATCAGGATACGGTCTTCTCGGCCAGAGTGGGGGGGCGCTATACGTTAACAGCCACCAGCGTCGCGGACGGTTCCAAGATGAACACGGCTACCATCTACGTGACCGGACACAAAATGCCCTACCAGGTGACTCCCTCAAAGACCATGCCGGTCGACTGCACGGTTGATCCAGACCTGAAAGGAAAGACATACGAGGTAGGGCCGTCGCGGGCGTACAAAACAATCCAGTCGGTTCCGTGGGCTTCTCTCAAGAACGGTTCAACCGTGCGCATCCACAACGAGGACACCACCGGAGCCAGCTCCACCACCTATCACGAATACTTCCAGCTTGCGACGCAGGCGGAGCGCACCCAGCCGGTTCGGGTCTGCGGCGTGCCGGATGCCCAGGGCAACCTTCCAGTGATCGATGCCGGCAATGCCACCGGACGTTCGGACGTAAGCGTGTATTCGGCGGGATACACGGCAGTCGGAATTGGCGCTACCGGCTGGGCTGGGATGTACACGGGAACCTGGAGCGGTCCGCAGTATCTGATTGTCGAGGGCCTCAAGATTCAGAATGCCAAGCCGCCCAACACCTATACCACTCCTTCGGGCGCGGCGGGCAAGGCATGGATCGGCGCAGCGGCTTGCATTCGTCTATTCCGCAGCATGGATACGGTGGTTAGAGGTATCGACGCATATAACTGCGGCAATGGTCTCTTTTCCGATTTCAACTCTGGCAATGGCTACGCAGCCGTAGCCAATACCTTGTATGAAGGCAACCACCTGCATAACAATGGCGTCTCCGGATCCTATGGCATGAGCCAGCTTTACGTTCAGGGGTGGAACGAAGTAGCGCAGTTCAATATCATCGACCAGTATCAGAGCGGGGCGCGGGGTTCGAACTTCAAGGGCCGCGGTTTTCCTGAAATTCTGCGCTACAACCACTTCGGCGATGGAGCAGCACGGCAACTTGACCTTGTCGATAACGAGGACGCAGGGGCATATACCTCATTCGAGGGGTACCTGGGAGGGGGCGCACACTCATTTCGTTCTATATATCCTGCCGATGCATACACCGCCGATCTGCTG
The DNA here is from genome assembly GCA_003139795.1 of Acidobacteriaceae bacterium. Lineage (GTDB taxonomy): Bacteria > Acidobacteriota > Terriglobia > Terriglobales > Acidobacteriaceae > Telmatobacter. The sequence continues at coordinate 29,488 of PLGM01000318.1, read as the reverse complement.
GCTGCGGTGGTCGAGGCACACCACACGGACTACGTCTACGGAAACACCTTCGTCAATGCGACAGCCTTAGTGCCGATCCATTACTTGAGCGATATGGGTACTGTAGATAACAACCGTCTTGGGACGCTGTGGTTCTACAACAACAGCTTCTACGAGCCGACGAATAAGTATTACAATTGGGTTCTGTTCGACACTGGGGCCGGAGGGGGACTCGAAGACACACCGCAGATCGAATGGCCGCAGATACAGGTACACAACAACGCAATCTGGATGGACACAGGAACAAAACCAATCTTCTACTGGAACACCCGTACAAGCCAGTTCACGGTCTTCGGCAAGAATGTCATCAACTCGAATTGGGGCACGGGAGAGTTGGCCGGTGGAGAGCACACCGGCTGGACTCTAAGACCCTCGCGTTATGCCTTCCAGGGAGCTAGCAACAGAGCCGATACCGCAGGCGTCTCCAATTTGATTGGTGTCTCGACGGCACCATTTAACCTAACCACATTTGCTCCGGTGCCGGCGCTGGTCAACGCCGGAGCAAGCTTGCCACCTGATGCGCCGAAGCTGCCGGTGCGCTTCCAGTATGGGCCGTCCGCGATACAGACGGTCCGCAAACAGGCGCTCACGGTGGGGGCAATGGAATAGGGTCGGAGCTCAGCCCACCGGTCACTGCCTCTGATCCTGCTGCTTGAGATACTCGAAGGTCGCCGGCATCGCATCGGATGTGGCAACGAGCGGGCGCCATCCCAGCGCGCGCAGCTTTGCGTTGCTAAACGTGTTTCCACCCCAGGCCGCGGCAGCTTTGTAACGAGTGATGATGGCCGGTAACTGCCCCTGGGAACGGCGATGATATCTTTCCAACGCCCACGCCAGCATCCTGGTCATGAAATACGGCAGGCGAATCGACCGTATCCGCTTGACATGCCTCTTGTATTCGCGCAAGTACCGGGAGGCAGTGGGCAGGTCGTCATCGTGCACGTTGTATGCTTGCCCCGCAGATTCGGGATGGGTACCTGCGACCACGATCGCTTCCGCGCAGTTGACGACATACGCAAGTGGAAGCAGATTGCTCCCTCCCAAATGGAAGAACACTGGTCCAATCTGCAAGCCTACCCGGCTGGAGAAGGCTCCGCCGCCCGGCCCGTAGATTACGCCTGGACGCAAGACAACGAGTTCAAATCCAGCCTTTTGCCGATACTCCCAAAAGAGCTGTTCCTGCCTCAGCTTGGAATGAGAGTAGGTGTCCCGAAGCTCAGGATGGTCTTCCAGCGGCGTCCGTTCGTCGATCCGGGCACCCCTGCCCAATGGCACCACCCCGTACACGCCGAAAGAGCTTACCAAAACCACCCGGGTCTTCTGTGCAGGGAAACCGTCCCGTGTTTCCAGAGCTTCAAGCAAGTTGCGGGAGACGACCACCGAATCGGCAAACAGCTCTGCCGGCGAGCCTTTCAATCCCGCGGCGAGATGGAACACCAGGGAGACATCCGCGATGGCTCGGACGCAGTCGGATTTCGCCCTCAGATTTCCGTAGCACAACTCCAGTTGCGAACCGGGATACAACTGCGACATTTCCAAGAGCCGTTCCGCCTTGGCGCGCTCGCGAAGAAAGCACCGGATATCCGTATAACCATGGGCGAGCAGGCGTTCGACAACATGAAATCCGAGGAAACCGCCCGCACCGGTAACCAGGACTTTCAAACGAACACCTCTGGATAAACCTGTTCGAGGATTCTTTCCATCATCGCCGAGACGCGCAGTATCTCGCCGTAGGCAATCGGCGGCGGGGAATCCTTTTCGATGCAGAGATAAAACTCGTTCAGCAGCCGGCGCAAACCATCGAAGAAATGGAAGCGCGCATGCGAGAAGCTGTTCACATTCCTCAGTCCTTGCCGCAGGTAATCCTTCGCAACCAGGAACGGAGGGAACAAACGGCCCAGAGCGGACGGGAATGTTTGCTTTCGCTCCAGGGCAACCGTGCGCACCATGAAGTCGACATGGGCTGTGTTCTTCGTTCCGTAAACGCGCAAAGTTTGCCCGACTGGGCGGGCATGTGCGCTGAACGTCGCATAGGCGCTTACCTGCGCGCCCCGAATAATCACGCGCAATTCATCGAGAAGCTCACCGGAGCGGGACTCACCTCCACCTGCATTTCCGCGATATGCGACGGCTTGGATGAAAGGTTCTTCATCATCCAGAAATGGAGTGATCTTATTCAAGACATGATCCAGCACGTTCTGGAATAGCTTGCCGGGAAGGCGATGTACCCAATGCTCGGGGTCCCGCTTCAACGCTGTCCCATATTCGCCACCGAGGTCATAACCTAGAAAGCTTTCGACATGAACTGGAATGCCAAGCACTCCTGTTTCATAGAGGCGACGCAGCTCAAGCGCCGGAGCCTCGAACCTCGGCCAGTAATTTACTGTCAGCTTCCGCCCCGCGCCAATTGCCGTCCCGATGATAGCTTCGGCGTCGCAATGGCGCAGGGCTACGGGTTTCTCGAGGAATATATGGCATCCAGCCGCCACAGCTTGTCTCGTAAGGGAAAGGTGCGATTGCGGCGGCGTTGTAATGTGCAAGACATCCGGCTTTTCCACTTCTAGCATACTCGCCACATCGCAGTACCAGCATGGTACGCCGTAACGAGCGGCCAACTGCTCAGCCATAATCGGTTCGAGGTCGCAGACTGCGCCCAGTTGAACGGAGGGTATCTTCTTAATCTCCTCAACGTGTGCATCCGCGATCTTGCCGCATCCAACGATTGCTATCTTCAAACCCATTGTCTTTCCTTAACCAACGAAACATAGATCACGGACAGTATACAACGAAGACCGCTCGGAAAGTCTTTTTGACAGACAAGAGAAGCGTGTTCGATACTCAAAGACAGTGGTTCTGTTTCAGGCGCGCCTTCCGGCGACTACGGCAATATGCAAAGGGCAAATCAACTCGATGAAGCTCCCTCGACACGCAGAAATCCGGCTTTTGCCTTATCTGAAGGACCGCCTGCGGAATAGCATGCGACTCACGAAGCCGAAGGGTGCCTGGGTTGCCATCACCGATCGCTACGAGTCGCTGGGCTTGGGTGCTTCCGTTGAAACCACGCGAGGTCGTGTGGCGCGATGGCGCGACAAGTGGCCGCGCATTGCCGATGACGCTCCTCAGGACGCGGCGGCCCCGCGCCGCCGCCGAACACTGGCGCGCCTGGAAACCGGAGCGGTCGCTGGCTACGACATGCCGACTCCCTCGCGGGTAAGTAAGTGTCTCAATCTGTCTCCAACTACCGGCGACTACGACAAGGCCGACGCGGAACGGGGCAAACAGAATGGAAATCCTGGTCTAGAAAAGGGAATGCAAAATGAAAGTTCTACACGTGGTTGGTGCACGGCCAAACTTCATGAAGGCGGCTCCTGTTTATCGTGCGCTAGGAGGGAGAGGGCACGAGCAGACGCTAGTGCATACCGGCCAGCACTACGACGCGCTCATGTCGGATGTGTTCTTCAAAGGGTTGGAGATTCCGGATCCCGATGAAAGTCTGAACGTTGGCTCGGGATCTCATGCGCAGCAGACTGCCGCGATCATGAGCCGGTTTGAGCCGGTTGTACTCGCGCGCAAACCGGATATTGTGCTGGTTTATGGGGACGTAAATTCTACCGTTGCGGCAGCACTCGTTTGTTCCAAGATCGGTATTCGCGTGGGGCATGTCGAGTCGGGTCTGCGCTCGTTTGACCGCTCGATGCCGGAAGAGATAAACCGCTTGATTACAGATCAACTTGCAGACTTTCTTTTTACTCCGTCAGCCGATGGCAATGAGAATCTCGCGCGCGAAGGTATTGCAAAGGAAAAGGTGTTCCTTGTTGGCAACGTAATGATCGATACTCTCATTCGATTCTTGCCGAAGGCGGACGAGATTTTCCCAAAGCTCAAAGCTGAGTTATCCCTGGATTCTTTTGGATTGGTCACGCTTCATCGTCCATCGAATGTAGATGACGAGTCGACTTTTTTGCCGATGCTGCACGTGCTTGACAGTTTGAGCGAGAAACTTCCCTTGATATTTCCAGTTCATCCGAGAACGCGGCAGAAGTGGTCGGCACGGCTGGAGCAGTGTAACTCAAGTCTTCGAGTGATCGCTCCGCTTGGATACTTTGAGTTTCTTGCGCTTCAGAAGAATGCCAGGGTTGTCATAACGGACTCGGGTGGCATACAGGAGGAGACCACTTATCTGGGCACGCCGTGCCTCACTTTGCGTGAGAATACCGAGCGTCCAATCACTGTGACTCTGGGCACGAATGTGTTGATAGGGCACGATTGGGAATTGCTCGAGAGCAAGTTTCACGAAGCGCTGAGCGGCGGCCGCAAACAGACGGGCCGGCCGCCGCTGTGGGACGGCAAGGCGTCGGAACGGATCGCTGAGATTCTTACTCGACTGGCTCCTTAGCGTGGCGCCTTTTCGGGCAGGCAATAGGACTCACTGAGAGGGATACAGAAGTCTTTGACAGGAACCACAAACCCGTTCCATACTCAAGGATAGTTTTTCTGTTTCAGGCGCCTTTCGCCGACTAAGGGGACATGCAAAGGGCAAGTCAATTCCATGAACCTCCCTCGACATGCAGAAATCTGGCTTTTTCCGTACCTGAAGGACCGCCTGCGAAAAAGCGTGCGGTCCACGAAGCCGAAGCGCGCCTGGGTCACCATCACCGATCACTACGAACCTCTGGGCATGGGCGCCTCCGTTGAAACCGCCCTCGGCCGCTTGGCGCGGTGGCGCGACAGGTGGCCGAGCATTGCGGACGACGCTCCCCGTGACGCCGCGGGCCAGCGCCCCCAATACAGCTTTTTCTACCCGCAGGAAGAGTACCGGCGGGATATTCTCGACGGCATCGCGGAGATGGTGCGACTGGGAGTCGGCGACGTGGAAGTGCATCTGCATCACGACATCGAACAGGGCCCCTCCTTCATCTTGAAAGTCACTGAGTATTGCCAGCGCTTGGCCGGCGACCACGGACTGCTTCGCCAGCAGGACGGCCGAACCGTCTTCGGCTTCATCCATGGCAACTGGGCGCTCGATAACTCGCGCCCGGATGGCAGGTGGTGCGGCCTTAATGGTGAGATTGCCCTGCTGCGCGATCTAGGTTGTTATGCCGACTTCACCATGCCGTCAGCTCCCTCTGCAACCCAGGGGCGCGTTGTGAACCAAATCTACTGGTGCACAAACAATCCCGACAACCGTCCGAAGTCATTCGATCATGGAATCGAAGCCACTGTTGGCGGCGGCAGACAGGGCGACCTGCTCATGATCACCGGGCCGCTCGGCCTGCGCTTCGGCGAACGGCCAATGCCGCGCCTGGAAACCGGAGAGATTGCCGGTTACGATATGCCGACGCCCTCGCGGGTACGTCAGTGGTTCGATATAGCTCCCACCATCGGCGACGATATCTTCCTCAAACTCTTCACCCACGGCGCGCAGGACAGAAACATCGAGCCGCTACTCAACGGGGGCTTGGACAACCTGTTCCGCTGGCTTGCGGAAGAAGCGGACCAAAGAGGCATCGAGGTCCACTGGGCCACGGCCTGGCAGATATATCAGGCTGTCGAAGGTCTGATTCTTGATCACAAGAACGTTTCCGCCCCAGCGGTTTGTGTCACGGAAGCCAGCCGATGAATAGCCTTAATGTCCTTCTGGTCTCCTATTCGTTTCCGCCAGTCGGAGGCACGGGAGTTATGCGGGCCTCAAGTTTTGCGCGTTATTTTCCCGCCGAAGGAATCCGGCTCGACGTGCTCACGGCGCGCAACGCATCTGCTGTGGGCTCCGACCCCACGCTCCTCAAGGAGATTCCGAGCGAAGTCACAGTTCATCGGACGTTGACGCTCGACCTCCCCTTCAGCATCAAGAAGCGGATCAAGAGGCTAATCGCTGGCGCAAAGCCACCGGCTGGTAATCCCGCTGCTCCGGCCGCCGCCGGCAAGCCGCACTTTCTCAAGAGAGTTCTACAGGACATTCTGCAGCCCGACCCACAGGTAACTTGGCTTCCAGTGCTCACCCGCGCCGCGCGCCGCATCGTCAGGGAACGCAACATAGACCTTGTCCTCATCACGGTGCCGCCATTCTCCAGTGTGCTTCTGGTTGCGAAACTCCGGAAGGAGTTCCCTGGCTTGCCCATCGTGGTCGACTTCCGCGATGAATGGCTAACGACCAACTTCGAACTCGTCAGCTTTCTCTTCAGCATCAGCGAGCGCGCCCGCAGTGTCGCCAGCAACGCCGAAGCAAGCGCAGTGACCAATGCAACCGCCGTTGTCGCAGTCACCGAGGCCGCACGCCGCCAGATTCGCGCCCGCTACCCGCGCGAGGCTGACAGCAAGTTCCATCTCATTCCCAACGGATTCGACGCCACAAGGCTGCGCCGCTCCGCTCCGTCTGCAAATCCCCCTCCCGACGGCAAGATCGTTGTCACCTACGTGGGCACGGTCTACGCCTCAACCGAGCCGACCGCACTGGTTCAAGCCGTGCAGACGCTGCCCCCCGAACTGAAGTCCCGATTCAGACTTCGCTTTATTGGACACATCGAGGAGCCTCGCTTCCGCGAAGCCCTTCTGCAATTGGGCGATATGGTGGAGTTGAAGGGCTTTCTGCCGCAACACGAAGCTCTGGCTGCGATGAACGAAACCGACTATGTCCTGCTGATCAACCACGACCCCCTGAACGTCGGAGGCAAGTTCTACGACTACGTCGGCGGGGGCAAGCCCATTCTCGGCGCCGTCCATGCCGAGGGCGAGACACGTCGCCTGCTCGAAGAGTTGCGGGCCGGATGGTGGGCGAGCAACCGCGATGTTGACGGTATCCGCCGGCTCTTCGTCGACGCGGCGGCCCGCGGCACTTCGCTGCTCACCGCGTTTCAACCGGATATCGGGAAGATCGCACAGTACGAACGCAAGGTTCTCGCGCAGCGCTACGCCGCACTTCTGCATTCCATCGCCGGCAGACAGCGCGAGGGCGGGTCACAACCGCCGGTTGCCCAGCCTGCCGGAACGGAACAATAGCCATGCTCAAAATTGCCGTTGTCACCGCCCATTTCCCCAGTTCCGGGCAACGCACCCACGGCCGGCCCGCCTATCAGACGCTGCGTGTTCTTTCCGGCAAATCCGATGTGCGGGTCTTTTATCCCCACGCCGCGTACCCATCCTGGCTCAAGCCGCGGAGCCGCATGTACGACGCTCTCGACACTTCCTACAGCCTGCCGGATGTGAAGGTTGACTACTACAACTACCCTGTGCTACCCCTGGTTTCCCGGCCGTTCAACGGATGGATGGCCGCCCGCGTTTTGCTGCCTCACGTCCGCAGCTTTGCGCCCGATCTCATCTTCAGCTACTTTCTTTACCCTGATGGATATGCCGCGCTCAAGATCGGCAAAGCGCTCTCGGTTCCCGTCGTCGCCATGGGCGTTGGGTCCGATGTTCACAGCATCGGCGACCGGCTTTCAGCGATGCACACGCGCAACGTGCTGCGCGAAGCCGATTTTCTGGTTGCGATCAGCGACGATCTGCGCAAGAGGATGGTAGCCATGGGCGCCCCGCCGGAGAAGACCCGCGCCATCCTCAGCGGTTGCGATCTCTCCGTCTTCCATGTCAGAGATCGTCTTGAGGCGAGGCAGAAGCTGCACATCGACCCGGCCGCGGAGGCCGTGGTTTACATCGGGCGCATGGACGTGAAAAAAGGCTTGCGTGAACTGGTCGAGGCGGCGGCTTCGCTGCGTCTTCTTCGCCCTGACTTGCATGTGTATATGGTCGGCGAGGGGCCGGACAGGCCACTGATCGAAAGCGCCATTCAGGCCAACAATGCGGCCAACTACATCCACGCGCTGCCCGAGTGTACCTTCGACGATGTCGCCGTCTGGATGGCGGCAGCGAATCTGGTCACCCTGCCAAGTTACATGGAAGGCTGCCCCAACGTTGTCCTTGAGGCGCTCGCTTGTGGCCGTCCTGTCGTCGCCACAAATGTCGGGGGTATCCCCGAGATCATGAGCGACGAGTGCGGACGACTTGTGCCCCCTCGTGAGCCGGTCGAGTTGGCTCATGCCCTCGCATCAGTCCTCGACAGAACCTGGAACGCAATGGCCATTTCCGCACACTGGAGCCGAAGCTGGAGCGCCGTCGCGGCAGAACTGCTCGAGATCTTCGAATCCCTAGTATCCATCCGTCAGGCGCCGGTACATGCCCAATAACCTGCCGTTCTACCGTCAGGACGTCTGCGCATGACGGCTTCGCCGGAAGAAAACGAGGCCAGAGTGCGCGCCTCTTTAGAAGCTTCCAGTTGCTCTTCGAAGGCTGCTCCAGGAAGCGTCAGGCCCGCTGAAAGGCCGGGCAGATCGGCGGAGCGTTGGACGACGATCTTCGGCTTCTCTTCGGGACGAATCAGGATTTCGTGCGCACCGAAGACGCGATCCAGGCCGAAACCCGGGATAACAGGGCTGGCGTGTCCCCGCTCATCGTTCCAGACGAGCCTGGCTTCGGCGACGATCGTGCCGCCGTTCTCGACGTGTTCCTTCAGCAGATTTCCCGCACTCTCTGAAAGCATAACCGGATAAGGGAAGAAGACGACTTTGTACTGGCGGAGACGGGCCGCATCGAGAGCAGAGCAACTGACGAAGTCGACTGGAATCTGCTTTTCGAGAAATGCGCGATAGATGCCGAGAAGGGAATCTCGCACTGCATTGCCCAGCGTGGAAGGCGAGGGCTGCCTTCCACCATATAGGAGAGGAGGTCATAGAGAACCGCGACCTGGGCGGAAGCAGGCTCGGCGCGATTGAGATCTTCCGCATTGGCGGCAATGATGGCCGCGGTATTGCCTGCGGCATGGGCGCGGTCGGTGAGTGTTCCGTCCAAGTGGATGAGCCCGTAGCCGTTCGATTCAAAGCCCGAACTCATGGGATACCAGGCGTAGACTGCAATTTCGCGCGTGCCATGGGAAATGGCCTCCCACAGCCAGTATTCCTCGTCGGGCGCGCTGACGGGATCGACGATGCGCATATTTCGTGTACTCGGAGTTTGCAGCCGGTGAGCATTCTCGACCGTTTCCGCCTGGATGGGAAGACTGCGCTGGTAACAGGAGCGGAGGGCGGATTGGGTTATGTGAATGGGGAGATTCTTATCGTGGACGGCGGCTGGATGGCTCGATAACGGAGAGTGAAATCGAAATTGGCGCACAAATACTTCTGCCGCTACTCCTTCACCTTGGTCACCAAAGCGCCGTAGATCGTGCGCGAAGGGATCAGCAGCTGATGAGGCACACCGGCTGGCACGATGACGACATCTCCAACCGCAATGGCCTGCGGCTTCCCGTTCTGGATGCCAGTGCCCTTGGTCTCTCCGTCGCTGTCCGTTTTCGCATCGATGACCGTCCCGCCGGTAATCAGCGTCGCATTGCCCTGTTCAACGATCATCAGGTCGTCATAGTGCGCATGAATCTCCGCGCCTCCGCTGGTTGTGCGCACAGAGAGTTTCAGGGCTAGATTGCCGTAACTTGCGAGCGTTGAGCCGCTGCTGCCTGAGGCCGTGGTCTGCGGAGCCAACTGCGCAAGTTGTGCTTGGATTTCGCGCGCCGGAATTACTGCTCCCCTGTCCCCATTCAGGGTCGCCGCCGAAACGGTTGCCGCCAGCGCCGCCACCAATGCAATCGCCATCTTCATGGCTAACTCCCTTCCGTCAACGCAGACTCCCGACCGGAGCCGGGTCCATATCCGCATAGTCCTGATTTTCTCCGCCCATGCCCCAGCAGAAGCTATAGGCGCGAGTGCCTACGCCCGCATGGATCGACCATCCAGGGGACACAACAACGTCCCGGTTGGCCATCACGATGTGTCGCGTCTCCCCGGGCGGTCCCATCAGGTGAATCACGCGCGCATCCTCGGCAACATTGAAGTACATGTAAACCTCTGAGCGGCGCATATGGGTGTGCGGCGGCATCGTATTCCATGCGCTCCCCGGATGCAAATGAGTCACACCCATCACCAGTTGGCAGCTTGCCGCTCCGCCCAGATGGATGTACTTGCAGATGGTGCGGCGATTGCAGGTTTCCACGCTTCCCAGTTCCGTCGGATTGGCCTCGTCCTTGCGCACAAGAGCAATCGGATAGCCGGCATGAGCGGGATAACTCAGTAGATAGAAGACTGCGGGAGCGGCCTTGTCCCTGGACTCAAAACCGACTTCGGCATTGCCACGGCCAATATAGAGCACATCGAGATTCTCAAGCTCGTAACTCATTCCTTCGACGCGAACAATGCCATTGCCTCCGATGTTCAGGACTCCCAGCTCGCGGTGCTCGGTAAAGTACGCTGCCCGCAATTCTGGATACGTGGGCAGCGCAATGGGACTGTCCAAAGGTACCGCCATGCCGATCACAGCGCGATCGAGATCGACATAATTCACATGCAGTTTGCCCGGCTCATAGAGCGCATAAAGCAAAAACGTCTCGCGAATCTCATCCGTGGTCATGCGCGGATACCGCACAGGGTCAGCCATCAACACCGTCTTCATGGTTCCTCCCATTCATTCACCCGGTCACGGATTCGGCTCCCGGTGCATGCCCGTTCCGTGCCGCCATCCTTGCCAATCTAAGTTCATTCTACTGTCTGGGGGCTTGCAGCGGGTCCCAGTTGTCGGCGCCGCGCAGAAAGACGGCGGGCGCAAATTGACTGGCCTGTTGCTGAGCCAGAAAATGCGTGTGCGGATCGCGTTGGTCTTGCCGCGCACCGGGGCCGGTGGAGTTGTATTCGGCATAGGACACGGTGTCGATCGAATGCGTTTTGCCCGGATGCCACTCGCGCCAGCCGGCCGGGTCGATGTGGCTGTTCAGCTCCGTGTCGAGAGTTACAACCGTGGGATAAGGACGCCACGGCCGGGCAGCACAACAGCCTTGCCCGCGGCGCAGTTGTCGATCGCATGCTGGATGCTCTCCGTGTCCAACCTCCGCTCATCCTCAAGTGAGATCACGCCGCGCCTTGCGGCGATACTGGATCCAGTGTTATGCACGCGGCTGGAATACCCGATTCGGTGACTTTGCGGGTGTCCTGAGCGTGCAAAGTCGCGGAAAAGAGCAACAAAGGAACGGCGAAGAACGACGGGAAGCGTGGAAATCGCAAACTGAACTCATTTAGGCACAGCGAAACGTCGCGGCTTTTGTTCCCAAAGAAATTGACCTATGCGTCTCGCCCTAAGGCCGGCGCGGTATCTGCGCGAGAACCCATCGAACAAGTTCCTTGCCGGCGGCGTAGTTGTCATACTCAGCAGGAAGCTTTCGGCCGTCGATGTATTCGTTGTAGAGCCAGGGATCGACCGTGGCAAAGACAGTTCCTTTGCCGTACTTCGCCGTGGCCATCAGAATGTCTCCGCGATCGCGAAGCACCGAGATAGCCGGAGACTTCACCGAGATGGTGCAGATCTCTTTCATATAGATGGTGTGCGGGTCGCGGAAGATAGGACCACCGCCATCTACCGCAATCCTCCCCATCTCGAACTTGTTCCCGTCCACCTGATGGCGCAGCACATTGTTGTAGTGGATGCCGAACCGCTCAGCCAGCAGATTGAGGTGGTCGAGATCGGCGTTCCCCGGATCGTTCTCCATGATCACTAACACACCGCCAGCCTTTACCCATGCCTCAATCTGCGCCGCATCCTCGGGCAGCACATAATGCGGGTTCGGGTTCTTCGCCGGAATATCCGGAGAGACGATAATGTAGACCTGCGCCTGGCGAAGCGCCGCGAGCGTGGGTGCTGTATAGATCGTCTTGGTTTCCGCGCCGAACTTGCGGAAGATGTGACCCAACAGTGAGTAGCCGCTGTTGCTCATGTCGTCCCATTTGTAATGAAAATAGACCTGACGGCCGAATGCATCGGGCCGCTTCTGGCTGTTGAACCAGGCGTCCAGAAGGACCGTTTCGCCGCGCCCCAGCTTCGCATTCTGGGCGTTTTCGATCTCCGCACTGGCCAGCAGAAAAGCTCCAACTCCCTTGGGATCGTTCGTCACCGTCTTCTCGCCGATGTAATAGGAGTAACTTCCGTCCCGGTAGGGATCGCCGCCAAGGCTCCCGACCTTCACCGTTCCGGTGAGCGACACCGAATCTCCGGGGCCAGCCTCAATAAAGTGATCGAGAATTCCTTTATATCCGCGGTCGGCAGTGGCCAGATAACTCTGGGGAAGATAGCCCTGGCGCACGCCTTTGGCCAGTGCGTAAACAAACATGCAGGAGGCGGGGGACTCCAGGTAGTTTCCCTTCGCACCGGCTTGGTCGAGCACCTGGTACCAGAGCCCGGTAGCGCCATCCTGGTACCTCGCCACCGCGGCGGCATCCCGTTCGAGGAGGGTGACCAGCTCCTTCCGTCCCGCATCCAACTCGGGATAATAGGGAAGCGTGTCCACCAACGCCATCATGTACCATCCCATGGCTCTGGCCCAGAACTGCGAGGAGACGCCGGTCTGCTTGTCGGCCCAGCGCTCTTGTTTCGACTCATCCCATCCGTGGTAGAGCAGGCCGGTCCTCGGATCGCGCGCATGCTCGTCCATCAGCACAAACTGGTGTGTGATGTCGTTGAATGCGTCTGCATGATGAAAAGTGGAAGCATATTCGGCATAGAATGGCTCTGCCATGTACAACCCATCCAGCCACATCTGATTTGGATATCTCTGCTGATGCCAGAATCCGCCGGATGGGGTTCGTGGTTGATGCATGAGCTGTTGGTAAAGCAACGTGGCGGCCTTTGCGTAGCGCTGGTCCTGCGTGACGCCGTACAACAGCAGAAGCTGGCGCCCCAGCAGAATGTTATCCAGCTGATACTCTTCCACCTTCCAGGTGGGGATAGAGCCATCGGGACCGGAAAACCGATCGACCGAACTCTTGATGTAGTTGTAGTAGCGCGGATCGGCGGTATTCAGCCACACCGCGTCCACGCCTTCCAGCAGCGTGCCCAGTTCGTAGTTCCAGGCCCAGCGGGCGCCAGCAGGGACAAAGCGCCCATCCGGCCAGCGCTCGATCGCCGCGTTCGCCGCACGCTCGGACCAGGGCCGCTCTTCCGCGGGTGCGGCGAAACAAGTGTTGCCCGCCATTCCGGCGAGCAAAACGACGAAAGCAAGGCTGCTGTCAATCTTCACTTCATTTGGACTCCGGGTGTTCCGTGCTCCACTTGTCAAAACGGTCCAGGGCGCGCTGCGAATCGTGGCTGAACCAACTGTAGCCGTTTCGCCGCTCCCTGGGCAACTCATTCACGTTGTCGTAAATGGACTTGTCGCGGTCCGCAAAGATAGGAATGTTCGTCCCGATCTGATAGTAGCGCACCCAGGTGGGCCCTTCGTCTGGACTGGGGACAAGCCGGCGTTTTTCCGGCCCGAGTCTGGGGCATTCGCAATCGACGAGTTCGGGAGTCAGCTTCGAGCCAGCTTTGAGTCGTTATCGGGTGACATCGCTCAGTAGCGGTCCCTGAAGGAAAAGTTGGAGATGGGAATCAGGAACTTCACAAAGGCCATCGCCGAGAGCGGCCATTCCAAGAACATTCTCGATGAGATTGCGCTTCGGGAGCGGGAGATTGGGGCTATTACCGGCCGGCGATTGTCTTCGAGTGCCGAGTCCATCGAAGGCCAAATCGCGAAGATTCGTCTTTTCGCGGAGCGGGAGATTCAGTGTCGAAGTTGGTCAGGCACATCCGGTATGGCTTGTCCTTGCCCTCCTGTTCGTAGCCCAGCGCATCGTGCTTGATGATTTCCTCGTGGTCGTCCCGGAGATGCGTGTACGTCATTCCCAGCGGCTCGAATACACTCTTCGTCGTAAACTCGCGCGGCGACATCCCGCTCACTCGTTTGACGATCAGTCCGAGCGGCGTGAAGCCGCGTACGGACCCGTACACACGGTGGTGCGGCAAGGGTCAGCGGGCAACCGCTACCCCCATGCCGATCTTGCCGACTACCCTGAAGCTGGAGCGCTCTGGTCTACGTCCGCCGTCACAGAGGATAGTCTTCGGCGAACCGCGGAATTCCGATCGACCGCGAATACAGGGCAACCCCACGCCAGCGCGCCACCATTAAGCATATATTAGACTGAGATGAAGGGATCTGTTCCATCGTTCGCGCAGCTTGACCCGACTGAGAGTCTGCACAGCCGCGTGACCCGCGCCTTGGCGCCGCAGCTCATGCATGCGGAACGAAACGCACAACTCACCGGCTTCCCCAACGAAGGGGAATGGTGCAGGCAGCTGGGAGTAAGCGGCAGCATTCCGCGCGAAGCCGTCAAGGTTCTCGAAGACAGGGGAATGGCGCAGGTACGTCCCCGCTCCGGGACGCGGGCCCGGCTGCGATTGGACGAGAGCTTACTCGATCCCGACATGCTCGCCCGGCAGCCGGAGCTGAAATCCGATCCGCATTTCCTGCGCGACCTCGGCGAGGTCCGCCTGGCGGTCGAAGAGGTGATTCGCCATCAGGAGACTGCCAAGAACGCTCCTTCATCGTCCCGGCACAACCGGAAGCCGCACGGCATTGAAATCGCTCGATCGAGGCCCGAACCATGAAGATCGCGATATCGGGCAAAGGCGGAGTGGGAAAGTCTACCGTGGCGGGAACCCTGGCCAGACTTTATGCGGCGGACGGAAGGCAGGTATTAGCGGTCGATGCGGACCCGGACGCGAATCTAGCCTCCGCCCTCGGACTACCCTCCTCCCTCCGTTCCCAGATTCGCACCATCTGCACCGAACGTAAGCTGATCGAAGAGCGCACCGGGGCCAAAGTGCGCCAGTTCGGGCAGATGTTCAAGATCAATCCCGAAGTTTCCGACATTGCCGGGAAATACGCGGTTCACTACAAAGGAGTCGACCTGCTGGTGCTGGGCGCGGTCGAACACGCCGCCGGAGGTTGCGCCTGTCCGGAGAGTGTGCTGCTGAAAAGCCTGGTATCGCACTTAGTGTTGCACCGGGGTGACGTGGTGATCCTCGACATGGAAGCGGGCATCGAGCACCTGGGTCGAGGTACGGCCATGGGTGTGGACCTGATGATGGCGGTGGTCGAGCCCGGCCAGCGGAGCGTGGAAACCGCGGAGCGCGTGCGCCGGATGTCTGCCAATCTCGGCATTGGCCGCTTCGGCGTGGTGCTGAACAAGACCGCCGATCCCGAAGAGGACAGCCGATGGATCGCCTCCGAGTTCGGGTTGGAGCACCTGCTCGGCACGATTCCCCTCGATGCGCGCATCGCCAGGGCCGACCGGCAGGGTGTGGCGCTGGCCGACCTCGGATATCCTGAGTTACTCGACCCGTTTCGATCGCTGCAGAAGACGCTGCAGTCGTTCTGCACCGAGAAGGAGAGCGTATTGTGAACTTCCAGCCCTGCTGCCTGGCAACCGCAATCGGCAGCCTGCCCCACAAAGATCCCGGGCAGGCTGTCAAAGTCATTTTGGAGAATATTCCCAACGCGCCGACCTGGCCACAGTTGCCGGCCAACGGTCTCAACGAGCAGATGGAGGCGCAGTACAGCGAGAGCATTCCCCGCGTAGTCCTGGATCGCGAGAAGGGCCGCATGTACATCGACACCAGCGGAGACACCAGCGCGGATCTGGCGGAGTTTTACGAGAAATATTGCGCGGATGACTTCGAGGCCTTCCGCATAACTTCCGCCTTCTCGCAGGGTATTTATGCGTTGGAGTCCGCCCTCGAAGCCGCCGGGGGCACGCGTCCGTTCGTGAAGGTGCAGACCACCGGCCCACTCAGCTTCGGCCTGAGCGTCGTCGACCAGAATAAGCGCGCCATCTACTACAACGCCGAGTTCGTTGACGTGGTAGTGAAAGCGCTGGCCATGAAATGCCGCTGGCAGATTCGCAAGTTCAAGCCGTTCGCGCAGCAAGTAATCTGCTTCGTCGACGAGCCCATTTTGTCGGCCTTCGGCTCCTCTACGTATGTCAGCGTGACCCGCGACGACAGCGTCGCCAGGCTGGGAGAAGTGATTGAAGCGGTACACGCCGAGGGGGCGCTGGCCGGCGTACATTGCTGCGGCAATACCGAGTGGCCGATCCTGATGGATGCCGGCGTGGACATTGTGAACTTCGACGCCTTCGATTATGGCGATACTATTCTGCTCTATCCCGATGCCTTCAAGGCCTACCTGAAAGCCGGCAAGGCATTGGCTTTCGGAATTGTCCCCACCAACAGCGCCAAGATACACGCCCAAACGGCCGACTCGCTTGGCGCCATGTTTTGCGAACTGGTGGAAAAGCTGGCCAAAGCGACCGGGTTGGCTGCGGAATTGATCTACCATCAGGCCCTGATTACGCCGTCGTGTGGTACGGGATCGCTGCCGGTCGCCGATGCCGAGTTGGTTTTCCGCACGCTGCACGAAACCAGTGCGAAATTGCGCCAGAAAATCGGAGCTACGGCGCTCCTGGGCAGCAGGACTTAGGAGGATGAGCGGCAGGTGTGTGACCCAATCGCGGCCCGAGCGCGCTGCCGGACCTCCAGGCCACACATCCACCCTTGAAGGTGCGTAAACATGATTTTGGCAATGACTGGAAAAGGCGGGGTTGGAAAAACCACATTGTCGGCCCTCACACTGGGCTGGCTTGCGGAGCACGGCGAGGTGCCGGTTCTGGCGGTGGATGCCGACTGCAACGCCAACCTGAACGAGGCGCTGGGCATTGCCTACAACGCAACCGTGGGCGGGATTCGCGAAAGCGCGCGCAAGGAAGTACAGGCACTGAAGGGTGTCTCCAAGCAAGAATTTCTGGATTTGCGCGTTCAGGCGGCTGTAGTGGAACAGAAGGGCTACGACCTGATCGTGATGGGCCGCCCGGAAGGCCAGGGCTGCTACTGCTTTGCCAACAATGTGCTGCGCGATGTGCTGGACCGCCTGGCGCATAACTACCGAAACATCGTGATCGACAGTGAAGCGGGATTGGAGCATATTTCCCGCCGCACCCTGCTCTCCGTCGACTACCTGCTCATTGTTTCCGACTGTACCGTGCGCGGCATCCGTACCGCGGGCCGCATCTCGGCGCTGGCAGATGAAGTCGCGTTGCCCGCGAAACAGCGCGGGCTGATCGTAAACCGCGTGCCCGGTGGATCTCTGCCTGAATCGATTGCCGAGGCCGTCAAGGCTACGGGACTGACATTGCTCGCCTGCATTCCATTGGATCAGGACGTCGCCGCTCTCGATGCGGACGGCGAGCCGGTTTCCAGGATTCCGCCAGAATCGCCGGCGCGAGTTGCCATGAACGAGTTACTAGCCAAGTTATATGCAGTGGAAACGGAGAAGTGCTAAATGCCTACAACTAGCCGCAAAACACCGGGGCAACCGGTTTCAAGCGATCCGGCAACTGTCGATATGGTTCAGATTGCAATTGCGGCCGAGGTGGGTACAGTCTTCGACCGCTATGAATTACAACATCCACAGTGCAAGTTCGGCACCGACGGCGTTTGCTGCCGCCTGTGCCACATGGGACCCTGCCGCATCACGCCCAGGGCCCAGTTGGGCATCTGCGGAGCCAATGCGGACACCATTACCGCGCGCAATCTGTTGCGTGAAATTGCCGCCGGTACAGCCGCGCACTCCGATCACGGCCGCATGCTGGTGCGCACGCTGAAGCTGGTGGCGCAGGGCAAAGGCGGCGACTATCAGATCAAGGATCCGCAGCGCCTGCACGTCGCGGCGCGCTTCTTCGAGATCGCAACCGAAGGCCGTGACGATATGGCGATTGCCGGCGATCTGGCGGACTTCTTCATGACCCAGTTTGCCTGGTCGGAGGAGCCCAATGCCACCCTGAACCTGGCTCCGGAAAAACGCCAGGCGCTGTGGAAGAAGCTGGGAATCAGCCCCGATGGCATCGACTCCGCAGTGGTGGAATTGATGCACCGGACGAACATGGGCGTCGATCATGACTATCGCCATCTGATCATGGGCGGTCTGAAGTGCAGCCTGGCCGATGGTTGGGTGGGTTCGGCGATTGCCACCACAGTGTCCGACATTCTGTTCGGAACTCCAAAGCCGGTTCGCAGCCGCGTGAACCTGGGCGTGCTGGCCGGGGACAAGGTCAACATCATCGTCCACGGGCACGAACCTACTCTGTCGGAGATGCTGGCAGTGGCCTCCGGAAACGAGGAACTGCTGGAGTACGCGCGATCAAAAGGCGCTGCCGGAATCAATGTGGCCGGAATCTGCTGCACGGCCAACGAAGTCTTGATGCGCCATGGGCTGCCCATCGTGGGCAACTTTCTGCAGCAGGAGTTGGCCATTCTCACCGGCGCGGTGGAAGTCATGGTGGTGGACGTGCAGTGCGTGATGCCATCGCTGGCCCAGGTGGCGAAGTGCTTCCATACTAAACTGGTCAGCACCTCCGAAATCGCACACACCGCGGAGGCCGAGCAGATCACATTCAACGTGCGCAAGGGCTACGAGCAGGCCTGCGATCTGATTCGCAAGGCCATCGACAACTTCGGGAACCGCGATAAGGACCGCGTGCACATTCCCAACGAGTCGATGGAACTGGTGGCGGGTTTTTCCAATGAGACTATCTTCCAAATGCTGGGCGGTACCTTCCGCAGCACCTTCCGCCCGCTGAACGACGCCATCATCGACGGCCGCATCCGCGGAATCGTTGGGATTGTCGGGTGCAGCAATCCCAAGGTAGTCGCCGACCAATCCCATGTGAAGCTAACCGAGGAGTTGATCAAGCGCAACGTGCTGGTGCTGCAGACTGGCTGCTCTGCCATTGCGTGCGCCAAGGCGGGTCTGCTGACGCCAGAGGCCGCACTGGCCAAGGCCGGCGCCAGCTTGCGCGAGGTCTGCGAGGCAGTTGGAATTCCTCCCGTCCTGCACATGGGCTCGTGCGTTGACAACAGCCGCATCCTGATGGCAGCCACCAACCTCCTGGCCGAAGGCGGCCTGGGCGAGGATCTCTCCGACCTTCCCGTCGCAGGCGCCGCCCCGGAGTGGATGAGCGAGAAGGCAGTCGCCATCGGCCATTATTTCGTCGCCAGCGGAATGTACGTCGTGCTCGGCCATCCTCTTTACGTCGAAGGCAGCAGGAATGTGCACGACCTGCTCTGCGGGGAGATGGAAAACATTACCGGCGGGCGTTTCGAATGGGAGCCCGATCCGGCGATTGCGGCCGACAAGCTCCTGGCCCACATTGAACGCAAGCGCGACGCATTGCACATCAATGCTCAAAAGGAACGCAAGCTGTACGACATGAAATCGAGGCGGGAACTGCAATGAGCAAAATCATCGCATCGTCCGCAATTCGCGGCGCCCACCAGATCGTGCGCGACGCGGAAGACTGCCTGGCAAAAGCAGTTGCGGCCAAAGGCATCGATTGTCCCGTCGGCTTTCCGGACACCGCTTACTCCCTGCCGGTCATTTACTCGTTGTTAGGCGAGCGCGTGGACCGGCTCTCGGAGATGCAAAAAATTCTGGATGAGTGCCACCGCCTGCTGCCGGCGGTTCCCAGCGAGAAGCTGTGGCTGCCCTATTTGGGCGGGACGCTGGATGCGGGCATCGCCACGCTGTTCGCCTTTGAAATCATCGAGGCCTGCAAGTACCTCATCGGCCCCAATCCGGTGAACGGCATTTGGCTGGGAGCGGCCAATGACGTGATCATTCGCGAACGCGGTGTGGAGTTCGTGGACGGCTCGGCCCCCGGCTTTGCCGCCATCGTGGGTGGTGCGCCCACCATCGAGGATGCGGTGCGCATTGCCCGCGAGTTGCAGGAAAAGAACCTGTATGTGTTCATCGCCGGCAACACCCACGGTGTGTCCTTTGCCGAGCAGTTGGCCGAGGCCGGCGTCGAAATGGGCTGGGAGACCCGCCTGGTCCCCTACGGGAAGGAGATCTCGGCGGCGGTATACGCTCTTGGGTTCGCCAACCGCGTAGCCCTCAGCTTCGGCGGAGTCAAGCCCGGCGACTACGCGCGCAACCTCAAATACAACAAGAACCGCATTTTCGCCTTTGTCATGGCGCTGGGCGAAGTTACGGAAGAGAAATACGCCGCCGCGGCGGGAGCCATCAACTACGGCTTCCCCACCATCGCCGATACCGACATTCCACAGATCCTGCCGACGGGCATCTGTACCTACGAGCACGTGGTGTCCTCCGTGCCCATCGGCCACATCGTGGAGAAGTCGCTGGAGGTTCGCGGTTGCAAAATCAAGGTAGCCAAAGTACCCATTCCGGTGGCCTTTGGCGCCGCTTTCGAGGGAGAGCGCATCCGCAAGGAACACACCTACGTTGAGTTCGGCGGCAACAGGACACCGGGCTTCGAATACGTCACCAGCCTCGATCTCACCGAGGTCGAGGACGGTAAAATAACCGTGGTTGGCCCGGAGATTGACGATGTTCAACAAGGTTCGGCGCTGCCCATCGGCATCTGGGTGGAAGTTGCCGGCCGCAAGATGCAGCCCGACTTTGAACCCATTCTCGAGCGGCAGATCCATCACATCGTCAACGGCGCAGAGGGCATCTGGCACATGGGCCAGCGCGACATCAACTGGATCCGCATCAGCAAAGCCGCCAAAGACAAGGGCTTCAAGATCCGCCACTTGGGCGAAATAGTCCATGCCAAGTTCCTCAACGACTATCCGGCGATTGTGGACAAGGTGCAAGTGACCCTGTTCACCAACACCAAAGACGTCGAGGAACGGGTTGACATTGCCCGCCACGCCTACCGCGCTCGCAATCAACGCATGGAGTCGCTCACCGACGAGAGCGTGGACACCTTCTATTCCTGCCTGCTCTGCCAGAGTTTCGCCCCCAGCCACGTTTGCGTCATCACCCCGGAACGGCTGGGGTTGTGCGGAGCCTACAACTGGCTGGACGGCAAGGCCGCATTTGAGATCGATCCTACCGGCCCCAATCAACCGTTGGTGAAGGGCGAATGCCTCGATCCCGTCCGCGGCCAGTGGGCCAACATCAACGACTATGTATTCGCCAACTCCAAACAGACGCTCAGCCGCTTCAACGCTTACTCTCTTTTGGAAGACCCGATGACCAGTTGCGGCTGTTTCGAGGCCATTGTGGCGCTGATGCCGGAAGCCAATGGCGTCATGATCGTAAACCGCGAGTACCTGGGCCAGACGCCCGCTGGGATGAAGTTCTCCACCATGGCGAACACCGCCGGCGGTGGCCAGCAGGTACCGGGATTCATCGGCGTGGGCAAGGCCTACATCACCAGCCGCAAGTTCATCTCTGCCGAGGGCGGCCACCGGCGAATCGTGTGGATGCCCAAAGACCTGAAGGAGTTCCTGCGGGAAGACCTCGACAAAATCGGCAAGACATTCGGCATCGAGAGCTTCACCGACATGATCGCGGATGAGTCTGTGGGCACCGATACCACTTCGGTACAGGCTTACATGCAGGAAGTAAAACACCCTGCCCTGACAATGTGGGAGATTACCACCCCGTCAGAGGAAGCTGCCGCGGTGGATGCCGCGCGAGCCGGCTTGATACAGGCGGCAGCATCAGGTTCGGGATCCGCCGCCACCGTGGCTGCGGAGACCTCAGTAGCGGTCGCCGAGCCTCCAGCCGGGCCACGGCCTGCAGAGAAATCGGACGTTGCTGCCAGTGCCGCCCAGGCTAAGCCTTCGGCGGCGAAACCAGCCGCCGCGCCGCCGATTCCTCCCAACGACGGCGTAGGAGCCATGATCGCTTTGCTGGAACGGCTTCGCGACGCTCCTCCCGCAACCGAGATTCGACCGGGGATGACTCCGCAGGAGCAGCTGGCAGCCTTGCAGGCGTCCACCGCCATGCACCTGCTGCACGCCGGCGTCAACATGCTGCTGATGCAAACTGCGCCGCTGGCTTCGGTTGCAGCCGCTGTTGTACCTCCAGCGGTGGATTGTTCCCACTGTCTGCCTACGGAAGAAGCACTGGAGGCGCAGATCGCCAGTTCCATTCCCAAGCCGGTCGACACCAAACCAAAACCGGCTGAAGTTGCGCCGGGCCCACCCAAGCCGGCGCCGCCACCGGGAAAGGCGGAAAGACCCATCACCTCCGCAGCCATCGTTTTGCCGCAGTCGGTCACACTGGCGCCGGAAAAAGCCAATGTCGCCGTTCGCATCGTCACTCTGGGTGGAACCGGGACCCGCACTTCGGCGGTGACCATCGGCGGGGCTGAGGTACTTCCGTTCCGGCACTTCGAAGGCCACGTGGGTCACAAGCCCGTGGTTGCCATGGAGGTTCTCGACAGTCCGCCCAAGTCCTATCCCGACCTGCTGCGAAATGCCTACGGGGACCTGCTCAAGGACCCTGCCGCGATGGCCCGCTATCTGGTGGAGAAGCTGGGCGCCGAAGTGATCAGCGTGCGGCTGGCCACAACCCATCCCGACAATGGCGATATGTCTCCGGAAGCGGCGGGCAACATTGTGAAGGATGTTCTGAGCGCAGTGGGCGTGCCGGTAATCGTCACCGGCTGCAGCCACTACGAGAAGAACAATGCCCTGATGAAGCACATCGCTTCCACCTTTTCGGGAGAGAATCTGCTGTTGAACTGGGTGGAAACCGACAACTACAAAACCATCGCCGCCACCGTCATGGCCTACGGCCATTGCATTGTGGCGCAGACGCCGATTGACGTGAACATGTGCAAGCAGCTCAACATCCTGCTCACCTCCATGGGCGTCTCCGCGGACCACATTGTCATCGATCCCATGACGGGCGCTCTGGGCTACGGTCTGGAGTATACCTACTCGGTGATGGAGCGGATCCGGACTTCGGCCTTTACTGGCGATCCAATGCTTGCCATGCCCATGATCGTGAACCCGGGCTTTGAAGTGTCGAAGGTGAAAGAGAGCCGGGCGCCGCGCAAGGACTTCCCATTGTGGGGAAAAGAAGAAGAGCGCGAAGCTCTGCTGGAAATAGCCACCTCGATGAGCTATTTGAATGCCGGGGCGGACCTGCTGGTGGTTTACCATCCGCTGGCTGCCCGCACCCTGAAGCGCAAGATCGACGAAATGATGGCCTGTGGCAAGTGAGGCGACCGCAAAATGGCAATGACCGGTTTACAGATATTCAAGCTGCTGCCCAAGACCAATTGCGGCGAATGCGGCGTACCGACCTGCATGGCTTTCGCGATGAAGCTGGCGGCCATGAACGCGGACCTGGCGGCCTGTCCTTACGCCTCGGAGGAAGCCAAGAAGATCATAGGAGCGGCCAGCAAGCCGCCCATCCGGCTGGTGAAGATCGGGCCGCCGGGACGCGAAGTGCCGATCGGCAATGAGACGGTCATGTTCCGGCACGACAAGACGTTCGTGCACCCTACGGCCGTGGCCATTGCGTTTCCCGATAATGAATCCCTCACCGATCTCTCCCACAAGCTCGCGGAGGTGCGGGAGTATTGCCTGGAAAGGGCGGGCGAGCAACTGCGAATCAACCTGGTGCTGGTGGACAACTTCAGCGAGGAGGTCAAGCCCTTCGTCGATCTGGTGAAGACGGCAGCCGGCTCCACGGGTATGGGCATCATCCTCAGGACTACGAACCTCGAAGCTCTGGAAGCGGGGCTGAAAGAGCTGAAGGGAAAAAGGCCCTTGATTCATGCCGCAACGCCGGCCAATGCCGAGGCCGTGGCTGCCCTGGCGTTGAAATATGACGCGCCGTTGGTGGCCCGAGCCGCCACGCTCGATGAATTGGCGGCCCTGACCACCAGGCTGGCCACCCTGGGGTTGAAAGAGATTGTCCTCGATCTGCCGGCCGACAATCCGGCAGCCGCGTTGCAGTACAACACCATCATCCGCAAGGCGGCGCTCAAGAATGCCTTCGAGCCCCTTGGCTATCCGATCATCAACTTTGTGACCGCACTGGACGACGCGTCGGCGGTTGCCGATGCCTCGACTTACCTGTGCAAATACGCATCGATCGTCGTGCTGGACCGCATGAAGTTGGAACTTCTGCTGCCCTTGATGATGCTGCGGCAGAACATCTACACCGATCCGCAGAAACCGATTCAGGTTGATCCCAGGGTCTATCCCATCGGCGAGCCGGGAAAGGACGCTCTGCTGGTGGTGACTACCAACTTCTCCCTGACGTACTTCATGGTTTCCGGCGAGATCGAAAACTCGGGTGTTCCCGCGAACCTGCTCGTGGTGGACACCGAAGGCATGAGCGTGCTGACGGGATGGGCCGCAGGCAAGTTCTCCGGAGAAAAGGTCGCTGCCGCGGTGAAAGCGAGCGGCCTGGGAGACCAGCCTGGGAAACACCGCCTCGTTATTCCCGGCTATGTTTCGCAAATCAGCGGTGAAGTGGAGGAAGGCTTGCCCGGCTGGGAGGTGCTGGTCGGTCCCGGGGAAGCGTCGGATCTCGGCCCCTTCATGAAGATACAAGCCGCACGGTAAGCCTATGCCATCTGTCCGCTTCCAGCCCGCCAACGTCGTGGCCGACGTGCCTTCCGGAACGCCGATCCACATGGCAGCGTTGCGGGCCGGCATACTCGATCTGGAGTTGCCGTGCGGTGGCGAGGGGGCGTGCGGTTTGTGCCAGGTGGAAGTGGTGGGGCGGGATGCTCCGGTGTTGGCATGCCAAACCAGCGTGACATCCGACATTGTGGTACGTCTTCCGGATCGCTCCCAGACAGCGGCGCGTGCACTTGGAGACAGTCATGCCCTGATCGATGCGGGCCTGCTGCCCGACCGTGACCACCTCACGCCGCTGTACCACGACCTGCGGATCACCATGCCGCCGGCTTCCATCGAGGAGCACTATAGCGACTGGACCCGGCTTACCCGCGAATTGAGCCGCAACAGCGGCACTGTTCCAATCACCACCCAGCTTTCCGTGCTGCGCCAACTGGCCGAGGCCGTCCGCACGGCCGATGGCAACGTCACGGTTGGCGTAGAAGAGTCCACGTCAGGGCAGCGTGTCCGCGATGTGCGGCCAGGTCACTCCACAGCGCACGCCCTGGGCTTGGCTGTCGATATCGGAACCACGACGGTGGCCGCCCAGCTGGTCGATCTGGACGACGGATCGCCGCTGGCGACGCAGACCTCCTATAACATGCAGATCCGGCGGGGAGCCGACGTTATCAGCCGCATCGACTATGCTCGCACCGGGGAACATCTGGAAGAACTTCGTGGCCTGGTGCTGGAAACCATCAATGGGCTGGTAGGACTGCTGGCAAATGCAATCCCGGTTGACCCGCGGGACATTCGTGCCGCGTTTCTTGCCGGCAACACGACCATGACCCACCTGGCGCTCGGTTTGCCTCCGCGCTACATTCGCGAGTCGCCCTACGTTCCGACGGTGAACTTTGTACCCGAGTTACGAGCGCAGGAGGTCGGCCTGAACATCGATCCGCAAGCGATCGTCGCCTTTGCCCCCGGCGTGGGTAGTTATGTCGGAGGCGACATCACGTCGGGCGTGTTGTGCACCGATCTGTCAACCAGCAATCGCGATGTATTTCTCTTCATGGACATTGGCACCAATGGCGAAATCGTAATCGGTAACACGGATTGGATGGTCGCTTGCGCCTGCTCCGCCGGGCCGGCGTTCGAGGGAGCCGGCATCAAGTGCGGTATGCGTGCCGCCGAAGGCGCCATTGAGCGGGTGGCAATCAGCGACGACGGCGAACAATTGGAGTACTCCGTGATCCACGGCGGCAAGCCGGCGGGCATCTGCGGATCGGGCCTGATCTCGCTCTTGGGGGACCTGTTCCGCCAGGGCGTAGTAGATCGTTCTGGCCGCTTCTTCAAGTCACCCGGTACCGGCCGCATCGTCGAACACCAAGGCCGCCGTGCATTCCTGTTGGCGACCGCGGAGCAGGCCCGGAGCGGCAAGGACCTTGTTATCACCGAGGCGGACCTCGAAAACCTGATCCGCACCAAAGCGGCGATCTATGCCGCCGGCTCGCTGGTGCTCAAAAACGTTGGTCTTACCTGGGACGCCGTCGCGCGGGTTTATATCGCGGGCGGCTTTGGGCGCTACATGCGAGTTGCGGATGCGGTCTTCATCGGCATGCTGCCCGATTTGCCGCTGGAACGCTTCCGCTATATCGGAAATTCTTCTCTTACTGGCGCGTACATTGCACTACTGTCGCGGGAGCATCGCCGCCGTATGGCGGAGATTGCCGCCCGCATAACCTACGTCGATATGAGCTCCAATCCTCAATACATGGATAGTTATGTCAAGGCGTTGTTCCTTCCACACACGGACCTGGAGCAGTTTCCTACGGTAGCAGAAACGTTCGAGAGTCGAAGGAGGAATGCACCGTGAAAACGTTCCCGGTCGTCAAGAAGCGGCCACACACTGACGAACTTCCGCCGCAGGGAAACCTCTTCTACCTGGTCACATCTTCCGTTTGAGGAACCTGCGTCCAAAC
Organism: Acidobacteriaceae bacterium; assembly: GCA_003139795.1. Lineage (GTDB taxonomy): Bacteria > Acidobacteriota > Terriglobia > Terriglobales > Acidobacteriaceae > Telmatobacter. Next base: position 3,176 of record PLGM01000318.1, on the reverse strand, counting down.
CAGACAGGAACCGTAATGCCAGCTCCTCGAGCAGGACTTGAAGACGACCTTCTTCTCTGGATTCGGTTGACGGACACATTCGTTGAACGCGCCCACGGGACGGTGGGCTGATTCCGCCCTGAATCAAGACCTGGGGCACCCCCCGGCCAGGTGTTGAGAAGCCGGTCATCAACGGTATAATTTGGGCGGTTTAGAGCCGAGGCCGGAAAGAGTGGCCTGATCCTGGGAGGCGCGATCATGGCAGGAAAGCTGGAATTGCTGTTGGGACCGATGCGGAGTAACAAGACCGCGGAACTTTTGCGACGCGCCGATATGCGACGCCAGTATGCCGGGCAATGCGTGATGGTCCTCAAGCCCAGCGACGACACGAAGGGCGGGCCTGGGATGGTTGAGAGCCGGAATCCGAGGGGGCACGGGAAAATGAAGGCCCTGGAGTTCAAATCGCAGGACCCATGGGAGGTTGTTCCGGTTATCGCCGCAAAGGAAAAGGACATTGGGAAGCGAGTGGAGTGCATTGCGATCGATGAAGGCCAGTTTGTGGAAGGGCTGTTCGTTTTCGCGCGATGGCTGCTGGATCGAAACCACGACGTGCTGATTGCGGGGCTGGACCTTGACTTTCGGGCTCTTCCGTTTGGGGAGATGCTGAACCTGTCGTGGTTTGTGGGGGCGTATGGGGGAAGTATTACCGAATGCATGGCGTATTGTGCTTGCGGGAACCGGGCTTTTTACTCGCAGCGGCTGATCGAGGGGCAGCCAGCGCCGTATGACAGCCCCATCAAGATGCCTGGCGACTCCTATGAGCCGCGCTGCGGTGAGCATTTTGTGCTGCCGGGGCGGCCGCACTGAGACAGCAGAGTTTCCCGTTGCGGGGCCGAGTTCCGAGGGGCGGCCGGGGTACGACTCCTGTAAAGTTGGAAAGGGCGGGATGCGCTTGATCCGTAGTTTCCTGACGCGCTCTGCCTTCTTCTTTTGACGACTCGTTCCAATTCGGATGTGCTGGCTGGGTTGCTGCGGTCGGTGTTTGGGTTTGCGCAGTTCAGGGCGAACCAGTTGGAGGTGTGCGAAGCGGCGGTTGCAGGGCGGGATCTGCTGCTGGTGATGCCGACGGGGGCGGGGAAGAGTCTGTGCTACCAGTTGCCGGCGATTGCGCGGGGCGGAACGGCGCTGGTGATCAGCCCGTTGATTGCGCTGATGGAGGACCAGGCGGCGAAGCTGGGCGCGCTGGGGTTGCGCGTGGGGCGAATTCATTCGGGGCTGGAGCGAGGGGTGGCGCGGCAGGCTTGCGTGGATTATCTGCAGGGGAGCCTGCAGTTCCTGTTTATTGCGCCGGAGCGGCTGCGGGTGCCTGGATTCGCGGAGATGCTGGCCAAACGGAAGCTGGCGCTGATTGCGATCGATGAAGCGCATTGCATCTCCGAGTGGGGCCACGACTTCAGGCCGGATTACCGGATGCTGGGGCAGCACCTGCCGGGGCTGCGGGGCGAGGGCGACAGGGCGCCGGTGCTGGCGATGACGGCTACGGCGACGCCGAGCGTGCAGGCGGACATTATTGCCCAGCTGGGGATGGTGAAGCCGACACGGTTCATTCATGGGTTCAGGCGGGAGAACCTGGCGATTGAGGTGGTGGAGGTCCCGGTGCCGGAGCGGGCGGGGGCGATTTGCGGTTTGCTGGCTGATCCGGGGCGGCGGCCGGCGATTGTGTATGCGACTTCGCGGAAGAACGCAGAAAGGCTGGCGGAGGAGCTGTCGCTCACCCTTTCGGGGGGTGGGACTGCAGGGCGAGCGGGTTTGGGGCGGAGAATTGCGGCGGCGGCGTACCATGCAGGGCTGGATGCGGAGACGCGGGAGCGGGTGCAGACGGCGTTCCAGGCGGGCGAGTTGGAGGTGGTGGTGGCGACGATCGCGTTTGGAATGGGGATCGACAAGGCGAATATACGGACGGTGATCCATGCGGGGCTGCCGGGGACGTTGGAGGGCTATTACCAGGAGATTGGGCGGGCGGGGCGAGACGGCGGGATGAGCCGGACCTACCTGATGCACAGCTATGCGGACCAGAGGACACATGACTTTTTTTTGAATCGGGATTATCCGCCGGTGGACCACTTGAACGAGGTGTTCAAGGCGCTGCGGGCAGAGCCGCAGGCGGTGGAGGGACTGCGGGCGGGGTCGCGGCTGGGCGAAGAGGAGTTTGACAAGGCGCTGGAGAAACTGGAGATCCACGGCGGGGCGCGAATGGACTTTGGCGGCGGCGTGACGGTGGGCGGCACGGGATGGAAGAAGACGTATGCGGTGCAGGCGCAGTACCGGGCGGAGCAGTTTGAGAAGGTGCTGCGGTTTACGGAACAGAATGAGTGCCGGATGGCGGCGCTGGTGCGGCATTTTGGGGACGTGGCGGATGCCATGCGGCGGTGCGGGGTGTGCGATGTGTGCGATCCGGCGGGGGCGGTGCTGCGGCTGTTCCGGCGGGCTACGGCGGCGGAGCGGGAACTGGCGCAAAGGATTGTGGAAGAGCTGTGGGGGGTGGCTTACAAGGCGGCGGGAACGCTGCAACGGAGCCTTGATCCGGGAGGCAGGCTGAGCCGGAACGAGTTCGATGGGCTGCTGGGGGCGATGGTGCAGGCAGGGCTGATCGAGATTGAAGAGGCCGAGTACGAGAAGGATGGGGAAGTGCGGCGATACCGCAAGGTGAAGCTGACGGAGGCGGGGCGGGAACTGCGGGCGGGGACGGTAATCAACCACCCCAGCGACGAAGACCTGTCGCTGGGGGCCCCGATGGAGCTGCTGATCAGCGACGGGTTGGTGGAGGAGTTTGGGGGACGAGCGCCGGCGCCCGCGCGGGCGAAAAAAGGGAAGGCGACGGCAAAGATTGGGCCGGCGACGGGCGCTGGCGGTAAGGGTTTGGAGGCGGCCGAGCCGGTGCGGCTGACGGCGGAGGGTGAGGCTGTGGCGGGGCGGATCAGGGAGTGGCGGGCGGCGGAGGCTAAACGGCTGCGGGTTCCGGCGTACGTGGTGTTGCACGACCGGACGGTTGCGGCGCTGGCGGAGGCGCGGCCGAGGAATGCGAGAGCGTTGCTGGAGATCGATGGGATAGGCCTCGCCAAAGCGCAGAAGTTTGGCGAGGCGCTGCTGGAGCTGTGCAGGGGCGAACCGGGCGGCTAGCGCATGTTTGCCATGGA
>PLGM01000275.1:7045-13293 GCA_003139795.1 Acidobacteriaceae bacterium | reverse complement strand
GATTTTAGCCGGACACTACTGGTAATCGGTGGATATTTTATCGACAGCGGTTTTTTGCGTGAAGTGGGCCGAGGGGCGGGCGCCGAGGCGGCATTTTTTGCAGGCGATGCGGTCACGGTGAGCACGCTGCCAAAAGAAAAGCAGTACGCCCTTCGTGTCACCGCCCAGTCGCTCCAACAGAACTCGGGTTCAGCGATCGCAATGGTCGGCCAGGAGCGATATCTGACGGTAAGCAAGGACCTGACCGGCGGAGCGGACACTCCGTTGCGGCTGGTGGTGATGAAGTCGTTTGATGCCGCGGACCGTGCGGAGAAGGAGATCAATTGGCTGATCTTCTGGGTGTCTCTGCTGGCCATGGCCGCTGGCTCAGCCCTGATGCTGTTGCTGGCGCGGATGGTGACCCGGCCCCTGGAGATGTTGGCGGCCGGTGTTCGAGCCTTCGGCGAAGGCGACCGGCACCACTCGCTCCCCACCAATGGCACCCGGGAGGTGCAATACCTGAGCCGTGTATTTGCGCAGATGCGCGATGAAATTGAAATGACGAACCGCGCGCTTCTGGAGTCGGAGCGGCTGGCGACCATCGGACGAATGGCGAGTTCGGTTTCCCACGATCTGCGCCACTACCTCGCCTCGGTCTACGCCAATGCGGAGTTCCTGGCATCGCCTTCGCTCCCCGCCGGCGAGCGGGCAGAGTTGTATGAGGAGATCCGGCTGGCGGTGAATGGGACAACCGACATGCTTGACTCCCTGCTGATCTTCAGCCGTACGGGAGCCGCTCTGCAAAGGGTGCCAACCGCGATCTCCTTGTTGGTCGACCGCGCGATGGCGCTGGTGAAGACGCATCCGGACGCTGAGCCAGTCAGACTGGTGCTGGAAGAGATCGATGTTGACACAACTGCGGCAGTGGACACCAAGCAGGTGGAGCGCGCCATTTACAACCTCCTGCTCAACGCCTGCCAATCGGCGCGGGAGAGCTCTGGACTGCGCGAGGTGAGAGTCTCACTCAGCGTGGACAGCGAGTCCGTCAGCGTGACCATTTGCGACAGCGGTCCGGGTGTCGCCGAAGGAATCCGCGAGAGCCTGTTCGATCCGTTTGTCAGCCAGGGGAAACAAAAGGGCACGGGATTGGGTCTGACTCTGGCCTGGAGTGTGGCACGCGAGCATGATGGCGACGTAAAACTTGTGAGTAACCGCGCGGGCGAAACCGTTTTTCGCCTGACCGTCGCGCGCCATATGACGGAACCAACCAGAAATGCCAACCGTTCACGGAGTACGGTGCTAACGCCATGAGTGTCAATTCAACAAACGGTGAAGAAGTGCGCACTTCTGAAGGCATCCTGCATGGGGAACGCCTCGTCCTTGCTGTGGTGCTCCTGGTTTTGTCTAGCCAGAGCGCTTGCGTGCACGCACAGAGCGTGCCGGGGCTGGCATCCGCGCCGGAAACAACGGAGCAGAAGGTCGAACACCTGACAGAGGCTGTGGCCGCGGCACAAGCGCAGGTGGAGGCTTACAAAGAGCAACTGACTGAGCTGCGGGAGCAACTGTCCCTGTTGAAGCAGCAGATGGCGGCAGAGAGAGCGCCTTCTTCGCCCACGCCGCCGCACACAGTGCAGCCGGCTCATGCGAATGCCGGCGGCGTTGAAGTTGCATCCGAAACTCCCGCAACGCTTGATGAAATCCGGGAACGGCAGATTATCGAGGAATCGCAGATTGCCACCCATGATTTAAGCAAAGTTGAAACGGAGTCGAAGTATCCGCTGAAGGTGAGTGGGCTGCTTCTGTTCAACGGCTTTGTAAACACCAGGCAGGTAGACGTCGCTGCGGCGCCGGCGTATGCAATACCGGGCTCCGGCAGTACCGGGCTTTCGCTGCGCCAGACGGTGTTGGGGCTGGATGCGCGCGGACCGCATCTGTTCCAGGCAACCAGCCGCGCAGATCTGCGCGTGGATTTCTTTGCGAATGGCGGTCTTTCGAGTTATACGGCGGGCGGCGTCTTGCGGCTGCGGACTGTGCATGCCGCATTGGATTGGAAGAATGCGGAGGCGTTTGTCGAATTGGATCGCAGCATCCTTGAGCCGAACGAACCGTCTTCCCTGGTCGCAATCGCACAACCGGAGCTTGCGTGGGCGGGCAATCTTTGGACCTGGAACCCGCAGATCGGCTTGTCTCATCGGTTCGCGCTTTCAGACTCATCGCGGATCAAGACGGAGGCAGCTCTGATCGATTCCTCCGATCCGCTGCCGCCGGGATACAGTTCGAGCGCCTCGACGGTTACACAAACAGAGCGCAGCCGCTGGCCGGGATCGGAGGCGCGCATTGCGTTCCAGCATGGCGAGAGCGCCATTGGACCCGAGATTGGCGTCGGCGGCTACTTCAGTCCGCATCGCAACGGCGACGGCGACACCTTTGACGCATGGGCAGGGACGATGGATCTGCGCTTGCCGTTGAGCCGGTATTTTGAGATGACCGCCAATGCCTATCGCGGGCAAGCACTGGCCGGACTTGGCGGCGGGGGGTATTTGAACTACTACTATGTGTACGAGGGATCGAATGAGTACGCGCATGCGCTGGACGATGTGGGCGGGTGGGCGCAACTGAAAGCCAGAGCGGGGCAACGCGTGGAGATGAACGCCGGTTACGGCGCCGACAACCCGTTCTCGAAGGAGATTCAGGCAGCGATGTCTTCGTCGTACGGTTCATCCTACGCAGGACTGGCACGCAACCGCTCCTTCTTTTCCAATGCGATCTACAGCCCCAGCGCATACCTGGTCTTTTCACTGGAGTACAGGCGGCTTTGGACCAACTTGAGCACGGGTTCAACGAATTTCAGCGATGTAATCGGAGTTGGCGCGGGGTACAGGTTCTGATGCCGTGGGAAAGTCATAGACGGTTGCAATGGCTGTTGCTGGCTTGCTGCGTCGGCAGCTTGGGAGCACAGCCGGCCGCTCCGCCGGAGCAACAGGTCGATGTGACTGCCCGCCTGGCTCCGCTGCAGCAAGGCCAGGCGCACAAGCCGGAGAAGACCCCTCCGGCTGTGATTTGGTTGAATCCGGCGCGGCCTGGGGTTGCTCCGTTCGTAACTCCCGGCACCTTTACCCTGCTGCAGAAGAACAAGATGTTCACCCCGCACTTGCTGGTTGTGCCGGTGGGAAGCAGCGTTGCATTTCCAAATGCCGATCCCTTTTTTCACAACGTATTTTCACTCTTCGATGGGCGCCGCTTCGATCTCGGCCTCTATGAGGCGGGCTCGACGCGTAGCGTCGTCTTCTCGCGCGAGGGTGTCTCTTATATCTTCTGCAACATCCATTCCGAGATGAGCGCGGTAGTCATTGCACTTGCGACGCCGTACTATAGCGTGGCCGGCGCGCAAGGCGCATTTCGCCTGAAAGGCGTTCCCGCCGGCGACTACGACCTGCACGTATGGGTCGAGGGCCAGAAGCAAACTTCGCTGGATCGGCTTACGCGCCGGGTCCACATCGCCGGCGCGCTTGCGGATCTTGGCGAAATCAGCTTTGGCCGGCCGGAACAGCAACAGCACCTGAACAAATTCGGCCAGCCATACGAACCTGCTCCTCACCCCATTTACTGACAGCGCGAAACCTCCGGTCTGCTTGCAGGACTTGCATACTTAGCCATCAGCCTGAGTCTCGCTATGGATTGAAGAAGCGCAGCAACTCTTTTTCTTCATGTTCGCTGAGCGAAGCGCGCACGCGCATGTGACGCACAATGGTGCCGGATATGCGCGGCGAGAAGCCTTCCGGCGCCGCGTGGCAGCGGGAACAGTGTTGCTGGAATACGCGCTGGCCCTCATCCTGTTGCTGGGCGGGCTGTTTTGCATCGGCGGCTGTCCGGGTTGGAGCGGTGACCGGCGCGCCGCCTTGCTGTGCGCCAACCGCGAACGCGGAAACCGAAACCAGGACAAGGACACCGCACAACCCAAGCTTCGAGTTCATCATCGTTTTCCTTTCCAGGCTGGAACGAGGAAGCGATATACGATCCCCGTTTCCCAAATGTTCTGATTGCCGCTGGCCGAGAACTGCCGCGCATAGCTGGTTAGAATCCTTGTGTTGTGCGGAAGGCTGTAGTTGAGGCCAAAGTCAACTCGCTGCGTATTCATCGAGGGCAGGCCATCGCTGGCGACGGCGTCGATGCGGAAGGTCTGCTGCATGCGGAAGACAGGCTCGATACGGCCAATCGCGCTGTCCAACCCGCCGAAGCGCTGCGTACGGTAATCCGCTTCTACCCAGTAGCCTTGGGCATGCTGGCCTCGGCCGAACTCGGAACGCAGACGGAAAGCCGTATCTTTGGGTTCCCACCAGACATGAGCGCCAAAGAAGTTTTCGCGCGTGCTTTGAAGGAGACGGTCATACGAGAAACCGGCTTCAAGACGCTGGTTTGGCAAATAGACGCTGGCCCGGCCGCCTGACCCGCGTTGTGCGATGAACTGCTCGTTGCTGCTGGGAACAGAGTAGAAACAGGCGTAGTCGATTGAGTATTTGTTGCTCTCAATCGCGTTGCCGCGCAACATGCCGCCAAGACCGCTGCCGCTTGAAAACGTGCCCAGGGAAGCGATCAGCGGGCCATCCTGAAGGTTGCCGATCCAGATTGGCGAGAGGCGGTCGTTATAGGTATTGAATGGAATAAGATAATCGCCGCCGACAAGAGTGAAGTGACGCGAGGCAAGGTAATCCCCCTGCAGATAAGTGAGGCCGATGAAGTGTGAGTGGTCGTAGCCGGACTGATTGCTGCCGTTGGGCGAGACGATCTCCAGCAGCGCGGCGCGCGACTCGGCGAGAACGTGCTGACCGAGCGGTGCTGCAATGAGCGGCTCGATGATAGGAAGATAGGTGGTCATGCCGCCATTGGTGCTGGTGAAGAAGCCGGCGCCCCCGGAGATGAGCGGCGTGTTTTGCGCGGACCCGTGATGTGTAGTCGCGAGGATGGCCAGCGCAAACAGGGAACCTCGGATTGCGCGTGCCGCTACTGGAACCTTGATGTCGAGATGGAGACGCAACATATCGGTAAACTTAGCCGATTGCGCCAGGCCATGTGTCCCACAATCTTCGATGAGTTGTAAGTCGATTGTCACTTTGCGATACACCCGGTAACCCTCTTCCGTCGCATCCTTCAGCGGCAGAAATCTGCGAATCCTATAGGTGCTTTCATGACAATCCCTCGACAAGCTCAAGCTGCAACAATGAGGTGACATTCAGCTTACTGCCGCATGACAATCCGTCATTGAAATCCGGCTAGATTCAGAACAGCTTGTAGTCCTGCTTTTACGCCTTTTCGGCGGATTGATATCTCGTGCGCATGCGGACAGCGATGCAATGAGCAGGGCGGCACCGCGCGGCGCATCGAATCATTCCTTTCGAGGATTTCCGGATGAACCTGAAGTTCGCATTGCCCACCGTCTTTATCACGTTGGTGGTTGGGGCGCAGTTGTTTGTTGTCGCATCTCCCAGCCAGCGCGTGCCGTGTCGCATTGAGGTGACTGCCAGGAGATTCGAGTTTGCGCCCAGCGAGATCACATTGAAAAAGGGAGAGCCGGTTGTGCTCGTGCTGAAGAGCATCGACGTGCCGCACGGCTTCCGCTTCAGGGAACTCGGCATCGAGACCAAAGCTGGCAAGGGCCAAACCAGCGAGGTCGCCTTCACTCCGGACAAGACCGGTACGTTTGTAGGCCACTGTTCGGTCTTCTGCGGATCTGGCCACGGAGGGATGACGCTGACCCTGCACATTGTGGAGTAACAGCATGCCTCGAACCTGCCTCGGAATCTGTGCTTCGGCACTGCTCGTCATGCAGCTCGCAGGCTGCAAGACCAATCAGCCGGGCAAGAGAGAGGCCGCGGTAATGAGTTGGGCCAAACACAAGATGTTCATACGCAACAAGTCGCAGAAGAACCCGCTCCAGGACAATGGCGCCGGTATCGCCGATGGCAAGGAGGCGTTCTCGCATTATTGCGCTGCATGTCATGGGCTGGATGGACAGAATACAGGCGTGCCCTTCGCCAGCCGCATGTCGCCGCCGGTTCCGTCCCTTGCAGGGAAAGACGTGCAGTCTTATACCGACGGACAGTTGAAGTGGATTATCGACTACGGCATGTGGCCCTCGGGCATGCCTGGCTCGAAGGGCACCCTCAGCGATGAGGAGATCTGGTCGATTGTAATTTACCTGCGCCATTTACCGCCGGCAGGCAGCCTGGGCGAACCAGAAATGTATACCCACTAGAGCCTGTTATTAACTT
>PLGM01000275.1:0-7027 GCA_003139795.1 Acidobacteriaceae bacterium | reverse complement strand
GCAAAGTTAATAACAGGTTCTAGCGCTATGGATCTCTGTTCTTCCAAACCCGCAACACCAAATGGACTGGGCCGTCGCACGGCTCGACACATTGCACCAAATGGAAAGCTGGGCTCGCGATGAACGTATTCACTCTCGAATCCGGAAGGGCGGCGCTGCAAATCCCGCACGAGGTCAGGGCAATGCTCTCGGCACTTCAGTTGAGCAGGCCGGAGACCACGCCTCTCAAGCAGCTATCCGATCAGGAGTGGACCAGCCTGCTCGCCTTCAGCGACCTCGCCCACCTCACTCTGCAGATTGCGCAGCTCCCCATAACTGGGTTTCCGGACTGGGTGATCGAGCGGCTCAAGACCAATCTTGCTGACAATGCTCTCCGCTTCGATCGCGTGAAGGCAACCTACCGGGAAGCTGCCGAAGCGCTGAAGCAGGCTGGAGCGGAGCACGTCGTCATCAAGGGCTTCACGCAGGCTCCCGACTATGTCGCCCACCCGCGGCTTCGGGCGCAGTCCGATATCGACCTCTTCTGCCCTCCCGAAAGCATCGATGCCGCCAACCGCGCCCTGCAGGCCATCGGCTACAGACCATCCACAGCAAGAATCAGCTATGCCCAAGCCGATCATCAAGTAACTCTGGTTCGGCTCGGCGACTGGCAGTGGCGTGGCAATCCGTTCGATCCTGAGATGCCGCTCAGCATTGAACTGCACTTCTGCCTCTGGAGCGAGCGTGTCTCGCATATTCGCATCCCGGAGATCGGCCTCTTTTGGGAGCGTCGCACGATGCGAGAGGTCGATGGTCTCTCATTCTGCTGCCTGAGCCCCGTAGACCACCTTGCTCATCTCACCCTGCACATTTTGCGCAACCTGTTTCTTCGCGACTGGATTATCCATCACGTGCGCGAACTGGCCGTCTTCCTTCATGCCCATGCAGACGACGAACCCTTCTGGGAGACCTGGCATGAGACACACTCGCCATTGCTCCGATCCTATGCGGCAATCGCATTTCACTACGCGCGCAACTGGTTCGGTTGTCTTCTCCATCCTTTGCCGGCACACGAGATCGACAGTATTCCGGCAATGCGCCACAGTTGGCTCAATTGTTTCTCCGGCTCTGCCCTCGAGTTAATGTTTCATCCGAACAAGGACTCGGTGTGGTTGCATCTGGGCTTGCTTGCCTCACAACAGGAAAGATGGAAGCTGCTCAAGCGTACCTTCATTCCGGCCGTCATCGGGCCCATTGGGTCTGTCCCGCTTCAGGAGCGCAATAGGCGGCCGGTCCAGCCCCGCGGCGGTCACCGCTGGCAGCAGTACATCGCCTATCTGGTCTCCCGATCTATCGGCCACGGCAGCGCTAATCTTTCCACTCTCGTGCGATGGCTCGGCTGGCGTCTTCCGCAGCATTTGTTCATGCCGTAGTTCCGCAGCCGGCCCTGTGCGTATTTGGTCGCTTCGTGTACCTTCTCTCCTGCAACGGACCGCTGAGAATGCAAGAACAATTGAATGACAATTGACTGACACGACCTAAGTGGCGATACGGATATTGTGGGTGTCGGTGGGCTTCATCATCGCCGGCCCCACGGCAAACAACCCTGCCAAGGGCCGGACGAAGAAAGAACCCTGACTTCAAGGAGGAATTAAGATGCGGATCAATGAATGTTTCGCCCCAGATGCAATGAGCGCGCCGACGGCTCGTCGGGAACGCATGGCAGGCTGGCGCAATGCCATGACCGCCGCGATGCTGCTGGCCAGTGTCCCCGCAGTTGCCTTTGCACAATGGCTTGGCGCGGATGACGCATTTCTGCCCAGTCCGGTGAGAACCGTTTCAACCGTTCCGGCGAATGGGGATGTGAATCCATACGGTGTCGCGTTTGTTCCCAAAAACTTTGAAACGGGCTCCGGACCGTTGAAGCATGGGGACATTCTGATCTCGAACTTCAACAATAGTGCAAATCTGCAGGGTACGGGAACGACCATCGTCCGCGCGCCCGCGAGCGGTTCTCCGAGCGTGTTCTTCCAGGGCAAGACCGGGCTGGGGCTCTCCACAGCGTTGGGAACACTGCAATATGGGTTCGTTGTGGTCGGCAACGCTCCCACGTCGGATGGCACATCGGCCACCGCGAAACCGGGGTCGCTGCTGGTGATCGATAACCATGGCAAGCTGATCCAGACGATTGCGAATGAGTGGATACAGTATCCGTGGGACATGGCGCTGGTCGATCGTGGAGACCGGGCGATTACGTTTGTCACCAATGCGCTCAACGGGACAGTGAGCCGGCTTGACTTCCAGGTAACTTCGAGCGGCCTTACGTTGCTGAGCGCGAAGACCATTGCTTCCGGTTATGTCCACCGCGGCGATCCGGTGGCGCTGTTTGTTGCCCCCACAGGACTGGTGTACGACGACGAGCGTGATTTGCTCTACGTTGCTTCGACGGGAGACAACGCCGTCTTTGCGATACCGGGTGCGGCCAACACTCAAACAGATAACGGACAAGGATTCATCGCTTACCAGGACGATGTTCACCTGCACGGCGCGTTGGCATTAGCGCAAGCTCCGAATGGCCATCTGCTGGTAAGCAACAACGACACCGTCAATTCCGATCCCAACCAGCCCAGCGAAATCGTCGAGTTTACAAAGGACGGGAGTTTTGTCAAGGAACTCTCGGTCGACCCCGGTCAGGGAGGATCGTTCGGCATGGCGGTGAGGTTGATCAATGACCAAGCCATCTTCGCGGCAGTGGATGACAACACGTCAACGCTGATCGTCTGGACACTGAATCTGCCGTAGTGCGAGACCGGCAGTTTAAGCAGCCCGCGTGCGCATCAGATCCCCCTTATTGCCTCTGAGTGGCGCAAAGGCCCAGACCTAACTTTGCCCGGCACGTTTTGCGAGCCAGTAGAATTGGTTGGGGTAACATCCGGGAGTATACATGCGTACGGTCGAGTGTTACCCATTCAAAAGAACGATTCTGACCTGGCCAGGACAGCCCTTGCAGCATTTCCACGCCAAACGCGGCTCGAAAGACGCGTTGGCGATTGTGTAGTTACTGACAGCAGCATTCGCAGGCACTCTCCGAGTTGCCGACCAGAAGCTCTAAGGAACCTCTGAATAAGTCCCTATTACGATCCAACGTTCCCTCAGGTGTCGCGCTGCACTTAAATCGGTGCTTTCGCACTTGCTGCGCCGATATCCACCGAACCAGACTCACCAGCTTCGCTCCGCCCCCCGACAGATATACCCTGACTCAGCTCCGCTACGACCTTCGCAAAATGAAAGCCCATGGCCTGCTCGAACGCATCGGATCAAGTTATCGCTATCGCCTCTCCGACAAAGGCTCCAACGCTGCACTCCTGTTCATCCTGTTCCACAAGCGCGTCTGCGGCCACTGGCAAACTCACTGTTTCAGCACCGGCCCAACGAAGCTCTCAAGCCGCCCGCTAGCAGGGTCGAAACGGCATACCACAAGGCCGATCATGCCATCCAACAGGTCCTCGACCTGCTTGCTGCATGAGGATTATGCGAGATAATTCCTTAGATTCGCCGGGTTAGAAACTAGAACGTAAAGACCGGTCCAAATTCAACACGCTGGTCCTGCCATATGCGGGACGGCTTTGCCGCAATGGTCCAGAACTTGCCCAGCTCGGGTATGGCGCGGGAGCTGTAATGTGTCGGCTCGAGCCCAAACGCACACCACTGGTTGATCTTGTAGTACAAGGTCGCCCCAATGAACTGGCTCCCGATCATTGGGATACCCAACCCCTGACCAATCTGGTTCGGGCCGGCTGCGTCGAGCAATCCAAGCTGCATGGCGGCATCCCGGTGCACAAGTTGGTCTTTGCCAGCGTGCAGATAAAGCTGCCAGCCTGCGTTGTAGCCCTTCGGATTGGCGTTGAACCAGCGTGAAAGCGGCAGCCCGAGCTCGGCGAATCCGCCATACGCACGCACGCCATGCTCCGGAGCAACCGCAACATTGCCGGAGGGGCAGGTCCCCGCGCCCGGATTGACGTTGCAACCCAGCAAGGCAAAGCCAGAGAGCGTGCCCGCGACGTTGTCAATACCGGTACCCAGAAAGAAGGGCGCCGGAGTTCCACCGTTCGCGTTGACCAGGGGAATTGGAGAGAGACCGATGGTGCCGGTATAGTTGGTCGTGAGTTGGCCGCCCAGCACCTGGCGCAGGTCGGCGCCTCGATAACCGCTCAAAACGAAGGTAAACCAACGGGTGGGTAATTGCGCGGCAACCTGGTTTCCATACATGTCGCTGCCGGCGGTATAACCCTTGGCCAACGGGGTGCCCGCGACCAGCGCGGTTGGGTATTCGTCCCCGATAAGATCCTCAGCAGTATTCGTAACGATGGAGGAGCGGCGCCCGTACATTCCAGTCCAGAAAATTTGCGCGGGAGCGACAGCGGGGGCCTTGTCGAGTTGGAACTGCAATGTCAATCCGGCGTTAAGCTCGGGGCGGTCGGAGTCGGCGCCTTGACGCTCGGCCTCGCCAACCTGGCTCAGGAAGCCTGCGGCCGGTGAAACCGCAGGGGGACAGTCGAGAGCCGCCAGGGTGCAGAAGGTGAGCTTTTCCACCTGGCCGGAGCTCGGCATCATGATCGCAAACTCAGGCGATAGCTTGAAATTGCGCGAAGAGCCGCTCAGCTTGTGAACGGCCCCGAAACGGAATTGGGGGGAGCGGTTGTAGACGGCTCCGTAGTCGGCGGCGTTCCAAGCGGTATCGAGCAGGTTGGGCAGGGCCTTCGAACCGAACAGTGTCCAGTCCTGTCCGCCGACAAAGAACAGGCTGGTCGCCTCCGTGGCGCGGTAATCCACACGCGCGTAGGCCAAACGCAAGCGCAGGTTGGGGTTGCGGATGGAGGTGACGTCGGCGTTATCGGATTCATTGAAGTTGCCTTCGAAGTCCGCCTCGAAGCGGCCCGTCAGGACGAGGTTTTTCGAGATGGTTGGCCACTCGAGATTGATTCCGATACGGCTTTGCCGCGCTTTCATGTGGAACTCCGGGTCGGCGTTCGGGCCTGTGTTACTGCCGGGCAGCAACATGAGACCGGCGGGAATGGGAAAGTCGTCGCCATTGGGCGAACTGCTGTCCTGCTCCGCGGTTGCCTTGATGAAACCGTAGGGTGTGAACGTCACCGGGCCGACCTTCAGACCGGCCAAACCGCCGGATTGGGGAGAGTCCAAGGCCAGCACACGCACAGGAACAATCGCCGGAACCACGGACGACGCGGCAGGCTTCAATTCCGCAAGCTCGGGCTGCGGGACGGGGGCCGCTTGCTTCTTAGCCGCGGGCACAGGGCTGGCAGCCGGGGCCGCGCTCGCGGACAAGTCCGCCGCATCCAATACGCCCTTGCGAGTGAGGGTTTCAACCAGGAGTCGAAGCTCGGATTCGGGGACTGCGCTGCGAATGGCATTGGCCTCTGGAGGCGTAATCACTCCTTTCTTCAAGAGCGCATCGAGCAATGCTGCGGCATTCACAGCGCTTATGGACGCGGCCGGCTTGGGGGCCGGACTTGGAGTTGGAGCCGGGGTTGTCGCTGCGGTTCCAGTTTCCGCGCCGGTTGCGACGGGCGCATTTTCATTTGCTGCTCTGCCATTTTTGTTTTGCGCAAAAACGGGCACGACCACGATGGCCAGGACGACCAGACCCGACAACCGCACTTTCATTTTCCGCATCGACAACCTCACTTTAAATTCCCGCATCGACGGTGTCTTCCTGGCTCCGGCTTGACACAGGGCTGGACGCAGAGGCAGGCCGGAATCGCCTTCCTCCATTTCATCGCGCATTGGAAGGAATAGATGGGACAGCAAGAAGAGGAATCTCTCTGCGGGTCCAATCCGGATAGAGGAATGTAACACCGTTCCGAAACGGTACACGTCGTCAGTCTTAAACCACAGAAAAGCGTTTCCCTCTCCACGAGCAATACACTTCATGTGCCATGCCGGTGCATTCGATCGGACGACATCGAAACGGTAAATGTATCCCAATACCGCGCCCGAAGCCTGCTGCCCGGCTGGCGATGAACTTGAAGAGGGACTTGCAGTGAAGCAACTGTCCAGGGTCTCGCTTGTAAAGCGGTTGCATGCTTTTCAGGTCACGTGATCCTTCTCTCGATGGGAACATCCAGTAGTGCGCTGTCATCTCAGATCGCCAGAGGTTCCTTGGAATGATTCGAATGCCGCATATACTCATCCAGCGGTCTTCTTAGCCAATGCAGTTCTCCATCGAATGGATAGGGAAACGTATATCCTAAACGCCTGCAAGCTGTTGCAGCAGAGCGTCCGGTACATGACCCAACGGGAGAACCCGATCGACGGCATTCAGCAGAATTGCCTCTCGCGGCATACCGAAGACCACGGAGGTAGACTCATCTTGCGCAATATTGAAGGCGCCGGCCTGCTTCATCTCTAACATGCCCTTTGCACCATCGGCACCCATTCCCGTCAGCAACACCCCGAGAGCGTTCTTGCCCATACTGCGTGCGCACGACGAAAACAAGACATCCACGGAAGGCAGATGCCGGTTCACCCGTTCGCCCCGGTACACATGGACGGCATATTCCATGCCTCTACGAACCACGGCCATATGATGTCCGCCTGGCGCCAGCAGCGCGTGTCCGGGAAGGATGCGGTCACCGTCCTGCGCCTCCTTTACGCGTATCTTGCAAAGCGAATCGAGACGGGCTGCAAACAGGTGCGTAAAAGTCTCCGGCATATGCTGTACGATGACGATTCCGGGAAAGTCGGCCGGCAGCGGCGACAATAACTCCTTGAGGGCTTCGGTCCCTCCTGTTGATGCGCCGATCGCAACGATCCTATGTGTCGCCGAAAACTGGTAAGTTTTTCCTGTTAACGGAACGGGAGCCGCAGTCGATGTTCTGGCAGGGCGCACCCTTGCTCTGGCGGCCGCTTTCACTTTGGCCACGATCTCTTCTGCCTGCTCGATTGTTCCGTTGGAAACATCTACTTTGGGCTTGGAGACATAGTCGATGGCGCCTAGACTGAGCGCGCGAAGATTCTCTCTTCCGCG
>PLGM01000292.1 GCA_003139795.1 Acidobacteriaceae bacterium | reverse complement strand
AGCTGTATGAGTCGAGAGGCTCACGTACAGTTCTGCGAGCGCCTCGGGGTGAGACTCCCTGGGGCGACTCTCCCGCGCGGAATCCCGAATCAAGACGCCAAGCTCGATTTATCGTTACCGGTGGCAGACGACAACACTGGATCATGCGCTTGCTTCCAGGAGATGGTGGGAGTTCGTCAGCCAGTCCAGCAAAGTGGCTGGCTGCCGCTTCAACAACAGCACTTCGAAGCAAGTCGGCGGTGCACCGAGTGATTGGTGCGCCGCCGACTTGCGTCTCTTCAGATGGCACTGGGCAATTGGGGTTCGGCTTCCCGGCCTGGCCTTGCTGTGTAGTTGGGATAGCTGGAATCACTGTCGTCCAGCCGGTATTCGATGCATTCTCAATGAACTTTTCTGTAATACCGGTTGGGTGCACCGGGTGTGGGGAGGTTGTCGCTGACCTGAGTCCCGCTGGAATGCGTCCGGGTCAATGCAGTGGTTAGGGTAATGCCGGAGCCAGAGACCTGTGCACTGGCGGCGTGCGCGTGACTGAGCGGTGCGGCGACAGTGATTGTGGCGCCGCCCCACCAGTTAATGGAGGCGACGACCGCCGTTTCGGAGACTGTGCCACTGTCAATGGTGATGGTCTGGCCTTCGCTGAAGCCGATCACATCTGCCACGGGGATCACGGTCGCGCCAGCACTCGTAGCGACGCCCTGCGTAGTGGCGCCTGCCGTGCCAACTGTTGCGATCACTGCTGTTTCCGAGTTTGCTCCCGTATCGATCATGATCGTCCGGCCCGCACCAAAGCCTTCCACGCTGGCGACTTTGATATTGGTTGCTCCGGCGGCTGATGTAGTTCGCAAGGTGGTTGCGGCCTGCTGGAGGAAATCGGTGCAGTTGCTGTCGGTGTCCGCGCCGTCAGGGAAGCGGCCCGCGCTGGAATTGCTGGCGCCGGCCGCGGCTTCCGGCCCAAAGCCCTCGGCCGAGCCGGGCACTGCCACGCGGCAGCCGCTCTGATCCAATCCGGAGGCAGCCTGGTAGCCCTTGGCCGCCCATGGATCGACGAGGCCGCCGTAGTTGAGGCTGTCGACAACCAGTCCCGAGGCATCCCGCAGCACCAGGCTGCCCTCCTTGACGGAGATGGTATGCCCGAAGAGGGGAGCGCTGGTGGTCAGTTCGGGACCGCCGAACCATAGGTCGGGCGCCGGCGTTCCCTGGTATCCCGCGGTGGTGACCGTGGCGTCGCGCACGACGGCGTTGATTGCGTGGCTGCTGGCGAGTGGGCTGGAGAGCGTGATGCCGGAGCCGAGCGCCTGAACCGGTTCGTTGCTCGAGTGGGCAAAGGAGGTCGGTCGCTCAAAGCTGATCCCCGTTCCCCGATCGCTGAAGGGAAGGTTGGCCGCATGATTGAACTTGAGCGGGGCAGCCAGGTCGAGCCCCGTGCCCTGACACACCACCCACTCGTCGCCGATGTGGGCCTTGGCGAGGGCCGGCGTAAAGTCGATGCCGCCGCCGTTCGGGCCATTGCTGCCCACAGCGGTTACGGTCACGACCTCCTTGCTCGCCGGGGTACCGACCGTGATCTTGTCTCCAACGGCGAAGCCGTGCGCTCTGCGAACTTTGATATGGGTAGCGCCGGCATTCGCATCGGCCGAGAGGTTCGTCTGGCTGGCTTGCGTGCCGACATGCGTGACCGTTACGGTCTCGATCCCATGGCCAACACTGTCGATGTCCAGCCTGATCTTGTCACCGGCCGAGATATCGGAGACGGATGTCACCTTGATGTTGGCCGCTCCGGCCGGCGCGTCCGCCACCAGGTAGGCCTGCGTGCCCGGCTTGCCGACCGCGGTGACCGTGGCCACCTCGTACTGCTCGACGGTTCTTGCGACGGCGGGGTAGGTGGCGCCATGGCCGAAGGCGATCTTCTGGCCGGCCGCGAAGCCTTCGACGCTGGCCACGGGCACGTTGGTCGAGCCGGCGGGAATCGTGATCACCGGCCCCTCGGGGAGAGGTTGCCACAGGGTCGTATGGTTGCTGGCCGCCGTTCCGAGGCTTGCGATCTTGCGCGTTTCGGCGGCGGAGCCGGTGTCGATGCCGATGGTATCGCCTACCAACATGCCGGTTGTGTTCCTGACGTGGATCGTAGTGTCGCCGGCGCGCGCCGGGACCGCGAGCCCGGAGTTGGCGAGGCCGAGCAGGTAGAAACCATGAGGCGCGAGTTTGGTCGCGGCTGGAATCTTCACTGAAGAGAAGATGGCCTGCTGGGCAGGGCGCCCGGTCAGGGTCCAGTTGGAGATGTCGACGCTCTCAGAGCCTGCGTTGTAGAGCTCAATGAAGGAATCGGTCGCATTGGCAACGCCGGAGCTGATGCGGAATTCATTGATCCGGATCGGGCTTGCGTTCCGCACCTTCTCGGCGGCTGTCTCGGATAGCTTGCTGCCGTTGGCCGCGTTCGTCCACGAGACGCTGCCCACCAGATCGCCATTGAAAACTGCTGGTCCCGAGGTGATTTTGAAGGTCGCGCTCACGCTTGCGCCCGGCGCCACCGGCTCGGCGAAGGTCTTCGACGTCTGGTTTGTACCCGCAACGACAGAGGTCCATTGCTGGCCGGGCACGGCGAGGCTCAGCTTGACGCCTACGGCGGGCGCACCCGTGGTATTCGTGAAGGTCACCGTGGTCTGCTGCGAGGAGCCCGGGGTGAAGGTCTGGAGGCCAGGCGGAGTGGCGGTGGCCGAGGCCGGGGCTAGGCTTAACCGAGGCAAGTCGTACCTGGCAGCAACCACGTTGGCTTGCACCAGCCGGTCAGTGGCGTCGGCCGGGAAGGTTCCTGCGGCCGTCATCGCGCCTTCATAGAAGGTGCCCTGCGAGCTGTTGCTGTTGTCGCCGCCGTTGCCCAGCAGGATGGCTCCCTGCTTCCGCATCGGGTCATATGTGGCATTGACGCGTTTGCCGTCGAACATGACCGAGAGCGGACCTTGCTGCGCATCGCCGCCCATCGAGGTCCAGTGATGCGGCTCGCCTTTGGCCATCGCGGTTACGAATCGCCAGGGGATGCTCGGCAGGTTGCAGACTTTGGAACCATCCGGATTGACGCAGCCCACCAGGTTGTTCTCCTGGTCGGTCATGATCCACGGGCCGCTGGAAGTCGAGTGGAACCAAAAGGGCGCATTGCCAAAGTACGCGGTCTCCATGGTGCCGTTGTCGTCGTCGCGGCTGTCGATCTCGGCGTTGCCGTAGTCGAAGCAGCAGCCGGAGTTGAAGTGCCGCCCGTTGATGACCCAGTACTGACCCTCGGCCTGGTCGTCAACGGCTGTGCCACTGGCG
Organism: Acidobacteriaceae bacterium; assembly: GCA_003139795.1. GTDB lineage: Bacteria > Acidobacteriota > Terriglobia > Terriglobales > Acidobacteriaceae > Telmatobacter. The sequence continues at coordinate 3,809 of PLGM01000292.1, read as the reverse complement.
TCGTCATGGCGCAGGCCCATGCCCGGCTCAATGAAAACGCCGTAAGCCTCGTGGCCCATGATCGTAATCGGCGCCATGTCGGCGACCGGAAGGTTGTTGAATCCTCCCAGGGCCGGGCCGTTGAATCCGCCGCGGGGTGCCTGGGTCAGGTCGTTGTGCTTGGGAGACTGGTCGAAGACGGTGGTGATCCAGCAGTACGTGTTGACGCAGAAGGCATCCTGCGCGGCCGCGTCGGCATATCCACCCGCATCCGCAACCGGCGCCGCGACGGGCTGGACGACGCCGATATCCAAGGTCTTGCCGTCGGACTGGCGCAGGACCTGGTAGAGCGGACCATTGTAGGAGGCGTACAACGCGCGCGTAGTGCTGTGGGCCGCGACGCAGGGAGTGCCGGCCCCGGCGTAGATGTCACAAGGGCCTTGTGGCCTGGGCGGAGCCACACCGGGCCCCGCTGTAGCCTGTTGCGCCATCGCCAACGTGCCGCCAATCAGAGTGAGAGCCAGTGCGAGTATCCGTGCAAGATCGATTCTGGTTTTCATGCGTATCCTGTCTGCCTTGCCGGGACCTTCTGGCTTCCAGTGGGGATGAGTTCCTCTTTCTGCCTCAGGCTGTCCGATTTCTTCGAATGTTCTGTCGGGGATACGTATACCACAAGATCCCAAACACGCTCCACCCCATCCAGAATATGCCTGGATAGAAAACGTATGCCTTTCGGTTTGCAGTCGGATGTAGAGGATATACAGGAACATGCGTCCTGCCCCAACTCACCACTTCGCGCCGGTGCTCTGACCAAGACACCGCCAGATCACCGCACACGGAACTTCCTCTAACTTCTGCCATGTCTCGTGACGTCACATATGTTTCCAAGCGGTAGCGGCAAGTCGGCTCAAATCAAGCTTTTGGCGGAATAGGGGATGTCCCTGCCATTCCGGGCGAGTGGTCGGCTATCCTTCCCCAACCCCAAGAAACCGGATTGGGGACGAGTTGCCGGTCATCCGACCGGAACCCCGGAATTTGCCTGCCATACGCTCGATTAGAGCCTCGGGGATTTTGCGTCAAGTGAAGACCGTTATCCATGAATTCGCCTCAGAATGGGGCAAATCTTGGCTCTTTGGTCCCGGCAAAGGCCCTGCGAAGTACCGCCGAGTCTTTGGGATGGAAACGAATGCAAAAAACGGACCCGGTGGGGGCAACCTGGGGGTATATTGGTTTGCAGCCGGGAGAGCAAGATGGAAATTCCGGCGTAGTGCTCAAAAGGGGTCCGCCCTGTCGCCTGACTTTGCGCTCGAATCCCCAACCTTGCGGTTGGCGACGGGACTCGTATAATGCTGGCGTACAATCCTGCCAATTCGAGGCCCTCTTATGTCGCCTTTCATCCTGTGTCATGGAAAGAAATTGTCTGCCGCCATCGGCTGTTTGGTTTCCATCGTCTGCTGCATCGGCTTGGGGCTTGCGGCGCAAGCTCCGCAAGCCCCGGTGGGCATTGCGCCCGCCCAAACGGCAGCGCCCACGCTCAAGATCACCGTTCGCGAGGTTCTGCTCGACGTGCTGATCACCGACAAGGCCGGACAACCCGTTACCGGTCTTAAGGCCGCCGACTTCACGGTGACAGAGGAGGGCCAGCCGCAGGTCATCCGCAGACTTAACGAACATCACCCGATGTCTGCGGCGGACGTCGACAAGCTCACCGCAGCACCTGCCCTCCCGCCCAACACCTTCACCAACTTCACGCCGGTGCGCAACACCAACGCCTCTACGGTCCTTCTCCTCGATGCCATGGACTCGCCCATCGGTGCGCAGATGATGATGCGGGAGCAGCTCATCAACTACCTCAAGCACATGCAGCCCGGGCCTCCCATTGCGATTTTTCAGCTCGATACCGAGATGCGCCTCATCCAGGGCTTTACGTCGGACCCAAAGGTGCTGCTTGCGGCTGCAGAGAGCAAGCGGGACATGCCGTCCCTGGCAAAGCCCACCGCTGCCCCGCGCTCGTATACGGCAGACGCGCTGTACCGCCGCGTGCTCTCCGAGACCCTCCGCAATGGAATGCGAGTGCTTGGCAGCTATCTCGCTGGGTTTCCGGGACGAAAGAACTTGATCTGGTTTACGGGACAGGTGCCAATGACAATCATGGGCTTTGGCTTCGGCAACCCCTTTCGTGACGGCTTGACCGTCAATGGCGGCACGGGAGACGAACTTACGGACCTGACCGATGTTCTCACCGTAAGCCGCGTGGCTGTCTATCCGGTGGATACCCGCGGCCTGTCAGCAGCGCCCGATCAGTTTGGCGCAGGGCAGAGGCGCGCTGCCTTTCCAAATCCCGGCTCGCGCGTCTTCGACCACACCAATATGGACATGGTGGCGGAGCAAACCGGCGGCAACGCCTACTACAACACAAACGACTTCGCGCATGTGATCGCCGAAGTGGTCAACAACGGTTCGAGCTACTACACGATCGCCTACGCCACCACCAACAACAAATGGAATGGTAAACTCCGCCATATCAAGGTCGCCGTTGACCGGCCTGAAGTGCACCTGCAGCACCGGGAGGGATACTACGCCTATAGCATGGATAAGCGGGAGCAAAGCGGGATCGCGTCGATTGAGAAACGCAGGACAGACGCTGCAGCGCAGCAAGAGGGCAGTGAGATGCAAACCGGCAGCCAGCCCCCTGCCGCCGCTCAAGACGCAGGATCAATAGCGAATTCCCCTGACGCCGGTGCCACCGTTCGCCAATCGCCGACCGGCGGCTTCGGCCTGGCCATGGGTCTGGGCGCCATTCCACCCACTGAGATCGTCTTCGTTGCCCGGCTCCAGGCAGACGCCAACGCTGAAAAGCTAGGGAAGCAATCGCCCATGCCGCCGCACAACTTCCTCAAACCGGAGTGGCAGCACAAGCCTTTCCGCAACTACACCATCGTCTTCAAAGCCGACGCACGCAGAATCCGGCTCACGCAAACGCCGGAAGGCACGCGTCACGGCGCCGTCGAGTTTGCGACGGTTGTGTACAGCGCCGATGGCCAGCAAGTGAACTCGCTCATAATGACCGCTTCCTTCGACTTGACCGCGGACGAATACCGCAACCTGCTTGCATCCGGCCTGCCGGCAAAAGAGGAGATTGCGATTCCAGTTAAGGGGAACTTCTTTTTGCGCCTCGGCGTGCACGACGTTACGGGTGACCAGGTCGGCGCGCTCGAAATCCCGGTGGATCAGGTCAAATTGGGAGCAACCGGCGCGGGCCCTCAAACGCCCTGACCCGGGATTGCCGAAAACCTCACCCATCGCGCTCCACCCAGGCCCGGTTCTTTGGCCCAGAATTGCCCCCCGACATCGCCCTTTTGGGAACGGTTTGCTCCGCCGCACAAAATCCGACTAATACGCTCCGGTGATCTGGGATTAATCGGGATCTCCTTTTTCGGCGCAGGTTCCATTGAAGTTGTACCGGTCCGTTGCTGTGTTGTAGGACCGACACAACATTTGCGATCGAAAAACTGGGCGATTCCGCGCCCTGCTGGACTCGCCTACTGCAGGAGGACCTTGGATGTGCGGGAGCTTCTATTCGAACTTCGGGTTCCGGCTGGTTGGTCGCCGAGCATTCCCGACCCGGAGGGTCGGTCCGCGGCAGCCTTGCCGGCGCCCACGGCAGGGCTCAGTCCGGTTTGTTTCTGCTCCCCATACACCCGCGCCAAGTGAATCGCACTCTTGCCCTTGATGAACCCCACCACCGACGACACGGAGTACTTCGGCGGAATCGTGATCATCCTGTGTACATGGTCGGCCCGAAGATGCCCTTCCTCGATCTGGCATTC
>PLGM01000373.1 GCA_003139795.1 Acidobacteriaceae bacterium | reverse complement strand
TTTTAAGTCCGCTGCGTCTGCCAGTTTCGCCATCCGGGCATATTGAATCTAACTTGTTGAATCCGCTAATCTTATTCGCATTTCTGTGCCTTGCGTCTCCCTTGCCCCATAGGCCTTAATCCTGCCCATTGTGCCCATTCCGTGCCCAACCAGCAGCGATGAGCTCAATGGCGCGCATACATCAGCTTCGAAAGCAATAGCAAAGCGATCGAAATCGAGAGGTACTCTAAAAACCTGCCGTTTACATGATAACGCTGTCCAACGCGCGACAGGCGCGGGCATTTTTCCTGCGCCGCGGCGCAAGTCGTGGAACAGTAAGCCGATTGCATTCACTTCACGGACGCGGTGAGGAGGCCATCCAGTTCGGTCTTATCCCCGGGCCGAACCCGCACATGCCGCACGTTGCGGAAGTCCGCGCTTGCGTCTTCGAATGCCGGGTCTGGCGGATCACCCTTGAAAAGCGTTTTGAACTGCCGCCCTGAACGGAGATCGAAGGACCGAACCGAAGCAATTATCCGCCAGCGTTGATCAGGCAACCCAAGCGTCCCCGAAATCGGATTTCTGTACACCATCTCAGAGGGTTCGCGTCGCGCTGCTTCGAGCCCATCGATCAGGAGATATGCCGGGCCGGCGCCGGGCCGGTTTTTCAGAACGCTCAGACAGGGTGTGCGAGACCAATCTCACCACGTACGCTTATTCGTTGGCAAAAACAAGCTTGGCGCATCGTGCTCCGGCCCGGAGTCTGAATCGGGGCTTCGTGGCTTTAGCTGGGCGGTACGTCGTAAAATGAGCTTGCAAATCGCCTGAACCTCGCCCGAAGCGACGTGCCTGGGCATCCATCGGTAATCAAGCTCGTTTTCGTACGAATCCAGTGGGATGGGGTACAAAGTGAGAATTACAAGCGTCGTCGCGAGCCGGATCCTCCGCGCAGATAAACTGAGGTCCGGACTTCTGGCCGCAGTGACCATGCTGGCAGGGCACGCAGTCGCGCAGGTGGAGTATGTTGATCCCACCATCGGCAATGTTGGCATTCTCCTTGTGCCCACCCGCCCGGCCGTGTTCCTGCCCAACAGCATGGTGCGTGTATATCCACTCCGCGCCGATGCCCTGGATGATCGTATCGAGTCCTTTCCGCTGACCATCAGTTCCCACCGGATGCAGGAACTGTTCAGTATCATGCCCGGAAAGGACGGCAGCGCCGCCCCCTACGATCAGGAAAAGACTACGCCGTATTACTATTCCACCCGCTTCGACGAGTCGCTGATTCAGACGGAGTTCTCCGCAACCGAGCGCTGCGGCTACTTCCGCTTTACCTTCCCTGACGGCAAGGCTTCCGTCGTAATGGCCAACCGCATGCCCGGCGACCTGGAGACGCAGGATGGCGCCGTGGTCAGCGGCGAAGAGCGTTTCAGCAACATGAAGGCCTTTGTCTACGGTGAATTCAGCACGCCGGTTACTTTCAAGCTTGAAGACCTTGGCGACAGGAATCGCGTTACCGTCACAAGGCAAGGCGCGAGGGCTCTCGAGTTCCGGTATGGCATTTCATTCATCAGCGTAGAGCAGGCAAAGAGAAATCTGCGCCACGAGATTCCAGCATGGGGCTTTGACAAGGTCAAAGATGCCGCAAGGGCCCGCTGGAATGAGGTCCTCGGCCGGATCGCTGTGGAGGGCGGTACCGAATCGCAGCGCAGGGTCTTCTACACCGCTCTTTATCGTTGCTTCGAGCGGATGGTCAACATCACGGAAGACGGCCGCTACTACAGCGCCTTCGATAATCGGGTCCATGAAGATCAGCGCCCGTTCTATGTCGATAACTGGCTCTGGGATACCTTCCGCGCGCTTGAGCCGCTGCAGACCCTGCTCAATCCTGACATGGAAGCGGACAAGATCCAGTCCTACGTGCGCATGTACCAACAGTCGGGAGTTATGCCGACCTTCGCGCTGGTTTCGGGGAACTACGCGTGCATGAATGGCAATCACGCCGCGCCCTGGTTTGCGGATGCCTGGTTCAAAGGCGTTCGGAACTTCGATCTGCAGGCTGCCTTCGACGGTGTTCGCAAGCGATCTCTTGAGGGCACGCTGCTTCCCTGGCGCCTGGGGCCCAAAGGACCGCTTGACGAGTTTTATGCCACCCACGGCTATATGCCCGCTTTACGTCCCGGAGAAAAGGAGACCGATGCGCAGGTTGATCCGTCCGAGAAGCGGCAACCCGTGCCGGTCACTCTTGAGAACAGCTTCGATGACTGGTCGATTGCCCAGCTCGCGCGTGTTCTCGACAGGCCGCAGGACGAAAGGCTCTTTCTTCGGCGTGCGGCGAATTACAAGAACCTATTCCGCGCGGAGAAGGGGCTGATGTGGCCGAAGGACTCAGAGGGACGATGGATTGAGCCGCTTGATCCCAAGTTCGATGGCGGGATGGGCGGACGGGACTATTACGACGAGAACAACGGCTATACCTACACCTGGGATGTGATGCACGACTTCAACGGCCTGATCGAGTTGATGGGCGGAACCGGAAAGGCCACGGCCAACCTGGACCAGCTTTTTCGCGAGCCTCTGGGTCGCTCGAAGTATGAGTTCCAGGCGAAGTTTCCCGATTCCACGTCGATGGCGGGCCAGTTCTCGATGGGAAACGAACCTAGCCTCGCCATACCCTACATCTACAACCGGCTCGGGGCTCCCTGGAAAACGCAGAAGCGCGTCCGCATGCTTCTCGAATCGTTTTTCACCGATACGCTCGAAGGCATGGCCGGCGATGAAGATGGCGGCGGCATGAGCGCCTTCGTGGTGTTTTCGATGATGGGTTTCTATCCTGTCACGCCGGGAATTCCAACCTATGACATCGGCAGTCCGGTCTTTGACAAGGCAACCATTCATCTCAGGAATGGAAAGGACTTCGTCATTGTTGCCCATCATACTTCCCATGAAAACAAGTATGTGCAAAGCATCCGCCTGAACGGAAAGTTGCTCAACCAGGTCTGGTTTCGCCACGCGGACATTGCGAATGGCGGCACGCTTGAATTGACGATGGGCGACACGCCGAACATCTCGCTCGGCTCCGCAGTTGCCAGTTTTCCGCCCGCATCCTTCTATGTCCACCCGGAAGACTTGAGCAAGTAGGGTCCGATCTGCTGCTGCGCTGAATCAGGAGCGAAACAGCCAGGCGATGGAAAGAATCGCGCGCGCCGGTTGCTTCACACTCACCAAGGGAAGGGCTCTCGTGACCGCGATGTTTCACTGCCCCCCGCGCTGTTGCATGCCTGGCGCGAATACCGGCGCTGCAACAGGCGCCAGGTTTATCTGTTTCCCAGCACCCTCGGCGATCGGGGCTTGGAAGAACCGATCGCCGACAAGATGGTTTGGTCGCCCTTTACCGCTGAACCCGACGCAGAACAATCGGGACGCCCGGGGGCAGGCGAGAGGGCAGATTGAACGACGGATCCGATCCATCCGGCGGGGGCCCAATCGCCGGGCGCGGCCCCGTCGGCTCCTTGGGCATACGTGACAGCCAGCGGCTGAAATCGATCTTTCGCAGGAGCTCGAGCTGGTCATCCTTCAGCGTTCCCGAATAGGTGCTGTTGCCTGCCTTGAAGGAGACGCTCCGGCCGTCGACTTTGCCTTCCTCGATCGGAATGGGCGCATCGTTTCCGCCGGAGAAGCCGCCGCCGGCGCCCTCGACGCTTCCCGTGAGGGTGCTTCCATCCTGGCGCAGCGCGAGCACTGTGTTGCCATCGCCCACCACGTAGGCGAGCAGGCCGGTGACGCCGGATCCCGGCGCAGGCCGCCACAGGCCGGTGATGCCCGCACCCACCGGCGCCTGGCGTTCCCAAACGGCGACCTGGGGCCGGAGAGTCACCGCTTTCGAGGCAATCGTAACCTTGGCCGAGGCGAGCGAGGGAGACGTGGCCTCCACGGTGATGGTCCCGGCAGTCTTGTTTGACTGGGCAGACTGAACAAGGGCCATGCAGAGACCGGAGAAGGCTTTGCGCGATGAGCCCTTGTCGGATTCCTGGTCGGTAGGGTCGCCGTTGCCCACGCCGATCAGTTTTCCCTGGCCGGAGACCCGGAACGTCACCAGGTTATCTGTGATGGGCACCACGCGGCCTCGCGCATCCTGAACCTCAACGGCGAACATGGCCACGTCCTCGCCATCGGCGGAGACCTCGCGGCGGTCCGCACTCATCACCAATCTGGCCGCCGGGCCCGTGGTTTCCCTCTTTGCCGTCATCACCACCTTGTCCTCTTTGAAACCTCGTGCCTCGATGACGCCGGGAGCATACTTGACGATCCAGGCCAAGTGGGAATCCTTCTTCATTTCCTTGGCGCCCAGACTTTGGCCGTTGCAGAACAACTCCACCTTGTCCAGGTTTGAATAGACCCAAACCGCAATCTCTTTTCCTTCCATCCCCGGCCAATTCCAGTGCGGGAACAGGTGCAGCACCGGCCGCTCGGTCCACCAGGATTGGTAGTAGTAGAACGAATCCTTGGGAAAGCCGCAGGTATCGATGATCCCGTACTGGGAGCTGATGTTGGGCCACCCATTCGGCGAGGGTTCACCGCGGTAGTCGAACCCTGTCCACACAAAGCCTCCGGAGAGCCACGGCCGCGCATTGCAGAAGCTCCACCAGCCTTCTGCCGAAGCACGGCCGGTGGTGGTGTACGGATCGTACGAACCGACATAGCCTTTTTCGGGGTCGGTGACATAAATGCCGCGCGTGCAAACCGCGCTGACGGTCTCCGTGCCGATGACAGGCTTCTCGGGATGGGCTTTGTGGTAGGCCTCGGCTCCGGGGTCCATGTAGTTGTAGCCGATGACGTCGCACTCGACCAGGCCTCCGGTTCCAATGGCCCCGGTAGGCGCGATCGAGACCGGCCGCGAGCCATCGAGTCCGGTCGCGAGGGCTTTCATCGCGGTCAGGATGAGCACTCCCTTTTCCCCGTTCGCCTGGCCTTCTTCATTCCCCATGGACCACATGAAGACGCTCGGACGGTTGCGGTCCCGCCGCACCAGGTTTCCGAACTGGCTCAGGCCTTCAGGATTGGAAGACATCATGCGCGTCTCATCGAACACCAGCATCCCCAGCTCGTCACAGGCGTCGAGCAGTTCCGGAGTGGGAGGGTTATGCGACGTGCGCAGGGAGTTGCAACCCATCTCCTGAAGCTTCCGGATGCGGTAGTACTGCACAGCGTCAGGCAGCGCCGCGCCCACGCCGGCGTGGTCCTGGTGATTGCAGGTTCCTTTCAGCTTCACTGGCTTGCCGTTAAGAAAAAAGCCCTTCTCCGCGTCGAATTTCACCGTGCGAATGCCAAACGGCGTCTCGTAGCGATCGACGGCCTCGCCGCCGGCTCTCGCCTCCGTTACCAGCTTGTACAGGTTTCTCTCCTCGAGGGACCACAGGAGGGGCCGCTTCACCACCATCTCCTGCTCATAGGTTTGCTCTCCCCCTTCCGGAATGGACATAGGGTCTGTAGCCGCTTTCCCCACCTCCTTGCCGGAGGGATCGAGAATTGTGGAGACAACACGCGCGTTCTGCGCCGCGTTGCCGTGGTTATTCACCTCCGTGCGGATCGAGAGCGTAGCTTCGCCGGGTCGCACCTGGGCAGAGACGAACGTCCCCCATTGCTTCACATGTACCGGGCCCGTCTTCACCAGCCACACGTGCCGGTAAATCCCCGCTCCTTCGTAAAACCAGCCATCGCTCGAGGTGGCATCCACGCGAACCAGCAGGACGTTCCTCCCTCCCGGAGTCGCAAAGTCGGTCACGTCGAAACTGAACGGATCGTAGCCGCCGCTGTGCCGGCCGATGTAAAAGCCGTTGAAGACCACCATGGTTTCCCGGTACGAGCCATCGAACTCGAGGGTGATCCGTTTGTCCGCGTCCGCGGCGGAAAGCTCGAAGACGCGGCGATACCAACCGACGCTCGTGGCCGGGTAGGTCCGTCCCAGCGGGTAGAAGCCTTTGCTTTGCAGTGCGGGGTCGTTTTGGAAAGGCAGCTCGACGGCCCAATCGTGGGGCAGATCCACAGTCCGCCAGTCGCTGTCGTCGAACGCAACGGAGCCGGCAGGAAGGAAATTTCCCGTCTTCTGGAAGTTGCCGCTCCTTCCGCTCCCAAATCCAAAATCCTTGACAGGGTCGTTGGCATTCCCGAAGTGGAAGCGCCACCCGAAATCCAGAAGCAGACGTTCGCGTCCTGCGCCTGGCGTTGGAGATTTGCGTGGGGCGCTTGTGGGAAGCGGGCCAGGCGCCTCACCGGCAACTTGGATCGCAGCGCCGATCGGGCCCATTCCTTGCGCCGCCGCCACTACGGCCGGCGCCAGCAGGCTGGTCTTCAACAGATCGCGACGTGATAAGGTTTTCATTTTTGCCCCCTTGAAGGATTTTGCGAGCGGAATTTGCTTACAGCCGTTGAGAATACCCCGAAGTTTTCATTCGGAATCCAGAGACCCGCCAGTATACGCCCCTTCGGCTCGTCCGCGACGACAATTCATGGAGTCCAGAGGCCGACGCGCCTTCCAGATGCAGCCAACCGGCGCCTCGACCCGTTTCCCGCGCGATTTCTCGCACACCTCCATCCAAGTTGGCATTAGCATTTCTTCTTTTTCGAGGGTGAGAAATGGAGGCATGGGAACGCCTGGCGATGAGGGCATTGACGGCGGCGGTTTGGCCATTGAAGGTTGCGGCCATGGGCGGAGTGACGCCGCATTCGTAGGATTGGTTGATCTTGGCTCCGGCAGCCAGAACACGCCGAAGTGCAGCCACGTCGCCGTTGCTGGCCTGCGCGACGCGTTTCTTGAACGGTTGGAGATCTTAAGGCAGCAAAGCCCGGCAGCAACCATGGCCGGTTTTCAAGATCATGCCCATCGGAGCCGCGCTCTGGGCACTCTCCGATCCGGCTTCGGTGGAGCAGGGCTGAAGCACTCGAGGCGCACCCCGAATGTCCTCCCCTCCACTTGCCGCAGCTGCTCTTCAACAATCTTCCGCACCAGGGTGGGGCTGCCTTTTGCGCGAAGATTCACGAGTACTTCATGCCGGTCTGCGGGAGACGCATCCAGATTCCCCTCCACTCTCGGCTCTTCGCGGTTCGCGCACATCGCCGCCTTCAGCCAGCCCGTCGCTGAGCTGTCGAAGAACTTCAGGTGCACAATATGAATTCCGGCCGCGGTCAGCGCCTCGTCCATGCGGTCCAGAAATGGCCCAACCGCCAGGGCTGGAGACAAGGGAGAGGCCGGCTCAAGAACGAAGCTTAGATTGAGCCACGCAAGAGCTGCTTCCGCGCGCGCGTAGCGTGCGTAGTCGATCTCCAGGGTTGTCCTTCCCGCTTCGACAGATCCCAACAGAATCTCATCCAGCCATTCCTGAACGCCCTGGCCGGTCTTTGCACTCAAAAACCGCGCCTCTAGCCCGGAAATGCCTGCTGCGTCCGGATAGAGATCGGCCTTGCTCATACAGACCAGGTCGGCCTCCTGCAACTGCTTTTGAAACAGGAAGGCCAGATCGGAATCCGCATCTTCGCTCCGCAGCGCGGCGGCGCGGGCCGGATCGGCAAGCACGGTAAACGGCGCCACTCTGTAACGATCGAACTGCTCCCGCAGCGGACCGAACACCGTCGCCGAGATGTCCGTGCAGCTTCCCACAGGCTCGGCAAAGATCACATCCGGGGACCAGGTCCGCAGTTCCTCGATGACCGACATCAACCCGGAATACAGGCAACAAAAGCATCCGCCGGTCACTTCGCGCGAAAGCACACCTTGCCTCTCGGCATGGCGCGTGTCCACCAACTCATCGCTCTGGTCGTCGAGGATCATGGCGCAGCGCAACCCGCGCTGCTCAAGCAAACTGACCGCCGCAAGGATCAGGCTGGTCTTTCCCGACCCCAGGAAGCCGCCGACAAGTACAATCCATGGCCTTTGCAGTCTTGAGCCGAAGCTCATCCGCGCACCTCGATCCGGATCTCGTCCTTCGCGGCCAGGCGCAGGGTTTGATCGAATGTCACCACCATCCGTTCTTCGTGCTTCTCCAACCGGTTTTCAACCGCCCTTCCGCCACTTTCGACTGAAGCCGTCGTGCCCCGCGCGGCAATCTCGCAGGAACGACAGGTGAGCGTTCCGGCCAGCACCTTGACGGCAAAAAGTGTGCCGCCGGCCTGCCGGCGCAGTGAAAACGTGCCCCATCCCGTCCCCGTCGACCAGAAGCATTCGAAGTCGTCCTGCGGGATTCGCGGCACGGCCACCACGGATGCTTTGGCCCCATCGTAGAGGAAGCCGCTAAGAGCAACGACGGCGGACCACGAAGACATGGCGCGAGCATAGTGGTGGCCACACTCTGGTTCATCCCACGGGTTCCGTTTCTCTCCGTCATAGCGGGAACGAATATTCCCGACGCACTCCAGACCTTCCTTCACCATGCCCCAATTCATCATGAGAGCGGCTACCAGGTATTCTTGTCCGGTCCACGCCTCCGCATAGTAGGGAAAGGGAATCCGGGGGCGCTCGGCCCTGCCATAGTCGCAGACTACGACCGCCGCCTCATCGTTCAGCACATAGGTTCGCTCCACATTATCGTGATCTTTGAGCGTTGGCTTGTAGTTGTACTTGTAAATTGAGCCGAGCGTCCTGCGAATGTTCTCCGGCGAGACGAGGGGTCCCATCCCTCCAATCTCCGCCAGATATTGGCCGATCAGCTGATCGGCCAGGCAACCGCCGCCCACCTGGTATTCCGGAGTCTCCGAGTTCTCTGAACCCATTTCGCTGCGCAGGTTGTTCGCAATCTCGTCTTTGCGAAATCCACGAACCTTCTGTATATAGAACTCGCCGTTGAACAGATTGGCGTCGATCCACCGGCTTCCCTGCTCGAACAGCGTCCTGTATGCCTCCGCCGACGACGTGTCGCCGGCCGCGCGCGCCATCTCCTCGCCGGCCCGCAACGCCCCCAGATAGTAGATTCCGCACATCGGGTTGGGACCATAAAACTCAACATCGTAGGTATTGTGTTGCACGCCTTCCATCACGCCATCCCGGTTGCCGTCCCATCCGCCTTTGACCCACGCAAACTCCAGCGCCTTCTTCGCCCGCGGCCAGGTGCTGCGCAGCAGCGCTTCGTCTCCGCAGATCTTCCAGTCCAGCCAGGCATGGATAATCTGCCCCATCTGCCCGTCCGCTGCCGCGAATCCTGAGCGCGCCTTACCCTCCGGCAGCAGCTGCCGGAAATGAATCGCGCCCGCATCGTCCATCGAGTGGCCAAAAGCGCTCCGGCGCAGCGACCTGGCAAACGAGGGGAACAAAAACGGAGTTACCGTCTCGTAGTTCCACACGTGGGTGCAGTTACCAAAGCAGCATCCCTGCGTGTCGTCGCTGCCCTCAAAGCCGTGAAACTCGCCATCCGCAGTGCGGAAGCAGGTTGTTGTCGCCAGCGTGGAAAGGTTTGCGCTCGCCGCTTCCTTCACCACCCCAGGCAGCGTGCTCTCGCGCAAGGCATTGGTAAACATGCGGGTGCGCGCTTCTAACTCTTCCAAATGTGCCGCCGTGTAACTCACGGCTTCCCATGCATCCTTGAAGCGGACCGCATAGTAATTGCCGATGATGGTCTTACCTTCGCCCGGGGGCGCCGCCCACCCGATCCAGTCCGGAGTGCGATTGGGGAACCGCCAGCCGAGCAAAAACTCAAAGCTCGCCGTCTGCCCAGGAGGGATCGTCCTCCTCAGGCAGAGCACGCCCACGGCATTGTGCGATTCCGGCTGTGTGCTCAGGTCGCCCGTCTTTGAAAACCGGTCCCAGAACTGCAGCGGAGAGTTCCACCAGCGGCCTGCGGGCCACCCCTCCCAGTGCGAAGCCTCCACGCCGCCATCCAGTGTTGCGGCCAGCACGAACTCTCCCGCCATGGGGTCGTCCGCAGCCAACGCAGGATTGCTCATTACGAGCCCCGCGACGCCATCTCCCGAGCGATACGCGTTCCGACGTCCCTCATCCGCCTTTTGTCTCGCGGCTCCGCCAACGTCTTCTTTCGTGGTCACGGGGTTTTCAATGGAGAACGCAATGCCCACCCTGGCTGCAGCAGGGCTCGGGTTGGTCACGCGATAGCGCAGAATAGCCACCGGCAGTCCCGAGTCGTCCGGCTCGTGCGGAATGAAGGGCGAAAAGGCGTCCAATTCAACCTTCACCGGCAGCGAACGGTCATGAAAATCGATATGCGCCAGCGGATACTCCCCGGTAAACGTTGCCGACTCCAGCCGGCTCAGCCCTGGAACATTGCTCGAACCCAGGCCATCCTGCCCCTCGTAAGGCGGCAGAATGCCCGACTCAAGCACGCGCGCCACTGGCTTCCCGCTTCCCGCCTGTGCCCAGATTGACGGAAACGCATACGGTGGGCGAAATCCCATGTTCGGGCGGTTGAAGATCTCCCAGTTCACAAGCTGCCCGCGCCCGCCCAGACCAATGCTCCCCGCGGCCATTCCTCCCAGCGGAAACGAGATCATCCGCAGTTGCCGTCCGCGAAACCGGCGCGGATAACTCAGGTCCTCGCCTGCCTGGCTCCGCTCTTCCCCGCCGTGAGACTCCTGCCCTGCCGCCAGCGCAGTCCAATGCTCCGCCTGCGTCGCCGCGCCCACCGCTCCAGCCGCCTGCTTGAGGAAATCCCGGCGATCCAGTCTAAGTTTCTCTGTCATGAGGAATCTCCTCTTTCAAAACTGATTCGCTCAGATTGTACCGCCGATGGGCCGGTTTCGAGGGACCAGACCCGCATCTGAGGGGTAAAGCCGACATTGACGTCGCCAGCCGCAAAGTAAGTATCCTCCGGCAGTGGGGTACCAGACCCATGGTCTGGGCAATAAGGGAAGGAGCAAATGGATTTTGCTCCTTGAGAGAGCCGGAGGCTTTCTGGTCTGTGGCCCCTCAAAGGGGCCTGAACCTTCGTCACCGCTGGATTTTGCATTGCACTCAATTGCGGGGGCTTTGTAACAGGGCAGCACCGGCGTACCGGGGCACCCTTCAGGGTCGGGGTCGCGTGCCGAAGCCGCATCCCAAAATGCCCCGGGCTTTATCCCCTGCGGGAAGTTATTACGACCGATTCAAAGAACAGACAAGACCAGGGACGACTCCCGGAATTGTCAAACGTCTACTGCCACCCCGGCAAAGCCGGGGGTTCTCCCGACTGAAACAGTTCATTGAGTCGGGAATCCTCCCAAAGCACATGAAAATGCGCTTACTCGAGGTCTTCCATTGCGGATCTCGCACCCACGTTGTCCGGACTTATCTCTAACGCTCTTGCCAGCTCTCGCTTTGCATTCTGTCTCTCATCCAATCCTATATAGCCGAGAGCGGCAGCGTAGTGCGCGGAGCCCAGACTGGACCGCTGGGAGCGCAACGTACCCGGAGACATATTGGGGTCGAGTTCCGCCGGCCCCTGCTGAAGCGCCTGATGTGCCGCGGTCACGAGATCCTGAAGCATGGCGGCAGCCTGATCCGTCTGCCCGAGTTGACGAAGCGAGAGCGCCTGGTAGTAAGGCTGGACATCTTGCAGGGTCAAGTCGCCGGAACTCTGCCGTCCTTGTGCCGGATTCGCACCGGCCGACTTCTGCCAGTACACCTTTGCCTGCGCCTCGTTGCCCGCGGCGGCGTAAGCCGCGCCAATCCAGTAATCGACCTCCGGTTCGCGCGCCCTTGCGTCGAATCCTTCTAAGGGAAGAGTCGCCGGGATTGCAAGCGCGCCCTCGAATTCCGAAAGCGCCTCGTTGGGATGCTTGCTCGCAAGTTCCTTCCGGCCGAGCAGAACGTGGGCGTCAATCCACATATCGGCGACATTCAGATTTGCGCCTTCCGCAATGGCGAACGCGTGGCCGCTGAGAAGTCCAATGGCCTCGTCGAGTTTGCCCAGCGAGACAAGCAATCCAATCTCGCGTGCGAGAGATCCATCGCTCTGGCCGACGACCGTCCGATTCCTCTCCAGAACCTCCAGTCGCTTGGCGGGAGCGGCTCCAGCAGCTTCATAAAACTCGTCTAATTCTCTGAAGTGGCGAGCATATGGATGGCTTGACGACACGGCTTGTTCCAACTGTGCGATCGCCTGGTCCATCGAGGGGCCGGACTTGCGGTATGCATAGGCGATTGCCAGATTGCGATGAACGATAGCGATCGAAGGGTCGATTGCAATCGACGCCTGCCACAACCTGGCTGCCTCCGATGGCTGCCCGTCGAACAGCAGGTTGCCCAGGTAATACGGTGCACGCGCATCCTGTGAATTCGCTTTCATTGCCTGGCGCAGCACCTCGATCTCCTCGCTCTGGAACGGGAAAACATAGTCGGACGGCATCTTGGCCGCGAGCGCAAAATACTCAGAGGCCTTCGCCGGCTGTTGCAGCTTTCCCGCGAAGTAGCCCAGATAGTAGTACACCATCGCGTCGATCTTGTTTTTGTCGGGCGCATCGGTGACGGCTTGGGACAGAACGTCGCTGCCGTCCTGCCACAAGCCGGCGTTCAAGTATTCGGCAGCCGTTTCCGTTGCGGTGGCAGGATGCGCGTTCATCGCGGCGGTCAGAATGCTTCGCGCAGCCTGGTCATTCGAAGCCAGCCAACGCTCCGCCATCGAACGGACATCCAGCGGATCGGACTTGCGATGCGCGCCGGCAAGCACCTGCAACGCCTCTTCAGGGCGGCCAAGATGCCGCAACAAGGCAGCTTTCAGATTCAGCGCCCGAATGTTCAAAGCGTTGTTATCGATCGACCTGTCCACCAGATCCAGTGCCGTGTCAAACTCGCCGCGCATCGTAGCGATTTCGGCTGCGCCGTAGTATCCGGCAGCACGCCAGGACAGGTTCCACGTGGCGTTGTACAAGTATTTGTACGCCTTGTCGAACTTCCCTTCCGCCTTTAACGTGAGCCCCAGATAGTAGATCGGCTCGGCATCCTTTGGCGTTGTATAGCGATCGGTTAGCCGCTCCAGGGCCGTGCGAAAAAACTGCTCGGCTTCGGCAAAGCGCGCCTTCCTGAAGTAGTCAATGCCAAATGCCGTGTTCACGCGAACGTCTTTGGGATCGCGGCGCAAGGCTTCTTCCCAATAAGGCTCTGGAGCAATGGACGGATCGTGAAACTGATCGGCTCGAAGCCCTATCAAATAGAGTTCCTCAACCGTTTTAACCTGCGCCGGAGGCAACGGCGAGGTTACGGGTTTTGGCATGGGTTCCGCTGTCAGACGGATCGGAGAATAAGAAACGAGTTCCTTCCCATCCGCCGAAATCGACGCCCGCAGATCGTGCTCATCGATGCCTGTCGGGATAGCTACCTGCTTGACGTAAGGCTTTCCAGGATCGATGGCGACCGTCTCTTCCAGCAGCACCTTCGATCCCGCCTCAAGCCGGACGGTCGCCGCGGCGTGCGCCGAAGTCGTATTGAAACCTACCCTCGCCGTGCTGTCCTTGCCGACCTCCAGGTTTACCGCGGCTTCGAGATTCGCATTCTTCACTCCGCCAATGTCGCGGAACGGATACCAATTCATGGAAAACGACTTCACATCGAAGGGCTGGAGCCAGCTATAGTCTGGCTGGTTGTCGGAATATGCACCCACCATCAGTTCGTCGTATGGGCCGTCTGTGTCGGTTAGAATGCGATCCCACATCCTGCCACGCGGCCCGTCGCCCCACGTCCAGACCTTTTTCCCCGGCACCATGTTGTGATCGGCCACCGCCATCGTTCCGGCCTCCTTGCCGTGGTCATATCCAGCGAAAAAATCATCGGTGTAATTCCATGCAAAAATCGAATTCGCCTGGATATGGTTCTTATACCAACTCACGTCCACGCCCTTCGTGAAGTCCTCGCCGTCATAGACAGTGCTGGCGATAGGCCAGTTCACGAACTCACGCTTTCCATGAAAAGTTCCGTACTGCGTGCTGGGCGGGAAGATGACTTGATAACTCTCGTTCACGTGTACTGCCACGTTGGCAAAGCAGAGCATCGTGTTCACCACGGGTGTGCGGTTCAGGATCCGCACGCGGGCTTCGACATACGACTTGCCGGGCCGCAGAGTATATCCGACAGCCCAACGCATGCGCTGTCGCACTTCCAGTTCACCCACCCAGACGGTCTTGCTGCCATCGGCGTTCTCCTCGATGCTGTACTGCACGGGGAGAAACGTGGAGGCCCGGTGATGATGCGGAATGTTCCATTCGATGCCGCCGGAAATCCAGGCGCCGATCAGCCCGATCAGCGCGGGCTTGATCACGTGCTGGCGGTAAATGAAGTTATAACCGTTCGTCTTGTCGATGCCCTCGAAGAGTCGGCCGCCGATCTCCGGAAGGACTCCGATGCGGATGTATTCGTTCTCGAGGTAAACGATCTTATACGTCTTGTCGACCTTTTGGTGGGTGAGGGAATCGTAAAGCGGATACGGGTAAATAATCCCCCGCGCTCCCTGGGAGTTTCGTCCCAGATCGAAGATCGGATTCGGCTCCGGCGCGCCCGCGAGGTATGTAGGGATGACGATGTCTTCCTCCCAGGCCCGGACGGAAGAAACGTCAGCCGCCAGGAGCAGGGGCGCAAAGCCTGCGAGCACGGCAAAACAGGCTGTGACGTAAAACCGATTGAGCGCGATACGATTCATTGCATTCATTTCGTCACCAAACAGGAAACTCTGTGAGTAAATTGCGAAAGAAGCGAAATTATATAGCATGTTCACAGTGCTCGGTCCAGGGGCTTACGTGCGCTGGATTCTGCGGGCATTTGCAATCAGCATACCTGGAACCTTTCCAGTCAGTGCAATGGCATCAGGCCGGTTCAAGATGCATTTCAGAACTCGATCGCAATTGGCCGCAGCTACAACGAACTCGGCGGAGACTGTCTAAGGAACCTCTGCGCAGGTGCGTGATTTTGTAGCGACGACTC
>PLGM01000030.1 GCA_003139795.1 Acidobacteriaceae bacterium | reverse complement strand
GGTCCACAGATCGCGATATCCCATGATCTTGTTGAACCTCTTTTCTGTTCTGATGAAGGCCGAGGCCAGCCAGCGAATCACCATCTTACCGTTTTGCCAGTGGGTGACGCGGCGGGTCTGGATGCGCACTCCCGCGTGCGGACTCTCGATGATGTTTGTTGTGGCCAGGCAGCGCAGCAGCGACGGCGGCAGGCCCAGCCGGTTGATGGTGAAGCATTCATCCAGGCCTTCCAGCAGGCTGGCCGCAGCCGATGGATAGTCCCGCTCAAGCCACTCGGCTAGCTTGCGGATGCGCGCCATGCCGGCTTTGGCATCGAGTTTCCATGCTGCCCGCAGCACGCTCTTGGCCTGGTCGCGCTGCTCCTTGGGCAGATGGTCGAGCACGTTGCGCAGCTTATGCGCACGGCATCTTTGCACCGGCTGCTGGGCGCCAAAGACCGCGTTGATGGCGGCTCTGAGCGCCTTCGATCCATCGATGACAAAGAGCATCTTCCGTTTTGGATCGACGCCTCGCGCCACNNGCGCCGATCATTGTGTAGTCGCCGAAGATGAGTCCGTCGATGTAGATCACAAGCAGTTTCAACTCATCGAAGCGCCGTGAGAGCAGCGCCTCGACCTCTGCCTCCGAGGCCTCGACCACTCGCCGGCTCACGTCCGACTTGGAAACTCCCACTGTCTCGGCCATGGTCGGAATGACTTCCTTGTAGTTGCGCGTGGAGACGCCGCGCATCAGGATCTCCAGCGTCCGCGCTCCCAGTTGCTCGCCGTCCTGCATGGCAGTGTAGGCCGGCACTTCGACCTCCCGGCCGGCTCGCCCGCGCGTGCGCAAGCGCGGCCGCTCGACTTCCAGCTTGCGGTCGCTGAGCATGACCTGGCCCGGCTGCCGGCCATAGAAGACCACATCCCCGGCGCGGCGCTTGCCCTGCTGCGCGGCGCCTCCTGCCGCCTGGCTGGCCGACAACTGCAGCACCGCTTCAATCGCTGCGCGGCCGGTTACGTCGATCAACTCGTCGCAGGCCAATCGGCACTGCTCGATCAGATCCACCATGGGCATAAGAAACTGCCCCTCTTTGGCCAGAAACCCGGCCAACTCCTGCCCGTTCACTTTTCCCTGCTTGCCTATCGTGTGGTAGCTTTTCTTCACGGCGGTTCTCCCTTCAAGGTTTGGCAACCCGATTCTTTCAGAATCAGGCTGAACCGCCGCTCAACTTTCAACTATGGGTGGGACATCCTCGGGACTCCAATTTTGATTAAGTACCAATGTTTGAAATGAGCCCGCATTCCAAATGCTGCTCAAATGCGGCCAGCCGAGGCACAGTTCATTCTGGCAGGTGGGCCAACGGCTTTGTTGCGCCAGAATGCGCCTTCGGTCCGTGATCTTAATCACATTTCGCACGGTGATTGATACCTTAGTGTCATTTTATTGACCTGAAAAGTCATTGACACGAAAAGCCAAATGCTCTAGGGTCATATTACTTTCCTGTGCAAAAGTAGACGGAAACATCATGCCCTAGAGGTTGAGAACCGTCGTTGCTTGAAAATGTTTGCCCCGGAATTTCAATGAGAGAGTGCTCATGGGCTCTCGCTCATTTTGCTTGAAGAGCTGCCTTCTGTAACCCCAGAGAGATGGATTGAAACGGTTTCATTTTCAATATTTGGTTCGTGGGGGAACTATGTCCGCTTTGGCTAAGGATTTTGCTCTTGTTTCGCGGTATATTCGCAGTTTGCATGGTCGTTCACAACCCATTTTGGTTCAGGCAAATGACGGCCTGCTCTATGTAGTCAAATCTACCAACAATCTCCAGGGTCCCAACCTGCTCTTCAACGAGAGCGTTGGCACTGAGCTTTACCGCAGCTGCGGCCTCCCGACCCCTGAGTGGAAACCGTTGCTGATAACGCGCGGTTTTATCTACCAGTATTCATCCTGTCTGGTGGAAGTTCCTGCCGAATTTGAAATCCCGGAAGTGAGCTTGTGCTTTGGTTCGAGATTCCTGGGGACAGAGCATACTCGACTGTTGGAGATTCTTCCTGGCACATTTTTCCATCGCGTCCGGAATCGCATCGATTTTTGGGCTGCTTGGCTCCTCGATATCTGCGCCGATCACGCTGATCATCGGCAGACAATCTTCACGGAAGGACCTGGCGAGCGGCTTCAAGCGCATTTCATCGATCATGGGCATCTGTTCGGAGGTCCAAACGGGGATTTGCAGACAGACCCTTTGAAGTCTAAGTATCTCGATGATCGAGCGTACCCGGACATCGACACCGAGCATATCGAACGTGTCGTGAAACGCTTACAGCGGTTGGATGTTGATCGCATCTGGCAACTGGTTCGAGCCTTGCCGATGGAGTGGCCCTCAGAATCTGCTCTCCGCGGCTTTCAGCGTACACTCAACCGGCTCGCAGATCGGAGCTTTCTGCAAAGAACGGCAGACACCATTCTCGATCCTGACACGCGGAGGCCCAGCTCAGCTCAAAACAGATGGGGACCTGTGGCAATTGGAACGGCATCAGTCGTTGGCTTGCCCCATTTATCGTCCATTCATAACCAGAGAATCACCGTCGGGCTTGGTCTCGATGGGTCACAGTCGGGATGTTGATAGCACGACTGCGAATGTCGGTTATTGCGGCACGGAAGTTCAGCGGATAGGAATGAGCAACCCAGCCGCGCACGGTCGGCAGCAATGAAGTAACGCTCTCGACTTGCAGACAATGTCAACGAATCTCATTGGCTTACGGCGACCTGAGCCGAAGCCAGTGAGCGTAAGAGCGGAGAAGGGAAACCATGTCATACTTGTTTCTGTTTTTGCTTACGATCTCATCGGTTGTCAACTGTATTAACACACCCCCTTCAAACGGCTGCTCGATCCGCCCAATCCCCGCCAGTCATATAATTATAATGCCACCTAGGAACGTCCCGAAGGGTCGTAGCAAGCCCTAGAGGGAGTTAGGCACGAGGGGTTGAAGTTAAGCGCGGCATATCCGGTGGACTGATCATTGGAAGCCCTGTTCGCCGGGTTCCTGTGCCAGATGGGCTGGTGAAGAAACAAGATGACGACTTTCGACATTGCGCAGCAGGTACTATCGATTGCGGGTCTAGCATCCGAAGGATTGTGTGCGCTGTCCTTTGTAGTTTCGGGCAAAGTACGTAGCTTACCGCTGGTCTTTTGTTATCTAACATATCTGTTTGTTTCCGATTCAGTTTTGATTCTGATTGCTCGGACATCAGACATCTGGCCCGTGCTGGTGATCACCACGTACATCGGCTATCTAGTGGAAGCGGCCGCAGTGTGGGAACTGGCATGTCGACTCCTCCGGAATTCCGGCAGCGGAGCCACCTCCTTAAAATGGCGTCTCACTGCACTTTGCTGTGTTCTCTCCGCCTTGGCGGCTTACCTCATGACCGATATGCAAAGCTACAGCGACTTTGGTTCAGCGGAGCAGAACTTTCTGCGCGTGGATTTAGCAGTCTCAATACTCAGGGTACTCGCATTCATCGCCATTTTGGTGTTTCTGCGTTTAGAGAGTTCGGGGCCTAACGCGGTGACCTCTCGAGTAATATCCGTGTTTGCGGCCTACGCTATTTGTGCAATGCTGGAGCACGTCCTTAATGAACTTGCTCCACGGTTAAAACTTCCTGCTGGCACATTTGCAGTAAGTGAGTGCGTGTGCGGCTACATGTGGGTCTTTCTCCTCTGCATTCTGATCTGGCAGGTACTTCGGCCTGTAGCTGCTAGTTTGGACTCTACGGAGAGTTGTGAATCGCATAACTACGGTTGAAAGGAATACCAAGTTATGTTTCAGATTGCATTACAAATTGTGGCCGCAATGGCTCTTTTGGTAGCTGCAATTCGCATACAGCGGTCGCTTCATCGGCGCCGCGACAGGGATTGGCATGCGATTTTGAAGGGCTTTCGCGATGGTCATGGACGATTGTCTGGCTTGTCGTATTCAGCTGTGGTGAGTGAGGATAGTGATTGTTCCGAATCTGAGATTTGGTCAAGGGTCAATGGCGTGGTTGGCCTTTGGAGGATGTATATGAACATGGAAGTGTTGTTGGAAGCCATCGACTTCGTCGCGAAAGAATGCGGGTACACTCCAGATGTTGTCGAGAGGATTAAGCGGGTTCGCGCAGATGCGCTGAATGCCCAGATGCTAATCGCTCTAGTCGGATTGAAGGCGGTTGTGGCCCCTGTTAGGAGACCGCGGCCTTCAGTCGTCTCAGAGACGATAAAGACATATACAGCGTCTATTGACCACTTTAGACTGGTGCTTAACGAGTGCAGCCCCAATCTGCTCAGATCGTTTCGATATTTTGTGACCAGGCAGTAATTCCCGAGCCGATCCTGCTTCTGCCGCTCCCCTTGGAGCGATGGAGCCCAATTGGGCAGTAGCACTGTGGCAGCAAGATGATGCCAACGGCAGCAGCGCCAAGAGAATGGTTGCGATGCGACAGCAATATCGATGTCGATTACTGGGTCTCGCATAATAGGGTGACGAAATAGGTCAAAAAAGCAACCCAGCGTGATGCAGAAAGGAAAATGGCAGCTTGGACTGGCGCACTCGAGCCATGCCGCT
>PLGM01000354.1 GCA_003139795.1 Acidobacteriaceae bacterium | reverse complement strand
GGCCAGTTGCACCACAGGCAGTTTAAGGTGCAATGGATGGCATAGTGGGCGACGGCATCGAGTCCCCTCTCTCTGTCATAAATATTTAGAATCAATAAGTTACACAAAAATAAACAGCTTGCAGATTCGCTGGAGTCGCCATATTCGCCTAGATTCCCTCTTTTCTTCCGTTTTACCTAGCGAAGCCTCTATTAGCGACAGGCCCGGTTTCAGGGCCCGGCACCCCTCGGGACTCCAGCGGACAGTACCTGCCCGAGCACAGCCCCGCACTATGGACTGTAGGCCAAAGGAGAAGTGACCGCCCCGCTCCCATTTGGCCTCACCCAGAAACAATCATTACGGCATGCTGGGCGGTTGCACAGTGCAGTTAACCAAAAGGTAACTGACGAGTAGGCGGTCACTCGCCCGGAACACCGAGATTTGCCGCGCAGGGCAGCGCTCCGCTATCGTGCGGTTCAGGTGCTCATGTGGGCTCTCGACTGAGCCCGCCCCAGAAACGATCAGAAGGTGAAACGACCACCGACTGTGGGAGCAAAGTTGTTGTCGGAGTTATAGGGGACGCCGGGGCCATGAGGAATGGCGATGGCAAGACCGCCGGTCACGTAGGAATACGCAATTCCGGCAAAAGAGTCGAAACGCTTGGTGAAGTGATGATCCGCATAGAGCGACCCCTCGTTGAGGGCGCCCGCGCAGGAAGCGCGGAAGCCGGCTTCGGCCGAGCAGGTCGGCGGAATGCGGAAGTCGTTCTGCCGCTGTTGATACCAGGCGAAAGTGACGTCGGTTTTGCGACGGTAGGTGTACTTCGCGCCCGTCCACCAGATCTGCACCAACTTTTCAGAATCAAGATTGTTGTCTTCGACCCCGCTCATGATGTAACCGCCCTGGACCGAGGCACCCACGCCCAATGGGTTCGCCGGGTTGTTCTGCCAGATGTATTCGTAGCCTGCAAAAACCTTGAACTCCTCCGACGAATACTTGGCAGTGGCCATAATTGCGTTGTTGTCGGTCACGATGCCATATACGGTGTTGGTCGTGGCGATCAGATTGGCTCCGTTGATCGGGTTTGTATTGATGCTGTCGGTGGTCGACTGATATGGCGCCGCCAGACTTTGAGGCCCCAGCAATGGGTTCAATACGCTGATCGCCTGGTTGTAATGTTGGTAGACGAGGTCGGCGGAGAACTTGTCGAACTTCCCGCCGAGGTTGAATCCGTAGGCGTTGTTATGCGCCGATTCCGCCGCACAGGTTGCGGCAGTCCAGCCTGAGGAGGCCGAGAAGCAGCCGCCATTACCATCGGCGAATTTATACATCGCGCCAAAATGGGCCGGGCCAAATGCAAGGCGATACTTCAGGGCGTCGTCCCAACGGCTGTCCTCGGTGTCGCCGCCGCCGGCCATCGTGCCGTTATACCCGATGTACGAAAAGGCATAGCTGCCGCCGGCCGGATCGTAAAGGAGCATATTATCGGTGCCGAGAGAGCGCTGACGACCGAAGGTCAGCGTGCCGACATATTTGGACGATATACCGGCAAAATATTCGTCATTGAAGGGTTGGCCCGCGCGCGCGCCGTCGATGGCTTCAGAATAGCCGCTCCTGGGAAGGCCGCTGTTGATGGTCATGGTGGCTGACGCGTTGGCGAGCAGGCCGGACTGGGGATTGATGCCAGTTGAAGCGTTGAACACAACCGACCAGCCATGCACAAACTCTTCCTTGCCCCTGATGCCCAGACCCGTCTGCGACAGGTTGTTCGGTGCGACGAGGAATCGATGTTGATAGCCATTTCGGTTCACCAGCGATTCGCCTTCATAGTTATAACCGTTCTCCGGTAGGCCGTGGCTGACATAGCCGACGCCGACGTCATACGTACCGTACACCGTGATGACGTGCCAGGTCAGCGTGCAATCGGTGGTGGCGAACTCGTGGCCGCTCGTGCAGGGGTCGGGGGTCTTCGGCGGCGTCTTAGTGTCGACCGTGGCGTTCTGGCCAACGGCCAGGGTCGATGGGAAGGAGAGAACCGCTGCTGCAAGAACCAACTTTGCCTTGTTCACATTTCCTCCAAAATAAAACTGGCTGCACACAATTCTGTTTCACGATGCTAAACGAATGACCATATCGAATTTATACAATACTTCCATCCGCCCAACAATGGACTCCGGTTCACCAGCGTTCCGGGTGTAACCTTGCATCATCCCAGCGTGTTGGACCCGACCTGGAGCGGCCAACACAGAAGGTGACAATGTGGCCAAAGCAGAAGTTCTTTTGACCCCTCGTGAAGCGGCAGCAGAGATCGGCGTGAGCTACGCCGCCGTCAAGCAATGGATCCTTGCCGGCAAGCTGACCAGCACCAAGACTCCCGGCGGCCATCACCGCATCCCGCAAAGCGCGCTCACGCCGCTGGTGAAGTCCACGCCCACCAAGCCGAAGATCCAGTCCCGAGAGCGTTTCCGCAACGTCAGCGGCCGCAACCAACTGGTGGGCAAGATCGTGGAAGTGAAGATCAGCGGGCTGTTCGCCAAGGTGGTACTCGCCATCGGCGACCAACAGGTTACCTCCATCATCACCGCCGATGCTGCCCGGGAAATGCAGCTGCGCAAGGGCCAGACTGCGGCGGCTCTCATGAAATCGACGGAAGTGATGATCGTCCGCGTATAACCTTGGTTACTTTGGTGTAGTTATCCTAAAAACCGCAGTTGGCGA
>PLGM01000127.1 GCA_003139795.1 Acidobacteriaceae bacterium | reverse complement strand
GTGATCCCGCCTCCTACCCGATCTCGAAAATCGTTCCAGTACAGCGACCACGGGAATTTGTACTTCCCAGGTCTCTCCGGCGCGGTCCGCCACGGCGGAAGACCTGGGGCGCCCATTCTGCTCCGATCGACATTTCCAAATCATGCAGTCACGGTACCAGAGGCTTCTGAGGGCCTTTATCAGCCTTTGGATTCGCTCTCCACACCGTCGCCCGCTGTTGCGCTTGCGCAGCCGGTCTGTAAACAGAAGACGGGGAATCCAGCGAAAGTGGGACTGCACGGTCAGTTGATGAGAAGGGGCTTTTCACCAACTGACCGCGACAATGCCTGCCTAAGTTCCGTGTTAACTACCCTGGAGTTTACGGGCCTGTCAAGACAAGGACGTTTTGTGACGGAACGGCTGGCGGGCGGGGTTACCTGTAGGCCTCCTCATCGGCCCAGTCGCCAATAAGCGGGAGCTTGAAGCGCTTGCCCTTCAACGCGCTGACCACACACCAGAGCCATACGAGGAAAATGACCAGCCCGACCGGACAGACCAGCCAGATTAGACCCAAGAAGACACGAGGCCCAAGGAACGTGGTATACGGCAGGACAAATTCCAGGACCCAGCCGAAGATGATCACAAAAACGTTGAATACGATGGACTGCCAAGCATGGAATCGCACATAGGGTCTCCTATTGTAGCGCCTGATGGCCAGAAAGATGATCGCCGGGATGAGGGTGAAGTAGGCGAGTGCGGCAATCGTATTGTCAGACAGGCCGGACTTTTTTGGATCGGACATAATCCCTCCTTTCCGGGATTTGGAAAGGGTTATTGGTATGAGGTTGCCCACGCTGGAGGCTTGCGCGGCAGAACAATCGGAAATCAGCGGGGACTTCCCTAGTTACTCTTCCGGCAACTAGCCAGTACGCCCCTTAGCTGCACATGCTGCGTCGGTCAATTGTATTCTTTCCATCCCAAAGAACCGGCCAGACCGGAACGGGCCGTCTCGGGGCCACCCACAGGATTACATGAACTGAGAGTGGAAGGAGTGAAAGCGGGATTCTCGGTAACTATTCAGTTACCCCTGCCGTACTGGGCTGTTGCGCAACGGTCACGGGCGCCAAAGCTGCCAGCAGCATCGCAGAAAAAAGGCACCTTGATCTCATGGCGACCAGTATAGTGTTTTCTACAGGCTGAACGCCGCTTTGGGGTGTTCATTGCGGCGAAAGCCAGTCAACGGTCCGGGGTCTGCCTCGTCTAATGGAATGAAGGTGTGTACAACTTGAACACTATGCGAAATGGAACTGCTTTTTGTGCTGTTCTATCGATTCTGGCGTTGGTTTGTGTGCCGGCAGCCGGCGCGGCTCAGCAGCCTGCCACCGATCAGCCTGCCGCGACGTTGAAGATCCAGGCGCGGGAAGTGGTGTTGCCGGTGACGGTGCGCGACAAGAAGGGCGCGCTGGTGACCAGCCTGAAGATCAGCGACTTTGCGCTGACCGAGGATGGACGGCCGCAGACCATCAAGAGCTTTACGCGGGAGAGCAACCTGCCCTTCCGGCTGGGCCTCTTGGTGGATACCAGCCGCAGCGTTTCCGGGGCGATGGAGAATGAGCGCAAGGCGGCGGGGAAGTTTGTGGACCTGATGCTGCCGGCCGATCCCAAGACCGCCACGCAAAAGGACGAGGCGTTCCTGATCCACTTCGACCGCGAGGTTGAGCTGCTGGAGGACTTTACCAACTCGCGCGACAAGCTGCACCACGAACTGGACGAGATGGGGCCGACGCGGGCGGCGCAGAACTCCAGCCAGGGGCCGGAGACCAGCGGGGACAGCGGGGGCAGCGGGCAGACGCGCAGCCGGGGCGGGACGCAGCTTTACGACGCGATTTACCTGGCCTCGGACGAGCTGATGAAGCCCAAGGACGGACGCAAGGCGCTGGTGGTCTTCTCCGACGGCGGGGACCGGGGCAGCAAAGAGACGCTGAACGACGCGGTGGATGCGGCGGACCGGGCCAATGTGGCCGTTTACACCATCTACTTCAAGGGCGAACAGGAGAACACCGGAAGCGGCTTTCCGGGCGGCGGGCGCCGCGGCGGAATGGGCGGCGGAGGCTATCCCGGTGGTGGGGGCGGGTACCCCGGCGGCGGTGGGGGTTATCCGGGCGGCGGGCGGCGCGGGGGTGGTCAGAGCCAGCCAGCGGTGGACGGCAAGAAGATCATGGAAAAGATCGCCGAACGCACCGGAGGGCGATATTTCGAGGCCAGGAAGAAGGACAACCTGGAGGAGATTTACGGGCAGATCGCCGAGGAGCTGCGCGGGCAGTACCTGCTGACCTACACGCCGGACGTGGTGGACAAGGAAGGCGGGTTCCACAAGATCGCGCTGAAGGCCAACAAGGACGAGCTGGTGGTGGTGACGCGGGAAGGGTACTACACGCCTACAGAGGGGTCGAAGTAGGACAGTCGAATCCCAATGGGGGCTCGAGGACCGGTGGCTCGACCGAGGGTGGAATTTCTTCCTCGGTGACTACGAAGAAATAGCGCAGGTCTGCCCGGCCAAACGAAGTAGTCATGGCGACATCGGCGGCATCCAGGCCTGTCGCCATGAGCACGCGGCCAATGCGGGGCTGGTTGTTGCGGGCATCGAATGTCCACCAACGGTTGTCGAGCCAGACCTCGAACCAGGCGCTGAAATCCATGGGAAGGTTCGCGGGGACGCCAATATCGCCCAGATAACCGCTTGCATAGCGGGCGGGGATGTTGAGCGCGCGGCAGAAGGCGATCGCCAGGTGTTGAAAATCGCGGCATACCCCCACCCGCTCGGTAAACACATCCATGGCGGTTTTTGTGGGCCGGGCGTGCTGATAGTTGAACGCCACCTTGTAGTGGATCCAGTCGCAGATGGCCTGCACACGGCTCCAGCCGGGTTCGATTTGTCCAAAAATCTCGAACGCGATGCTTGAAAAGCGATCGACCTCGCAGTAGCGGCTATTAAGCAGATAGCGAAGGATCTCGTCCGGCAGATCGCCGACGGCCGACTCGCGGGCAGAGGGGTTGACCGGATCCGGGAGGCCGGAGTCTCGAATCAGCGTGGAGCTGCTCAGCCTGAGCGGGCCGGGAGGGGCGACGAACCTGGTGCAACGGTTTCCGAAACTGTCGATGTAGCTGGAGACATCAAGTTTCGGCTCTGTCTGCAATTCGTCCGGTTGCAGCAGGTCGTGGGCGCGGGAGGGATGGACGTTCAGCATCGCGGCCATGGCGACCGTGGCGTGAATGTCGAATTGGATGTCGTATGCCAGGCGGATGAGCATGGTGGGTTGGCGCCTCTTGTCTCAAAGGTACGGGGACGGATGGGGCATATTCGTCATGGCCTGCGTTGGGACTCTGCAGGCCATCTGTTCATTCAGATGCAACAAATGGAAGGAGCGTGATTGCCCAGGGATGCGATTTGCAAGCGGGGCGATCCTGGAGTGGTGACGCGGGAAGGGTATTACGCGCCGGGCGGACAAGTGATTCGCAGTTCCAGCGCCAAGTGCATCAGGCGACTGTGGCAAGGCCCTTTTGGGCAACCAGGGAAAGCAGCTTGAGCGAGGCCCCGTGCGGGCGCTTTTCCCCGCGCTCCCATTGGCTCACCAGGCCGGTGGTCACATTGAGATGGCGCGCAAAGACCGCCTGGCTTGCTCCCTCGCGCAGACGAAGGGCGCGAGTCTCTTCTGGAGCAAGAGGCTTAACGGGCGTCAGACAAAGCTCATCGAATTCGCGCAGAGTGCGCTTGTCCATTACTCCGGCGGAGTGGAGTCGCTCGGCCGTCTCGTGAATCGACGCCATCAGGCGGCTACGACACCGCTTCGTTGTGCCCACTGCATTTCACGCCCCGGTGAGGGACTGTAAAAGGCTATAGATATGAGTATCCCACCTTAGGCACAAAAACAAAGACGTGCCGAAGGTGGGGCACCCGCTTTTGTTCGGGCCCGCCTTTGTTCGGACCCGCTTTTGTTCGGAGCCGCTTTTGTTCGGAGCCGCTTTTGTTCGGAGCCGCTTTTGTTTGGAGCCGCCTTTGTGCGCCTGCTCTTGGGGGTTGAAATTGCGCCGGACGCGGCAAGGGCGTCCACGGTGGCGGACGCCCTTGGTTGTTGGAGCCGGCGAGTGCCGGACTAGCTGGTGGAGTGCAGGTCTGGCCCGGTTTGTTTCTCCTGGAGGGCCGCTTGCGCGGCTGCCAGCCTTGCCGTCAACAACCGGAAGGGCGAGCAGGAGACGTAGTTGAGGCCGATCTTATGGCAGAACTTGACGGACTCGGGATCGCCGCCATGTTCGCCGCAGATGCCGACTTTGAGGTCGGGGCGGGTGTTGCGTCCCTTGGCCGTGGCCATCTTCACCAGCAAACCAACGCCCGCCTGGTCGAGGGTGGCGAAGGGGTCGTGTTTGAAGATGCCGTTCTTGAGGTAGGCCGGGAGGAACTGGTTGATGTCGTCGCGGGAGATTCCGTATGTGGTCTGGGTGAGGTCGTTGGTGCCGAAGCTGAAGAACTCGGCTTCCTCGGCGATCTGCTCGGCGGTGAGGGCGGCGCGGGGCAGCTCGATCATGCAGCCCACCAGGAAATTGATGGTTTCGCCCTTCTCCTTGAAGACCTCGGCGGCCACGCGGCGTACGATGGCGCCCTGATGGCGCATCTCCTCGACGGAACCGATGAGCGGAATCATGATTTCGAGGTGCGGTTCCGCGCCCTTGCTCTTGGCGGCGACAGCGGCTTCGAAGATAGCGCGGGCCTGCATCTCAGTGATCTCGGGATAGAGGATGCCAAGACGGCAGCCGCGCAGGCCGAGCATGGGGTTCATTTCGTGGAGTTCCTGCACGCGCGCCAGTAGCGGACGCAGCTCCTTGAGTTTTGGCGAGCGGGGCTTGGTGTCTTCAAGGTGAGAGATTTCGACCAGCAGGTCCTCGCGCTGGGGCAGGAACTCATGGAGCGGAGGATCGAGGGTACGGATGACCACCGGCAGCGACCCCATAGCCTTGAAGAGGCCGGTAAAGTCGGCGCGCTGCATGGGCAGGAGCTTCTTGAGGGCTTCGCGGCGGTCTTTCTCGTTGTCGGCCAGGATCATGGTGCGCATGTGTTCGATGCGGTCTTCGGCAAAGAACATGTGCTCGGTGCGGCAGAGGCCGATGCCCTGGGCGCCGAACAGAACCGCCTGTTTGGCGTCGCGCGGGATGTCGGCATTGGCCCATACCTGCAGCCTGCGGACGGGGTCGACCCAGCTCATGAACTTGACCAGATCCGGATCGTCAGGCTGAGCCGGAAGAGTCTTGAGCTGGCCTGCGATGACGCGGCCGGTGGTGCCGTCCAGCGAGAGCCAGTCACCCTGCTTGAAGGTTTGACCCTTGACGCGGAGTTCCTTGGCGTTCTCGTCGACCGTGCACTCGCCGGCGCCGGCAACGCAGCACTTGCCCATGCCGCGGGTGACGACGGCGGCGTGGGAGGTCATGCCGCCGCGGGAGGTGAGGATGCCGGCGGCGACTTCCATGCCGGCAATATCTTCCGGAGTGGTTTCGCCGCGCACCAGGATGATGGTGCGGTAGGCGCCGTTGGAGTGGAACTTGACCGCGTCCTCGGCGGTAAAGACGATCTGGCCGACAGCCGCGCCGGGCGAGGCCGGCAGGCCGGTGGCGAGGACTTCAATCTTCTCGCCTTTTTCAATCAGGCGGGGAACCAGGAAGTCGTAGAGCTGGTTGGGCTCGACGCGGAAGACGGCCTCTTCCTGGGTGATTAGGCCTTCGCGGACCATGTCGATGGCGATGCGGACGGCGGCCAGGCCGGTGCGCTTGCCGTTNNATGTCGCGATAGTGCTTTTCCATCTTCCAGGTGATGGCGCGGAGATGGTCGTAGACCATGGGCATGGCGCGCTCGAGTTCGCTGATGGAGAGCGGAGTGCGGACGCCGGAGACCACGTCCTCGCCCTGGGCGTTCATCAGGTACTCGCCGAAGAAGATGTGCTCGCCGGTGGCGGGATTGCGGGTGAAGCCGACGCCGGTGCCGGAGTTGTCGCCCAGGTTGCCGAAGACCATGGCCTGCACGTTGACCGCGGTGCCCAGCCAGTCGTCGATGTGATTGATGCGGCGATAGGTCTTGGCGCGGTCGTTCTGCCAGCTCCTGAAGACGGCGTCGCGGGCCTCGACCAGTTGCTCGAGCGGGCCCTGCGGGAAGTCCTTGCCGGTTTGGTCGCGGACCAGCTTCTTGTACTCGGCGATGATTTCCTTCAGCGCGTCGGGCTGGAGTTCATAGTCGTACTTGACGCCCTCGCGGTGCTTTACGGCGTCGAAGATGTGCTCGAATTTCTTCTTGGGCACATCGAGAACGACGTCGCCGAACATCTGGATGAGNNGGCATGGAGAACTTGGCGCCGGAGCGAACGGAGACGAGCAGGGGATTTTCGCCCGTGCCCAGCTTTTGTCCCTGGAGCTTCTCGAGCCGCTCGAGGGCGGCGTGCATCTCGACATCGATTTCGGGGCTGAGGGCGCCACGCATGTACTCGCGACAGGCCTCGGTCTGAATGGTGAATCCCGGGGGAACAGGCAGTCCGGCGTTGGTCATCTCGGCCAATCCGGCGCCCTTGCCGCCCAGCACATCCTTCATCTTCCCGTTGCCATCGGCCGTGCCGCCGCCGAAAGAGTACACATATTTTGTATCGGTTCCAGTTGGGCCTGCATTTCCAGCAAGCGCCTGATCCACCACGCTATGCGTCATGGGGTAAAGCCTCCGTCGGTAGAATTCCGCCGCGGCGGTCCACATGAGAGGATGGCGGCATGGCAGCCCCGCGCTTCATCAGGAAACGAAGCGGATCTCAGGCTGGGCACGCGCAAGTCATCCAGACAGCCGACTGCGTTTTGCGGCATTAAATTCGTCGCTACTACGACTATCGCCAAAGTATACAGTTGCATGTGTTGAAGGTCACATGCGAATCGCTTGAAGTTGGTAATTTTGTGCAATTTTCGCGCAGAATTTCTTGCATTATGGATTTTCTTGCTTCCCGGCAGGGGTTTTTGAGAGCACCCTGAGGGTTTTTTATCCTTTAGAATCACATAACGGGCTCAAAACGCGGCTTCCGTATCGCATAGTGGCACATATATACTAGTGGCACATATATACACCGCCATTTTCCCGGCCCTTGCGTCCTGCCCAGGCTGGTTATTTTTTCGATGAAACGCCGCCGCAGGTTCCACGCCTGCCTTGCCGGGCGGACTCCCGCCGGGAGAGCCTTTCTTCCACCCAGCCTGAAAACTGCTGAAAGCTTCCGCTTGCCACCAGCCGCGTTCCGGTACTATGCTCTTCGTATGCCTCGATGTCGCTAACACCGCCCTGGTGCCAGCCGCGATGCAGACGTGCGCCCCATTCGCGCGCCGTCTTCCCTGCCTGACAGCTTGACCATCACACCCAAAAAATTTGAGACGACTGGGATTGTATCCCGGAAAGAGGAGATCATCATGGCGCGTATTGCCGCGGATGTTACTGAACTCATTGGACGGACCCCGTTGGTGCGACTGAACAAGTTGGCGGCGGGACTGCCCGCTACCGTACTGGTCAAGCTGGAGAGCCAGAACCCGGTGGCCAGCGTAAAAGACCGCCTCGGTTTGGCGCTGATCGAGGCCGCCGAGAAGGCTGGCAAGATCAAGCCCGGAGAGAGCGTGCTGATCGAGCCGACCAGCGGCAACAGCGGCATCGCGCTGGCCTTTGTGGCCGCCGTCAAGGGCTACCGGCTGATCCTCACCCTGC
>PLGM01000105.1 GCA_003139795.1 Acidobacteriaceae bacterium | reverse complement strand
TTTCATTAAGTGAACAGTATTAAGGCTAAGAAAAGGATCGCACGATGCCTACGAACGTTAAATCCAGCCGCCGGTCGCAGATTGTGGCCTGGGCCGCCGCCAGCCTATTCATCCTCGGCAACTTCATCTCACCGGTGGGAGCATTGACCGGCCCAATCCTCGGCGCGTGGTTCGTCGGTACGCAAAAGCCCCGCCGCGGATTCCTCTGGATGGTTGCCTTTGCCTTGGTTCCCGGCCTGATCTTCGGTTGGCGAAAGATCCCGCTGGCTGGCGCAGTTCAATCCCTCGAATATCTGGGTTGGGCGCTGGTCGCCGCCGTGCTCGGCGTTTTCCCTTTTGCCTTCCGTCGCCTGGTCAGCCCGCGTCTGCCTGGGTTTCTTTCCACGCTGCCCCTGCCGCTGGCAGCAGTCGCGATTCCGTCGCTCGCCCTGGCGCTTCACATCGGCGTAGCTTCAACAACCGGTCTTATCACATTCCTTATCTTTTGGTTTGCGGCGACCGTCGTGTGGCTGTGGAATCACCAATCTCGCGTCACCGACTTGGTCTTCGGCGCGGGTTTCATCGTTGCGGGTGGCTTCGCGCTCCTTCGCCATTTCGGCGGCGCAGCGCTCTCTGTCAATCTGCCCATCGGCGTGACATTCTCCTGGAGCTGCCTTGGCGCAGCCCTGCTTCTGAGCGTCTGGGCGCTCTTCCACCCCATCAAGCAGCGGAGCTGGGCCGACCGGCCACAGACCGTTGCCCTGCTGCAAAGCCCATTCACCGGCGACCCTTTGCATGTCATCGTTGAAAAGGGCAGGGAAGCATTGATCGGCAACTCCGGCGAGCGCTTCCCCATCCGCAAAGGAATTCCTGCCTTTCTCAAGCCCGAAGATCTCACCGGCGACAACGGCAAATACAACCAGCTCTATGAAACCATTGGCGGTTTTTACGACGATATTCAGCGTGTCGTCGGCGCCTTCCGAGGCTTGGAACTAGACTCGTATTTCGAGAACTATATGAGTTTGCTCGAAGTCAAACCGGGCGACTCGGTGCTCGAGACCTCCGTCGGCACCGGCCTCAACTTCAAATACTTGCCACACGGGGCAAAACTCTCCGGCCTGGATCTCTCCCCAGAAATGCTCACTAACTGCCAGAACAATATGCTCCGCTGGAAGATGGACGCTGACCTCTATTTGGGCAATGCCGAGAGCCTGCCCTTCGCAGACGCCAGCTTCGACGTGGTCTTCACCTGCGGCGGCTTCAACTTCTTCAGCGACCGCGCCAAGGCGATCCGCGAGATGATCCGCGTAGCCAAGCCGGGCGGCCATCTGATGATCGAGGACGAAACTGAAGAGTACGTGAAAAGCACCTACGAGAAGAGTCCAATCACCAGAAGTTTTTATTCGAACCGCAAACAGGTTGTGACGATACCCATCGATCTGGTGCCGCCGGAGATGGAAGACATCCACGTTGAAATGCTGAAGGACGGCAAATTCTACGCCATCACCTTCCGCAAACCCGCCTCCGCGTAAAGCCCACCGCGCACAAATCGGCCGAAGTCCATCGCCCTGCGATTTCAGCCGCCTGCTCGTCTGCGTCGCCGCCGTGTCCTCCGGCACACAGGCCTGAGCCCGCCGCGCACTACAATGAAACCATGATCCTTGAAACCTTCCCCGTCGGCCCGCTGCAATGCAATTGCACCATCCTCGGCGACGAACAAACCGGCGAGGCCATCGTCATCGATCCCGGCGACGAGGTCGGCCGCATCCACCGCCGCCTCACCCAGCTCGGCCTCAAGCTCAAGCAGATTCTCGTCACCCACGCCCACATCGACCACGTCGGAGGCGCCCTCAAGCTCAAACGCCTCACCGGAGCGCCCATCATGCTCAACGAAAACGACCTGCCCCTGCTCAAGATGATGGAGTCGCAGGCCGCATGGCTCGGCATCGCCACCCCCGAGACCGCTCCGCCCGACGAAAGCCTGGCCGAAGGCCAATTGGTGGGCCTGGAACAATACCCCGCTCAGGTACTCCACACTCCCGGCCACACCCAGGGCTCGGTGTGCCTGCACTTTGCCCCGCTCAAGCTGCTCGTCGCCGGCGACACGCTCTTTGCCGGCAGCATCGGCCGCACCGACCTGCCCGGCGGCAACTTTGGCCAGATCATCGACTCCATCGAGACGCGCCTGCTGGCCCTCCCCGATGAAACCAAAGTTTTGCCCGGCCACGGTCCCGCCACCACCATTGGCGCCGAGCGTAAATCCAACCCCTTCCTGCAAACCCTGTAAATTCCATAATTCCACAATGAATGGGTCTTTATTTTCATAATGATACTGAACTTACTTAAATGAACACTTACAGCAGAGCCCCGGTAATATTACCACCTTGATGCGTTCGAAAATAGTCAACCAGCCCGGTTACTCCGGTACTGAATTCCCCCTCCGGTCCCAGCAGGCTTACCACCAGCCATCCACTCTCAGCCATCCCGAAAAAGTACCCCGGATGGACCCACACTCCAAGCTCCAGCAAGGCCAGCGCGGTATGCTCGTCGGGCCTCAGCGCCGGTATTCGCAGCACCGCGTACCAGCCGCCCTCCACCTCCAGCCTGCGAACCATCGGCAGCCGATCCAGTTGCCGGTCCAGCTCGGCCAGGTTTGCCGCCACCCGCTCCCGGATCTGCTCCTGGATCGCCGCCCGTCCCTCCAGCCACTGCGGCAACGCGCACTGGACGGGCGCATTCATCGACAGAAACGTGTCGGCGATCACCTCCAGCCGTTCCATTGCCGGCGCTTTAGCCGGACCAGTAGCCACAATCCACGCCGCTTTCATCTGCGGCAGACCGGCAATCTTGCTCAGCCCGCTCACCACAAACACCGGAACCCCATCCAGGCCCGAGGCAAAGCTCCAGCCCCCTCCGGCAAACCCATAGTCCAGAAAAACCTCGTCCACAATCAGCGACAAGTCGAACTCCCGGCACATCCGCGCCAATTCCTCGGCCTCCCACGGTTTGGTAAAGTGGCCGGTCGGGTTGTTCGGATGCACCAGCACGATGGCCCTGGTCTCGGCTGTAATCGCTCTTCGAAACCCCTCCGGATCGATCTGCCAGCCCTGGTCGCAGACCAGCGGCGCCGCCTTCAGGCGCACGTCGTCCAGCACGGCCAGAAAGTCGAACAGCGGATAGCCCGGCTGCGCCGCCACAATTTCGCTCCCCGGATCGCAGAGCAGCCGGAAAAGGTAGCTGTACGCCTCGCTGGTGCTGGTGGTCAGCACCATCTGCTCCGGCCCAATCGCGGCCCCGTGCTCCGCATAGTACCCGCAAACCGCCTCCCGCCCGCGCAGGCTGCCCCTCGGCTGCGGATCGTAATCGAGAGCCTGGGGGTTGGTAAGCTCCGCCAGCAGGTCGCGGTCGTATGCAAATTCGCAGCGGGTTGGATTTGAAGCCGTCAGGTCGGCAATCGGCAGCCCGGCATGGGCGCGCAGCCGGTGGGCCCGAGCCAGTTCGCTCTCGTCCGTATTCCACTCCGTCCTTCGCGAAAAGCGCATAACTCCAACCCCGGCAATCGTTCCCCGCGCTTGTCTCACGTGCCCCGTTCCGCTCATGCACAATAACAGAAGGCGTCCTTTTTGAACCATACACCGGCGCCATCGGGGAGGAACATTGAGTCTGCGCGCGGTGGTCTTCGACTATGGCATGGTGTTAACCGGTCCCAGGGACCCCGAGGCCCACGCCGCACTGCTGCGCATCACCGGCCTGCCCCTCGACCAATTCGAGCCCCTCTACTGGGCCAACCGCCACGCCTACGACGAAGGCAAGCTCACCGGCCTCGCCTTCTGGCAGAAGTTTCTCCTGGACGCCGGGCTCCCTGAAAACCGGGAAATGGCCGAGGATCTGAACTTGTGGGACGCCCGCATGTGGACCGCCCAAAACCCGGTCATGCTGGCCTGGCAACTCCGGCTCAAGCAGCGCGGCATTCTCACCGCGATTCTCTCCAACATGGGCGACAACGTGCTGGCCAACATCGAGCGCGAGTTCGACTGGATTCACCGCTTCGACGTTCTGGCCTGGAGCTTCCAGTTGCGCATGGCCAAGCCTGACCCTGCCATCTATCGCCACGTCCTCAGCGAACTTGGCGCTCGCCCCGAGGAAACCCTCTTCCTCGACGACAAGCCGGTCAACATTCAGACCGCACAGGCGCTGGGAATGAAGGCCATCGAGTTCTCCACCGTCGAACGCCTGCGCGCCGATCTGATCGCCGCCGGACTGGACAGCGTGCTCCCGCTTCCCTGAGGAGGGGGCGGTTGCTGTGGCGCCTTTCAGACCCTACTTGCCAAAATGGTAGCTTAACCCCAGATTCGCGTTCATTACGTCCAGGCCGGGATTGACAGGCACGATGAAGGCGTCCGAAAAGTGGAAATCGCTGAACAGCCCTAGGCGCAAACCCCATCGCTCGCTCATTTTCACTTGCACGCCCGTGGCTGATTGCAGGCTGAAGTTCTCATAGGTCGCCTGTGTCGAGGGCACCTTTTTCGTGAAGACGAGTACCCCGCCCTTGGCCTCCAGGTAGGGCTTGATGGCCTTCTTGCTCCGCCACTGCCAGCGAAAGCCGATCGGCGAAATCCCCACCCCAGGCACGTGCTCACGGGCCGTGCTCTTATAGAACAGCGGATTGCCCCATATATCCGTGACCAGCGGTTTGTCCAGAAGAACAAACGGCAGAAACTCCGCCACGTAGTCCATCTGCGAGCCCAGAAAGTGACCCCAGGAATGACGGTCGTACTCTATCCCCGCCGTGTAGAGCTTTTCGTTATACGCGGAGGCAAAGATCTTGTAATTGCCATAGGAAACCAATCCCTCCACGATGATTTCGCTCTCCACCGGCCGCTTGAACCAATTAACTTTCCGGGACTCCGACCCTGCCGCGGCATCTGCCCCTTGTGGGGTCAGCGCCTCTGTCAAGGTGTCCATCTTTGCCGGGGTGTTCAACTCTGCCAGGTTATTCATCTCTGCCAGTGTCATCGCTTCCTGAGAGTGCGCCAGTTGCGGCGCAAGAAGGCAGACACCGGCCAGAATCGAAAGAAAGTCGAGACGAAAGTTGCCGGCCGGGAAACGTTCAAGCCGGGGCCGGATGCACACATTCCACCAAACTCGATTGAACTGCAAATGCTCACCTTGCTAGTTGGGATCGACCGGACAGCTCTGGGGAAGCGGAGCAGCTAGCTATCCGGTATCGCAACTATAACATGGACTTTAATGCCGGCCGCCGCGTGCTTCTTCTTGCCGCCGCCCTCATGCGGTCCCAAATCTCTCCGTTTCCGACGCCTGGGTCAGCCGCGCAATGTGCAACAGGCCGTCGCTTTGCCGCTCATGGCCGCTGCGATCGGCGCCTCCACGAACGGGTCCCTCTCTGTCAGGGTCCTCGCCAGGCTGGCTGTCGCATTTGGACCCTCTGGACGGGTCGAGGCCGCCTTACTCTTGACTCTTGGCGAACCGGTGTTTCCCGGCCTCGCTGCCACCAGTTCCCGCTTCCCTCTGCATACAACCGTGGGTCCCGTGTTCTACACTGCTTGCCGCTGAAATGCTATGAGCTAAACCGTCTTATGCCAAGCCGCCGCCAAAAACCAGAGACCCGTCAGAGGTCTGCGTCCCGAACTCAACTTGATCCGTCCACACGTACGGTAGGAGTACCAACAGTGAAATCATTGCAAAGAAGAACTCGCTTGAGCACGGCCGGATGGGCCGTGATGGGGGCAGCGTCCTGGCTGCTGGGCGCAACACTTGTGCTGGCGCAATCCGTGCCCGTGGTCACAGGCGATCCGCGCGTCGACAAGCTGCTCAGCCAGATGACGCTTGAAGAAAAACTCACGTTGATCCACGGCACGCACGAGGATCCGGCGGTCTACCAGGGCCAGGCCGGCTACCTGGGCGGCATACCGCGCCTCGGCATTCCGGGGCTGCGTTTTGCCGACGGGCCTCCCGGCGTGCTCACCCGCCATCCGTCGCAGGGCGAAACCGCCACCATGGGAGTGGCCGCCACCTTCAGCGTCAAGACCGCCGAGCAGAACGGCCTGGTCATCGGCCGCGAAGACCGCGCGCTGGGCATCGACGTCTCTCTCCAGCCTTTTGTCAACATCGACCGCGACCTCGAATTCGGCCGCGGCTACAACACCTTCGGCGAAGACCCGTTCCTGACCTCCGAGATGGGCGTTGCCGAGGTCAAGGGCATCCAGTCCCAGCACGTCATGGCCCAGATCAAGCACTTCGTCGGCTATGACTCCAACAGCGGCAGCACCTTTATCGACGACCAGACACTCCACGAAGTTTATGTAGCGCCTTTCGAGGCGGCCATCAGGAAGGCCGATGTCTCGTCCATCATGTGCTCTTACAACCGCTTGAATGGTACATACGCCTGCGGTAACAAGGACTCGCTGACCACCATCCTGCGCGACCAGATCGGCTTCAAGGGCTTCGTCACCTCCGACTGGGGCGCGGTCCACGCCGTCAAATTCATCAACGCCGGCCTCGACATGGAGATGCCCGGCGAACCCACCCCCGGCGCCCCCTGGTCGATCCCCTCCTTCTTTGATCTGCTGCCCGTCCCGCCTCCGCCACCGCCCATGCCAGCCGCGGCCGCCGACGTCAATGAAGGCATGTTTGGCGGCCACATCCCCGAGGAGCCTACGCCAAAGCGCGAAGGTATGGGCGACTTCGGCGTCAAGCTCAATCCAGAAAAAATGTCCGAAGCCCTCAAGGACGGCACCGTAACCGAGGCCGCCATCACCCGCGCCGCCGGACGCGTTCTTTACGAAATCGTCCGCTTCGGTTACCTCGATGGACAGTCCAAGCACGACGTCACCGAACAGTCCATCGAGGCCAACGCCAAAATCATCGAGAAGACCGGCGAAGAAGCAGCCGTTCTCCTGAAAAATGAAGGCGCCGCGCTGCCCTTGAAGGCCGCCGATCTCGATTCCGTGGTTCTCATCGGCCCCACCGCCGGTCAGGTGGACTCGATCGGCATCAACGGCGAGCGCTCCGTCGGCCTGCCCCAGCGGCAGATAGGCCCGCTCGAAGCCCTCAGAAAAATCTCCGGCAATCCGAACATAAAGTTCGCCGTGAATGACGACATGACCGGCACAACCGTTCCGGCCAGCGCGTTGAGCCACGACGGTAAACCCGGCCTCCTGCGCACCGGCAGCGGCGATCCGCAAACCGACGCCCAAATCAACTTCACTGCCGCCAATGCCCTCGCCCCCAACTCGGTCGTCACCTGGAAGGGCACGCTCACCCCGCCCCGCGCCGGCACTTACTGGCTCTACCTCCAGGCCATGGGCACCAACGCCACCATTCGGCTCGACGGCAAACGGCTGGCCGCAACCGGCGCCTTCCAGGGCGGCGTGCACGGCGACATCCTGCAGGCCAACCAGGACAACGTCATCCCCACCACCGACGGCCTCGATAACGTGCGCCGCGCGGTCGAGTTGACCGCCGGCCGGCACGCAGTCGAAATCGCAACCAGCCCCGACAGCTCCGGCTCGCCCGTCCAGGTGCGCCTTAATTGGTACACACCCGAGCAGCGCAAGGCCGACCACGAAGCCGCGATCGCTGCCGCAAAAAGCGCCAAAACTGCCGTGGTCTTCGTCTGGACGCGCCTTGAACCAGTCTTTGGCCTTCCCGGCGACCAGAACAAACTGGTCGAAGAGGTCGCCGCCGTCAACCCCAACACCGTCGTCGTCCTCAACACCAGCCAGCCCGTCGCTCTGCCCTGGGTAGACAAGGTAAAAGCCGTCCTCGAAATGTGGTGGCCCGGCGATGAAGGCGGCTGGTCGACAGCCAATCTGCTCGCGGGCAAGAGCAGCCCCGCAGGCCGTTTGCCCGTCACCTGGGGCAGGCGCCTTGAAGACTACGCCGCCACCGATCCCAAACACCCGGAGCGCTCCTTCAAGGGCATCGACGGCAAAACCACCTACAGCGAAGGCGTCAACGTCGGCTACCGCTGGTTCGACAAGGAAAAAATCGAACCGCTCTTCGCCTTCGGCCACGGCCTCAGCTACACCACCTTCGCCTACTCCGGCCTGAAGGTCGACAAAGCCTCCGACGGCGGCCTCGACGTCAAGGTCCACATCAAAAACTCCGGCAGCGCCGCCAGCGACGAAGTCCCGCAGGTGTATCTCAGCGCGCCCGGCGAGATTCCCGCCGGAGTGCAGTTCCCGGTGCGGGCTCTCGTGGCCTTCGACCGCATCCACCTCGCCGCCGGTGAAGCCAAAACCGTCGCCCTCCACGTCGAGCCGCGCCAGTTGCAGTACTGGTCCACGGCAAGCGGCAAGTGGGTAACCGCAACCGGCAAGCGTACCGTCAGCGTAGGCGCTTCCTCCCGCGACCTCCGCGTAGAGCAGGCAATCGACTAGATAACTCGCTGGTAAACTGAAATGCCGGGGCTTTGGGCCCGGCATTTCCTGTTCCAAAACCCGAATCGCTCTGACTACGACGCCATCCCCAGCCCAACCAGATTTGCCGCCGCTATGATGATGATCATGCCGGCCCAAAGGAGACGAAGCGGCCTGCCGCTTATACCGGCCCACTCACCCAGCGCGAGACCGACAATACCGGCGAACAGAACATAGCCGCTCATGTGCAGCATCCAGTTCACATACGATAGCCGTTGCGGAATGTTGGCCTGGCCCCAGGCGTAAAAGAAGAACTGGAAATACCACATGATTCCCCCGGTCGCAGCCAGAGCTGCATTCTTCGCCAGCGTTCCCCGAGGCTGCTTGAGATCGTCCCGCAGGGAAATCCTCTTCAGCACGCCCAGGCGGATGAAACAGTAACTCATATTCACCACCGCGCCGCCGCCCATGATAAATACATAACTCGGCAGCGCCGCATACAGCGGGTTCACGCCCAGATGAAGCGCCGCGGTTTTCATTGGTTCCGCCGCGTCGATGGCAAACGCCATGCCCGAGGAAAAGATTCCGCACAGGACTGCGAGAGATATCCCCAGCTTCAGGTTGAACTCCCTGGGCGCCCCGTGCAGTTGCACCTCTTTCTGATGGCCGGCATAGGAGACGATCGCCACTCCAATCAGGGCAACCAGCACGCCGGCCATGGTCAACTGACCGCCCTTGGTTGCAAACAGAACCCCGCCCTGCCCGTGCAGCAGCGGAGGCATCAGCGTACCCACGACGAGCACGACGCCGATGGCCACGCCGACGCCCAGGGAAATCCCAAGGTGGCGCATGGTCAGGCCATAACTCACATTGCCCACACCCCACATGGCTCCAAAAAGCGCCACCTTCAAGAGCACATCCGCATCTATCGATCCATAGAAACCGCGAAAATCGGGCAGCAGCAACAGGCTCACCGAAATCGGCAGCAAAATCCAGGAAAAGATTCCGGCCACGGCCCAGGTAGTCTCCCAGGACCATTTCTTTACCTTCCCAATGGGCGCATAGAACGATGCGGCGGATGCCGCGCCCACCATGTGCCATCCGATCCCAGCGAGAATTGACAAAGTTGTTTCTCCCTTCCATGGACCGCGGGCAAATCGATCTTCCCTCGGCATTCAGTCTTCCATCTGGCGCTTGTCCCTTACTCGGTGCTCACCAGAAAGGTGTAACTTCCAGCCCCTAACTCAAATCCGCTCTGCCCGCCGCGA
Organism: Acidobacteriaceae bacterium; assembly: GCA_003139795.1. Classification (GTDB taxonomy): domain Bacteria; phylum Acidobacteriota; class Terriglobia; order Terriglobales; family Acidobacteriaceae; genus Telmatobacter. Next base: position 13,035 of record PLGM01000105.1, on the reverse strand, counting down.
GTTATTGCCCTGGCCAGCTTGCTCTCCGTCAGCGGACCGCCCTCCAGCTTGTACCTCGCTGCCTCGCCCGTGTTCACGCTCAGCCGTCCAGTGGTATTGGCGGGAAGAGTCACATGCCACTCGGCCGTCGTTCCCTTCACGCTCCAATCGGAATGGATCGTGCCATACGCAGAGGCATAATCGAACCGCACGCTCCCCAGCCGCGCGTCAAACTCCGGATGCAGCACCACGGTGTGGAAGCCCGCGTCCAGCGGCGTCGCATCCACGCCGGCCGCATAGCGGTAAATCCAGTCGGCCACCGCGCCGTACGCGTAGTGGTTATAGGAGTTCATGCTCGGATCGTCCTTCATCTGGTCGCCGTTCCACCGCTCCCACATCGTCGTGGCCCCGTGCTCCACCAGGTAGCCCCACGACGGATACTCGGTGTTCAGCAGCAGTTGGTAGGCCAGCTTCGCGTGCCCGCTCTTGGTCAACTCCTCCAGCAGATACGGCGTGCCTAGAAACCCCGTGCTCAGCAGCCCGTGGTTGGCCTGGATCTTGTCCGCCAATTTCTGTGCCGCAGCCGCGCGCAGGCTCTCCGGCAACAGGTTCATGTGCAGTGCCAGCACATACCCGGTCTGTGTGGCGCCACCGCTGCTCTTGGCGTTGGGATTGTTGATCTGGCCGAACGGCGAGGGGCCGTTGTCCGCCCCGGCCACAAACCCGTCATCGTGAACAAACTTTTTCTCGAACGCCGCGCGAATCTTCTCAAACAGCCGCGCATACCTCTCTTCATCCTGCGCGCGTCCCGTCGCGTGGGCCATCTGCCGCATCAGCGTCACGTCATACGCCCAATACGCCGTAGCGATCAGCGCGTAATCCGTCTTTCCCTCCGGCGACAGCCAGTCTCCAAACGATATCCCCGCCTCGTGCGTCCACAGCCCGTCGGGATTGGCCGCCTCGATGGCATTCAGATATTTCTCCATCGCGCCCCAGTTCTGTTCAAGCACGCTCGTGTCGCCCGTCTGCAGCCACGAGGTCCACGGAATGATCACCCCCGCATCGCTCCAGCCCGCGGCCGATCCCGCGTTCGGCTGCGCCGTTCCCGGCGAGTAGATGCCGTAATACGGCGTTCCCGCCTGCGTCCCGCGCATATCTCCGCCAAACTTCCGCGAGAAGGCCGCCAGGTCCATGTTGTACGTCGCTGTGCGCCAGAAAACCTCCGCGTCTCCCATCCACCCCAGCCGCTCGTCCCGCTGCGGGCAGTCCGTGGGAATGCTGACGAAATTCGACCGCTGGCCCCACAGAATATTGCTCCACAGTTGGTTGATCATGGCGCTGCCGGTTTCGAGCTTGGCAGTAAACGGCGCATCGGTGTGGAACACAACCCCGCTCACTGCATCCTTGCCCGGCGCAGTGGGCAGCCCCGTCAGCTCAACGTACCGGTACCCATGAAACGTGAACTGCGGCGTGAACTCCTCCATTCCTTTGCCGCTCAGAATAAAGTGATCCGTGGCCTTCGCCGTGCGCAAGTTGTCGGTATAAATCGTCCCGTCCGCGTTCACGATCTCCGCAAACCGCAGCTGCACATCCGTTCCCGCCGGCCCCTCCACGCGCAGCCGCTCCACTCCTGCAAAGTTCTGCCCGAAGTCGTAGACCCACACGCCGGGCTTCGGCTCCGTCACAGTCTTCGCATTCAGCGTCCGCTCCACGCGAATCGATTGATAATCCTGCGCCTCGATCACCACCGGCTTCGGCTCGATCGCAATCGCATTCTTCCAGCTTCCCGCATCGAACGCCGCCGTATCCCAGCCCGCCTGCTTCCGCCGCGCGTCCTGGCTCTCGCCGTCGTAAATCTCCGCATGCAGAATCTCCGTCGTGCTCGCCTGCCAGCTTGCGTCCGTCGCCACCCACTCCACGCTGCCGTCCGCATGTTCGATGCGCAACTGGGCCTTCAGCGCCGGCGGCGTATCGCCATAATTGTTCGGTTGCTGGAACCACTCCAGCGGCGTCTCATACCATCCCGGCGCCAGCAGCGCCCCAAGCGCATTCTTCCGGCTCTCGATCAGCGCAGTCACGTCATAGGTCTGGTACTTCACATGCTCGCGATAATCCGTCCATCCCGGCGCCAGCACATCGTCGCCTACCCGCTTGCCGTTCAAAAACACCTCGTAGGCTCCCAGCGCTGTCGCATACAGCCGCGCCGACTTCACCGGCTTGCTCACCTCAAACGTGTGCCGCAACGCCTTCACCGAGTCCGGAATCCACGGGTGCCCCAGCGGCTGGCTCCTTGGCCCCTGCGCTTGCTGCCAAACCACCGCCGCCTTCCATCCCGAGTCGTCGAAGCCCTTCTGCTGCCAGCTCGCCGCCGCATGAATCGCCGTCTTCCAATCCGTCCCGCTCACAAACGTCGCCGTCGTTCCGTCCGCGTACTCCACCACCAGCGTGGCAATCATCGGCGCCGCGTACGCCGTATCCATTCCGTTGGGATTGGCCACATAATGCACCGTCTCGATCGCGATCGTGTTGGCCCCTTCACTCAGCTTTCCCGTAGCGTCCGCGCGCACAAACTTCTTCCACGGCATCTGCTTCCACGCCGGAAACGGGGAAGCCGTCAGCACCTGCGCTCCATTCACCCAGGCAGCAACCGTGTCCTGCCCCGTAGCGTAAAGCGCCGCCCGCCTCACCGGCTTCTTCAGCGTCACCGTCGCGCGGTACGCAATATGCTGCTCCGCCAGCTTCTCGGCATCCAGAGCCTTCGCATCCGGGCTCGCAATCCACGCGGCCGGCGCGTGGCGCACCGCATCCTCCTCCGCCGTCTCGTAGCCGATCCACCCGCCGCGCCAGCCCTCCTGCTTCACCAGGCCCGTCTCCCACCAACTCGTCCCGCTCGCGGCATACGGCTTCCCCGCCGCATCCCACGCCTTCACCATCCAGAAGTAACGCGTACTGGGCTGAATCGCCGGCCCTTGATAGCGCACATTTAAAGACGCGCCTGACTCCATCCGACCGCTATCCCAAACGTCCGCTTTGCCCTGCTGCAGCAACTCCGTCCGCGACGCAACCAATACCTCATACGCCGTCTGCTTTGCGCCCCTCGCCGGGTCCCGCAGTTGCCACGAGAACTGCGGCGCCGGATCGTCGATCCCCAGCGGCGTCTTCAATTCGTCCACGCGCAACTCCGCCGGCCCCACTTGAGCTGCAACCGCCCCCGCCGCCATCGGTGCCGCCGCCGCTCCCACAACCAATCCCCACGCCATCCAGCCCAAGATTCTCTTTTTCATCTCGCTCACTCACTTCCGGAACAAATCTTGTCCATTGTGCGGCCTGCTCACCCGCTTTGAGAAGCCGCCCGCGAAAAGCCGCCCGTCCGACGATGCGCCCATTGCCGTGAATTTACCAAATGAAATATTTTCCAGACCGGAGAACCTTAAACAAACCACAGTTCCATTGTCAAAGGTCGCTTCCCGTCGGCGATCTCGGCCCATCTGCATTATTCGTACGGGCTGGCCAGTGACCCCTCAGTTCCTTTTCCATTGCAACACCGATTCTCACCGTTCGCGCTAAACCCCGAAAGCCGTTTCCGCTAATCGCCGCACACTCCCGTTGACTCGCCGACCTGCTGACTCACGGAGTTGCTGATCTGCTGAAACCCCATCCCCCCGCCCGTTACACTCTCCCCATGGCCCTCCGCCTCTACGCCGCCACCTCCAGCCAGGGCAAGCTCCTCGACTTCCGCACCGCCGCCCAGGCCCATTCCATCACCATCGATCCACTGCCCGCGCTCGCCACCATCCCCGCCCCCGAGGAAAACGGCGCATCCTTTACCGCCAACGCAACCCTCAAAGCCGTCTATTACTCCCGCTTCGCTCCCGGCCAGTTGGTCCTGGCCGACGACTCCGGCCTCGAAGTGGACGCCCTCCATGGCGCTCCCGGCGTCCGTTCGGCGCGCTTTGCCGCCGATTCCGGCCTGGTCGACTCGCCCGACGCCAACGACAACACCGACGTCTGGAACAACATGATCCTCCTGCAGCGCCTTGCCGGTATTCCTCCGGCCCAGCGCACCGCTCGCTACCGTTGCGTCCTGGTCGCTGCCCGCGACGGCCTGCCCTTCCATACCGCCCAGGGCAAAGTCGAGGGCCTCATCCTCGAAGCTCCCCGCGGCGCCGGCGGCTTTGGCTACGACCCGCTCTTCTACCTGCCCACCCTCGACCTCTCCATGGCCGAACTCGACCTTGAAACCAAGCTCTCCCTCAGCCATCGCGGCCGTGCTATCGCCGCGCTGCTGCCCATGCTGCACGTATGAACTCTTCCACAACTCCTGTCGAGGAAATCAGTGAGAAAGTGGGCACAGGATCGACAAGCAAGTGGCATTTTCCCATCCTCTTTGCTACTCTTGACCCATGCAGATCACCGTCGAAATTCCGGACGAGTTCGCCGCCCAGGTTCAGGCTCGCGGCCTGGCCCCGAAGAGCTATGTCGAGGAGTTGATCGCCGGTCAAGCCGCGAAGTTCGATGCCCCCGCCCAGGAGCCTGGGTCGAGCCCAAAGTTGAGCCCCGAATTGAGCCTGGAAGAGTTCAACGCGTCTCTCGATGCCCTCACCAGGTACTCGAACAAAATCCCCGCCCTCCCTATCGAGGCCTTTACCCGCGAGAGCTTCTACCAGGATCGTGACTGATGGCCGGACCCCTGTATCTGGCCGATACCAACATTCTGATTCGCCTTGTGAAACGGGACCACCCGGAGTACCCAATGGTGCGCGGAGCTGTGACTGCTCTCAGGGCAAAGGGCGTCAAGCTGGCGTACACCCTGCAAAACATGGCCGAGTTCTGGAATGCATCCACGCGCCCCAGGGAACGCAACGGCTTTGGGCTGACGATAGAGGAAACGGAAGCCAATGCCCGCCAGATCGAGCGAGCGTTTGTCTTTCTGGCCGACAGTGAAGCTGTGTATCGGGAGTGCCGAAGCCTGGCCCTGCAGCACAGAGTCTCCGGTGCGCAGGTGCATGACGCACGGCTAGCGGCGGCGATGCTCGCCCACGGCATCACCCACATCCTCACCTTCAATGGTTGGACTTCACTCGCTTCGCCGGCATCGTGGCCATCCATCCGAAGGAAACAGCCCTAAAATCGTAGAAACCGAAGGCCCCCGTCCCAACATCTGTCGCACCCAAAATGTCCGCCCGAACAACAACTCACCTCAAAGAAGTCAACCTCCCCCACCTCGCCTTGACGGGTGTGATCTGCGACACGAATAATGCTTTTGGCAACAGGCGAAGATTCTCTGTCTCTCAATTTGGAATACCCTCCACCCGCAGCACTTAGGAGCCTCGACTTTCATGGCAACTGCCCAACAACCTGCCGCGCCCACCGTCAGCCGCGGCGTCCAGCCCCTGCGCGCCGCCCAGGGAAACACCTTTCTCTTCCGCAAACTGCACTCGCTGCTCGGCGTAGTCCCCATCGGCGCCTTCCTCCTCGAGCATCTGCTCTCCAACTTCGAGGCCCTCAAAGGCCCCGCCGCCTACGGAGCTCAGGTCAAGTTCCTCAACAGCCTGCCCATGGTCCGCATCCTCGAGTGGACCTTCATCTTCCTGCCCATCCTCTATCACGGCCTCTACGGCGTGTGGATCTGGCTGCGCGGCAAGTCCAATCTCGTCTACTACCCCTGGGCCGGCAACTGGATGTACACCGCCCAGCGCTATACCGGTCTCATCGCCATCCTCTACATCGGCCAGCACGTCCTCCGCCAGCGCTTCATGGGCGTCCAGCTTCCTGAGCACCCTTATGCTGCCTTCGCCAAGGTGCAGCACGAACTGGCCAACCCCTGGATGCTGGCCGTCTACATCGTTGCCATGGTCGCCATCTGCTGGCACTTCTCCTACGGCATCTGGCTCTTCGCGGCCAAGTGGGGCATCACCCCCGGCGCCACCGCCCGCAAGCGCTTCGGCTACGTCTGCGCCGCTCTGGGAATCGTGCTCGTGGTCATCGGTCTGTCCAGCATCTGGGCCTTCGTCGGCGGTAAGTACCCCAACGTGCCTGAGGACTTAACTCCGGCCATCTCCCAATTCATCGCACCAGCTCACCTGGATTGCACTACAAAAATGTTGTCATCCTGAGCGGAGGTCGCCGCGGCGACCGAAGTCGAAGGACCTGCGGTTGCTTTTGAAACTGTCAGCCAATAACCAGTAAGACCGGGTCTCTGATCTCTGACCCCTGATCTATGAAGAGGTTCGTTCATGGCAGCACCCAGAATCATCGTCGTCGGCGGAGGCCTTGCCGGACTCGCGGCAGTCATCAAGATCGCTGAAGCCGGCGGCACCGTCGATCTCTTCTCCATCGTCCCCGTCAAGCGTTCTCACTCCGTCTGCGCGCAAGGGGGCATCAACGCGGCGAAAAATTTGAAGGGCGAGGGCGATACCACCGACAAGCACTTCGACGACACCATCTACGGCGGCGATTTCCTCGCCAACCAGACCCCCGTCAAGGCCATGTGCGAAGACGCCCCCGCCATCATCGACCTCCTCGACCGCATGGGCGTGCCCTTCAACCGCACCCCCGAGGGCCTGCTCGATTTCCGCCGCTTCGGTGGCACCTTCTACAACCGCACCGCCTTCGCCGGAGCCACCACCGGCCAGCAACTTCTCTACGCCCTCGACGAGCAGGTCCGCCGCCACGAGTCCGACGGCAAGGTCAAAAAGTACGAGGGCTGGGAGTTTCTCTCCGCCGTGCTCGACTCCAAGGGCACCGCCCGCGGCATCACCGCCCTCGACCTGCGCACCATGGAACTTCGCAGCTTTCCCGCCGACGCTGTCATCCTGGCCACCGGCGGCGTCGGCGCACTCTTCGGCAAAAGCACCAACTCCGTCGTCTGCACTGGCTCCGCCCAGTCCGCCATCTTCCAGCAGGGCGCTTTCTACGCCAACGGCGAATTCATCCAGGTCCACCCCACTTGCATCCCGGGAGAAGACAAGCTGCGCCTCATGTCGGAGTCGGCCCGCGGCGAGGGCGGCCGCGTCTGGGTCCCTCGCATCGCCGGCGAAAAGCGCCCCATCAAGCAGATTCCCGAGTCCGAGCGCTTCTACTTCCTCGAGGACTGGTTTCCCAAGTACGGCAACCTCGTCCCCCGCGATGTCGCCACTCGCGCCATCCACAAGGTGGTCTACGAGCTGGGCCTGGGTCTCGACGGCCAGCCCATGGTCTATCTCGACCTCACCCACATCGACCGCGCCACCCTCAACCGCAAGCTCGAAGGCATTCTCGAAATCTACGAGAAGTTCGTCGGCGACGACCCCCGCGACGTGCCCATGAAGATCTTTCCCGGCATGCACTACACCATGGGCGGCCTCTGGGTCGACTTCAACCAGATGACCAACATCCCCGGCATCTTTGCCGCCGGCGAGTGCGAATACCAGTACCACGGCGCCAACCGCCTCGGCGCCAACTCCCTCGTCAGTTGCATCTTCGGCGGCTTCCGTTCCGGCCCCAATGCCCTTGAGTACGCCAAGGACCTGCCCGCCGCGGAGTCCGATGGCGGTCACGCCGCCGAGCTAACCCGCCAGGCCGAAATCAACTCCAGGCTGCTCAAGAACGAAGGCACGGAGAACCCCTTCAAGCTATGGCGCGAACTTGGGGTAACCATGACCGAGCACGCCACCGTCATCCGCTATAACAAGGGCCTCAAGCAAGCCGACGAGAAGATCGTCCAACTCATCGACCGCTACAAAAAGGTCAACCTCAGCGACCGCAGCCAGTGGGCCAACAGCAGCTTCGCCTTTGCCCGCCAACTCTATAACATGTTGCAACTCTCCCGCACCGTGGTCCAGGGCGCGATCCTCCGCGACGAGTCCCGTGGCGCCCACTACAAACCCGAATTCCCCGACCGCAACGACGAGAAGTTTCTCAAGACCACCAAGGCCAGCTTCACCGGCTTGCCCGAAGGCCCGCGCTTCGAATACGAAGAAGTCGATACGCAGTACATCAAGCCCCGCCCGCGCCGTTACGACGCAACCAAATAGTTCTGTATCAGGGCACGAGTTTACTCGTGCCGCAAGATGAGCTTTATGACCGTGGGCTTTAGCCCCTGAGGGAAAGGCCGAAACTACCGAGAGCCTTTACGAGAAAGGGATCATGGCAACCAGAACCGTAGCATTCGAAATCAAGCGCCAGGCCAGCCCCGATGCTCCCGCCGTCTGGGAAAACTTCGAGCTCGAGTGGCGTCCCGGCATGAACGTCGTCTCCGCCATGATGGAGATCGCCGCCAACCCCGTCACCGCCGACGGCCGCCCCACCACCCCCATCACCTACGACTCCAATTGTCTTGAAGAAATCTGCGGCTCCTGCGCCATGCGCATCAACGGCAAGGCCCGCATGGCCTGCTCCGCCCTGGTCGACAATCTCCGGCAGCCCATCCGCGTCGAGCCGCTCAGCAAGTTCCCCCTCGTCCGCGACCTCCAGGTCGATCGCAACGTGCTCTTTGAAAACCTCATGGCCGTCAAGGCCTGGGTCCCCGTCGACGGCACCTACGACCTCGGCTCCGGCCCCCGCGTCTTCCCCCAGCAGCAGGAAGCCAACTACCCGCTCTCCAACTGCATCTCCTGCTGCTGCTGCATGGATGTTTGCCCGCAGTTCAACGAGCTTACCGGCTTCGTCGGCGCGGCCACCATCGCCCAGGTCAAGCTCTTCAACAATCACCCCACCGGCAAGGTCTTCAAGGAAGACCGTCTCCGCGCCCTGGCCGGCGACGGCGGCATCCAGGAGTGCGGCTTCGCCCAGAACTGCGTCGACACCTGCCCCAAGCAAATCCCGTTGACTGACGCCATCTCCGACATAAGCCGCGACGTCCTCATCCAGAAAGCCAAAGACTTCCTGCGAGGTTAGAGCCAAGGAGAATTGTGAAGTTGGGTGCCCCAGGTCTCGCGTTTGAGACCTGGGATTGCGCGAACAATCTGACCCATGGCGCGGTTTTGGAAGCAACTGAACGACGGCAGACGGTTTGGGGACCTTGATTGGCCTTCGCAACCCAGCTATGCCCGCTCACTCGACCCAAAGGAAGAATTCTGCGTCAACGTCTGCTCATTCACCTTCCATTTCGAGTCGAAGGCCGAAATTGGGGAATACATTGCCTTCTTCGAGCGGCAAACGCACCCAAGCAGCCGGCTCCCAGTACCCGAAGGAGCGGACCGATTCGACCGATGGCACATGCAACGATGGTTTGAGCGGCTACCTATGTATCTTCAAGAAGAAGCGAAGCGTAAGAAAGTGCTGAAGGCGCTCCATAAAGCCGTAACGCTAATCGATGCTGGAAAGCTTTAAGACGGCTGCCCCCACAATCAGTCTTCAGCACGGCTGGAACCGATGCCCACAATCCCAACCAACCGAGCCCTAAGCCGCCCGCCTCAGCCACTCCGCCACCGCTTCCGGATTCCGATCGATCACCATGAGATAAGCCCGCGCCGGCGCGTCCGGATTCTTGCGGCACTGCTCCCAATCCCGCAACGTGCCTACCGGAATCCGATACGTTGCCGCAAAAGCCTCCTGCGTCAGCCCCAGCCGCTCCCGCAGCTTCTTTACATTCACCTGCCGATGCAAGCCGAGCTTCGCAAGCTCCTCATCCGTACCACGGGGGATCGGCTGTGCATCCGGATCTGCCAGCGCTGCCGCAGTCAGCTCCTCGTCTGTAAGCGCATCGATCGCGTCCCAGTCTGTATCCGTCTCCGGAAATGGTTCGCCGGGCTCATGATCGACGACAATCATATTGTTCAACTTCATTCTTGTTGGCCTTTCTTACAGAAATGATTCGTGTGATGTCTGTTTGAAAGAGCGCAGAGACGACATACAGGATTCGCCTCCTGCCCAGACCCAGCGCAGCGATGCGTTCTTCGCCGTAGTCTAACCTGTCATCGATCCAGAAGTCTTTGTGGACATCCTCAAGCGCAGGAATTCCTTCCTCTAGAGACAACCCATGCTTACGACGGTTCAGGGCATCCTTCTCCGGATCCCACGTATACCGCATGGCTAAAGCATACGGCTAAGCCGTAGTCACGTCAACTCCCTAACCTAACCGCAGCCCCGCTCCACCCCAATCCAAAGGCTATTTCCCGCTTCCAATCCCCCACTGAATCTTGAGCCCCGCCCGAAAGCTCATCGGCAAACTCGGGTACCCGATCGGCGCAATGTGCTGATTGCCGGTCAAATTCTCCGCCTGCCCATAAATCCCCAGCCACGACAGCAGTTGAAAGCTGCCTCCCAGGTCCAACTTCGCGTACCCAGAATCCAGATTCCGGTTGGGCAGCAGCAAGCTGTTCCCGCCATTCAGGTCATACCCGCCCAGAAAGTCCGAATCGTCCGACCGGCTCACGAACGCAGACGTAAACACTCCAGTCAGCCGTCTGGTCGCGTAGCTTGCCGTAAAGAAACCCGTGTGCGGCGCGCGCCGGAACGGCCGCGCCCCCTGAAGCGGCGAATCCGCCCCCACAGGAATGCCGTCGTACGTCGGAATGGGCCCCAGCAGCGCCACGTCGTCATTGGCAAACGAACGCTGCACCACCGCATCCAGGTACGTGTAACCCCCGCGCAGAAAGATGTTGCGCCCGATCCCGCCCTCGACCGTCGTCTCCACGCCCAGCGCCCGGTAAGCCTCCGTGTTCAGGCTCTGCTCATACGCCCCGTTCGCCTGCAGAAACTGCTCCAGTTGGTTCTGCTCCGCCGCGGTCAGATTCGGCAGCAGCTCCGGAATCAGATCCAGCCCCACGTACTCGATCTGCCGCCCGAATTCGTTGTGAAAGAAGCTGGTGCGGAACACCACCCGTTCCCCGAACAGCGCCTGCTCCGCTCCGCCCTCGTAAGTGCGCGTTGCCGGCGCAGCCAGCGGCGTAATGTTCAACTGCTGAATCGTCGCTTGCCCGCCGTTCGTCTCCAGAAAGTTGTACAGCGAGTAGAACTGGTCCGTTAGCGAAGGCTCCCTCACCGCATCGCCAAAGTTGAACAGCACCCGCGTCCCGCTGAAGATCCCTTTCCGCGGCCTCAGCACATAGTAGGAAAGCCCCGCCCGCGGCGAAGTCTGCGTCCCAAACAGCGAGTAGCGCTCCAGGCTCCCGCCCAGCGTATAGAAGAACCGGCTCTTGAAGTCCCCGTGTACCGCCGCCAGGTAGTCGTAATTGGTCCGCTCCACCGGCGTGTAATACGAACTCCCCGGCTCGGCCCCGCGCTCGTCCTCGTAATGGAAACCGATCATCGCCGTCAAATGCGGCGTAAAACGGTAGTCGCCCTGGTACACAAGCTGATCGCGGTTCGAAACCAGTTGATATCCCTGCGGATACGTCCCCGCATAATCCAGCAACGCCTGCCCGGTCACCGAGTAGCCATTGGCTCCCGTAATCGTCACCACGTCGCCAAAGCTGTCTCCATACGCATCGAAGGTGCCGCTGCCGCTCTGCTTCCACAGGTTGTACTGCTCGCGCTTGCGCGTCGCGCCGTAGCGCACGCTCTGGTGAAAGTCCGCCGTGGTCTGGTTGTCCACCGAGCCGCTGAAGAACAGGTCCTGGTCCTTCTCCGTCGCGCTGTTCGCAATGTGATAGAAGTCCCATGTGCTCGGAACCCCCGTCGCATCCACCCCATAGTGCAGCGTGGCGCGAATCTGTGTGCTCCCGCTCGGCTGCCAGCCCACGTTGGCCGCCGACGTGGCCAAGTGATACTCATCGTTGGGCAAATCGTTTCCGGTCTGCAGCCAGCTGAACGCTCCCAGGTAATCGAGCTTGTTATGAGCCCCGGCAACCTCCAGTTCCTCGCGCGACGTATTGAAGTTGCCCGCATCGCCATGGAACAACAGCGAAGGAAAACTCGTTGTCCCGTGCGGAGTCGTCAAACTTACCACGCCGCTGGCCGCATCCGCGCCATACAGGCTCGAATTGGGCCCACGATAGATCTCCGCGCTCTCCACGGCCGTCGTCGACAGCGGCCCGAAATCGAAGCGCCCGCCCAGATCCCCCGCACTCACCCCGTCCACAAGAATCTTGTTTGAATCCGAGTCGCCTCCGCGCACAAACAGCGAACTCTGCGCCCCCATCTGGCCCGCCTGCACCGCAAACGTGCCCGGCATCAGCCGCAGCGCGCTCACCATGTCGTCGCGCAAGTCCAGATCCAGCGGCCCAAGCACGCTCGTGGCCGCGCTGGTCTGCGCCTGCGGCGTCGGAGTCCCGGTCGCGGTCACCACGATCGACTCCCGCACCCACTCCGGCTCCAGCACCAGGTTGCGTTCAATGTTGTCCAGCTTCCCGGCGTAAAACCCCGGGGTCTCCAACTGCCTGAAGCTTTTGGCGGAAACCACCAGAAAAAACCGTCCTTCCACCCCGGTCAGAATCTGATAGCTCCCGTCCGCTGTCGATACCGCGGACGCAACAACTTTTCCGCCGCTCAGCAGATCCACAACGGCGCCTGTAACCTTGGCCCCCGAGGGGTCGGTCACCACGCCGCGGATCGACGCAGCCGGGCACACCGCTCCGTAGGCGGCAAACAGAATGGCTATGAACATGAAGAAAAGCACGCGGCTCAGGCGAGCGCGCACAGATGCGGAAGCAGGCATGATGGCTCCTTCGTTCCCCTCGGAACGCAAGCGGGTTGAAAGCGCCTGGGACCGGTCTCCTGACTTGCGCCTTCTCCAGCCACCTTCCCAAAAACGGCCTCAAAGGGCTCGCTTCCAGTGGTTTCGTGGGGCCTTCCGCGCTGGGCGGAAACACCCTGGCTGAATTCCTGCCCTCATCCGATGACCCAAATCCGACGGCCACCGAGGCAGAGGCGCTCACAGTTGCGGGGCAGTGGCGGACTTTCACCGCCTTCCCGAGCATCCTGGCGATTGCCGTGGTGAACTGCGCTGCCCCATGACGGAGCAGCCACAACGTCATGGAACCGTTTTCCATGACATCAACATTTATAGCCGGGCCGGCCCGCGAAGTCAAAACCCTCTAGGAGTCTGTCGGAGATAGATTCCCTCAGCGATTGATTTCAAGATTGAAGTTGGCGTCTCAGCTTACGATCCCTACTGTGCCGTGTAGGTGTAGT
>PLGM01000046.1 GCA_003139795.1 Acidobacteriaceae bacterium | reverse complement strand
CAGCCGTCTCATCCCATCTAAAGAGGCTGCGGAAAAACTCGGGATTTCGTGCGAAATCGGCGAACAGCGTCCCTCCGGGGCTAAAGCCCGCGTTGATCCTGTTGGCATTATGCGGGGGTTGAAACCCCCGCCTCCCTTCGGATCGAGTTTTTCCGCAGCCTGTAAAGCCCATACCCTTCAAGGCATCAGCTTATTCAGAGGTTCCCTATTCCCGATGCTGCTTCGATTCCTTTCATTGCTCCGGCGCGAGGGAGACGATGTGCGGATCGGCATAGAGCTGGCGCAGGGCGTCGTCGCGGGCGGTTGAGTCTGCCGGCGAAGAGCCAGGCGGCGCGATCTGGAACCATGCCCAGACGGAGTGGTCGGTGAAGGCGCCCGGAGGCGGAAGAGCGTCGGTGAGCTCAACGCCGATGGGCTTGCCGACTGCAAACTGGGCCAGGAATGCGTCAGCGCGGAAGCGCGGGCTGGGGTCGTGGAGGCTGATTTCAAGCGCGTCGGCGTAAAGCAGGCCGGGGAAGAAGTCGCTGAATGGTCCCGCATCGCCTGGACTGAAGCCGGGCGCGGCGGCTTGCCACACCCAGAGAAGATTGTGCAAGCCGTCGTGGTTTACGAGGCGGTCGAACGTCATGCGATAGAGCGCGGCCGAGCCGTGAATGCCTTTGCGGCCGGCCCACCAGAAACGCTTTCCGTTGGACTCCGGATAGGGATTCCAGAGCACGGCGATTCCCGCTTTCTGAAGCTCCCGGAGGGTCTCCGCGGCCTCGTCGGCCTGCGCAGACCAGCGGGTGTTAAGGGCGCTGCCGGGGGTGAGCAACTCATTCCACTCGAAGTCGGACAATGGAGCATGGGCGCTGGTGGGAGAATCGTCCGTGGGACGGGATGGATGCCAACTGAGACTTACCACGGCCCGGTTCTGGTGGGCGCTTATGGCTTGCTTCACAATGGCTTGGCGTAGCTCCGCAAGGGTCGATGCGGGTTGCGCGCTCCCCAACACCGGGCTTGCAATTTCCTTGCCTGGGAGTTCCGTGGCGTAGATGGCGGGCTGTTTTGCGGTTGCCTGGACGACTGTGGCGGTTGCGGCGCCGGGGGACGCAGGATCGTCTTCCTGTCCGCTGAGGACGGCCTGGCCAGGGGCGGCGAGCAGACGGGTGAGCAGGGCTTTGGCCTCAGGGGTTGCAGCGGGGCTCACGGGGTCGGCCGCGGTTGCGCCGCCGGTGCGGCCGGCCGTGGCCTTGCGCATGGCCTCCATGGGCCCGGCCAGGCGCGGATCGTCGCGGTTCAGCGCGCGCGGGGAGTGGTAAATGGCATTGGCCTGGTCAAGGGTGTTTGCGGAATGGATCCATTCGCTCCAGGTCATGAAGTAGGTCCAGCGGGGCTGCCGGTCGAGGACTTCGAGGCTGGGCAGGGCGCCCACTTCGGCCAGCGCGATGGGTTTGCCGGCGGCCAGGGCGATCATGCTGTCGTAGTATTCCTGCTTGAATTCGCCGTAGATGTCGATGGTGACTACGTCGGCAAACTGCGGGCCGGGGAAATAGTCGGCGACCGGACCGGCGCTGCCGCCGGGGGCGTTCACGTTCCACACCCAGACCAGGTTATCGAGATGATGGACGTTCACGAAGCGGTCGTAGATCTGGCGGTAGAGGGCCGCTGAACCATCCTTGCCGGGCCGGCCGCCCCACCAAAACCAGTTGCCGTTCATCTCGTGGTAGGCGCGGAAGAGCACCGGCACATGGGCATCGCGCAGTTGGCGCAGATAGCCGGCGATGACATCCACCTGCGCGCACCAGCGGATATAGAGCGGGGTGCCGGGGGTGAGGAGTTGCTGCCACTCGTAATCGGTGAGATGGCCCTGGACGCTGTCACGGAAGGTGACGGGCTCGTCGTCGGTGGGGCGGACGGCGTGCCAGGTGAGGGCGATGACGGCGCCGTTGCGGTACTGGCGCTCGGCCTCCTCGATCATGGCCGGCCGGGAGAGCACGGAGTCTTTGTCGTCGCCGGCTGAGAAGCCGAAGTCTTCGCCGAAAAGGCCAGGGTATTTGCCGGTAAGGTCGTAGGCGAGGTCGGTCCAGCGGGAGGCGTCGTTGGGGTAGTTATGCTGGCCGGTGATATAGCCCTGGCCGGAGATGGAATCGAGATAAGCGAGCAGGGCGCGCGCCTCAGGGCTTGCATGGGGGTTCACCGGCTCCGCAGCTGCCTGCGCCCAACCAGCGCACCCCAAAGCGACCGCCAGAATTACTGCCGCTATTCGCACCACCAGCTTCAAGTTCGTTCGCATTGTAAGGGCCTGACCTTTCGCGGTGCGAATTATAAATGGGTTGGTCATCGTCCGGGGCAATCCTGTTAGATACCGCGGACCTTTTCCTGAGAGGGCAGATGAAGGCGAAATGCGTTGGGGATGAGGGAGGCCTGCATGGGAATATGGCCCAACCATTCACCGTCGGCCTGGAAGTGTGGGGCAGGTCCTGAGGATGGGCGGCAAGAGAAGCCGGTTACGTCCACGAAGCTAAGAAGGCGGTTGAGACCATGGAGATTGAGCCAGCCGGAGATGAACCACAAAGGAAGTGAGAGGACGGCGGGTGGGCAGAGGATGAGGAGTCGTAAATGGGGATCGTGAACGGTGGCCTGGCGGCCCGCGAGCTTGCTGAACAGGCCTCCCAGGCTGTCCACGCGTACCGCCATGACGCTGACAGCCCGCCGGGTGCCGGTGGCGCCGGAAGCGGCTGCGGTGTACTCGACTTCGAAAGGGTGGAAGCGGCGAGTCGCGAACAGGCGCGCGGCGTGAAGGTAATACGCCAGGCGGCCGAGACTCGATTTCCGGGCCGTGAGGAGATTGTAGACAAGAGCGCCGTCTGGGCCTGCTCCGGCCATAACGGCGAAGTAACGGACTCGGTCGCCATATCTGAGTTTGCCGATTGGGATCAGGTGCGGTGTGCCCTCGATTTGTTGGAGTGCGGCTTTCAAGGGATAGAGTGAGAGGCGCATGTGACGGGCCAGGGCGTTTGCGCTTCCGAACGGGATGATGCCGAGGGCGGTGGTGGGCTCGCCGGTCTCCGACACAAGACCCTGGAGAACCTCATGGACGGTGCCGTCGCCTCCGCAGGCAAAGATGATTTCAGCGCCCTGGTTGACGGCTTCCCGGGCTTGGATGGTGGCGGAGCCGGGAGCCGTGGTAGCCGTGAGTTCGACGCGATTGCCAAGAGCGGAGAGAGCCTCAGCGACTTGGCGGAGTTGCTCCGCGCGAAGATGCCTGTTGCGGCCTGAGGCGGGGTTGTAGATGAGGACACAGCGCACGTCATCATCTTACGGTGGGGTTGCGGAAAAATGCGCATGGCCGGCGAACGATTGGTGGGCTACCCTGCCTTCTCCGTCAATTCTGCCCAGCGGGCGTAGAGGGAGTCGTTCTCATGTTGCGCCGCATCGAGTTCGAGCAGCGCTTCCTGGAGTGCTGTGGCGTTGGTAGCGATTTCGGGGTGCTCGACGCGGGCGCGGGCGGCGGCCAGACGGGCGTCGGACTGCTCGACGCGCTGCTCGATGGCTGCGAACTCGCGGGCTTCGAGGTAGGAGAGCTTCTTTTTGGCGGAGTTAGCTGGGCTAGCGTTGTTGGCGGAGTTAGCCGGGGTGTGCTGGGCGGGGCCGGAACTGTCGCCGAGGCGGGCCGTCTTTCGCTCGCTGAGACCGCTCTTCTCCGCCTCGTCCTGCTGTTCGAGCCAGTCTTCCAACTGCGCGTAGTCGGCAAAGCGGCCGGTGCGGCCGCGGCCGTCGAGGCCCAGGACGGTGGAGGAGACACGGTTAAGCAGGTAGCGGTCGTGGGTGACCAGGACCAGCGCGCCGGGAAAGTCGAGGAGGTTCTCTTCGAGGATTTCAAGGGTGGGAATGTCGAGATCGTTGGTCGGCTCGTCGAGCAGGAGAACGTCGGCGGGTTCGAGCATGAGCCTGGCGATCAGCACCCGGGCCCGTTCGCCGCCGGAGAGGTTGCGGACCGGCTGGTTGAGCTGTTCGCCGGTAAACAGGAAGCGGGCGGCCCAACTGGCGACGTGCACGGTGCGTCCCTGGTAGATGACGCCGTCGCTTTCAGGGGCAAGGGCGCGGCGGAGGGTGAGGTTCTCGTCCAGCTCGCGCAACTGGCTTAAGTAGACACAGCGCAAGACTTCCGCGCGGCGAATGTCGCCATGGGAGGGCTCAATTTCGCCGCGTAGCAAACGCAGGAGGGTGGTCTTGCCGCTGCCGTTGGGTCCGACGAGGCCGACTTTCATGCCGGCGGTGAGGATGAAGTTGAGTCCGGAGAAGAGGGGACGGGCCGGTTGGAGTTCGCGGGGCTCGCGGGGTTCGTGTTGCGGGGGCGTTTCGCTGCCGGGAAAGTCGCAGGGGACATCGCAGGCCACATTGTGGAATTCGACCAGGCGCTTGGACTTGCGCTGGCTGGCATCGAAGTCGATTCCGACCGTGCTGACGGCGGTGCGGCTGTCCATGGCGGCCAACTGACCGATCATTTCGTTGGCGGTGTCGATGCGGGCTTTGGACTTGGTGGTGCGGGCTTTGGGTCCGCGGCGGAGCCATTCGATTTCGGTCCTGACGCGGTTGCGGAGGCTCTCCTGCTGGCGGCTTTGCGATTCGAGCAAGGCCTGCTTTTCCTCCAAAAAGTGGCTGAAGTTGCCCTTCACACGGAGCAGGCCGCCGGCAAAGACGCGATTCAGCTCGACGATCTGGCTGGAAGTGGATTCGAGGAAGTAGCGGTCGTGGCTGACGGTGACGGCGGCAAAGGAGGAGGTGCGCAGCAGCTCTTCGAGCCACTCGATGCCGGCCAGGTCGAGGTGGTTGGTGGGCTCGTCGAGGAGCATGACTTCAGGCTCGATGACCATGGCTTCGGTGATGGCCAGGCGCTTGCTCCAGCCGCCGGAGAGAGCGGCGGCTTGGGCGTTGAGATCGGCAAAGCCGGCGCGGCCCCCCAACTCTCGTATCAGGCCTTCGCGCAGGCGGCCCTCGCTATCGGCTTCGTTGACATGGGCGGCGGCAAGGGCCTGCTCCAGAACCTGGCGGATGGTGAGGCCGGGGGCAAAGCGGGAATCCTGTGGCACGTAGGCGGCGCGGGCGCGCTTGCGGACGGCGAGTTCGCCGGAGTCCGGCTGGATTTGGCCGGCCAGGATGGCCAGCAGAGTAGATTTTCCCGCGCCGTTGGGACCGATGAGGCCGATGCGGTCGCCGTCCTCGACGGTGAGGGAGATGTTGCGAAACAGGGGTTCGGCGCCGAATTGCTTGGTGATGGACTGCGCGTTGAGGATCGGGGGCATCTTCCTCAAGACTACCTTGTCTTGAGAACGTGGGGCGAAACGGGCGGTGGAGGAAGAAGGGGGTTAGGGAGCAGGGAACAGGGGACAGGGGACAGGGGACAGGAGACCAGAGATGAGCATTTTCAGCTACGCGTATAGGCAGACAAAAAAGGGAATTCTGGCGGGTTATAGGGCGACGGATTCGAGGGGGAAGGTTTGTTGTTAAAAAAAGTGGGTGTTTGAGCGTAGATATTCTTGCGAAGTGTCTGGACCGGGCCGGACCAAAACGTTTGAAATCGCCTCCAAAACGTTCGATTGCGAGGCGTTTTTGGCCGTTTTTCGCATAAAATCAGGGCCCTTTTGTCTAGCTTTGGAACTAGCTGCCAGCTTCGGGCTTCCAACTGCCAGGGAATCTTTGAACAGGCCGTTCCGGTGAAGGCGGCATTCCCTCCTGCTTCCTGTCGCCGAGAAAGGGGCAAAAGCCCGGGCCTGAAGGCCGCGCAAATTCGCATTCCTTCCGGGGGCTGAAGTGTTTGCGTGAGAACGCCGTTGGCCCCGTTCGACAGCGGTTTTCTGGTTGAGTTTGTCCGGCAGTAGTGCTGCTTTGATCTGCTTGCCGGTGGGACAAGCTGTTGCGGTTGAGTTTCAGGCTGCTCGCATCGTGTGCAGCCTGGTGATGTTGTAGGCCAGGGTGGCCAGGGTGAATTCGTTGTTTACATTTTGCAATCCGCGGGTGCGAAATTGACGCATGCCTCGTTGCTGTTTCAGGACTCCGAACACCGGTTCGACTACCGCCTTGCGCCGCGCGTAGGCGGCCTGCCCGGCAGGGCTTCGCAACTTGGCGCGCATCCTGCGATGGGCGGCGGCGCGGACCGTGCCGCCGCAGCGCCGGCCCAGATTCAACTCACACGCCAGATTCGAGTCCGGTACATAACCATCTACGTTCTGCTGTTCCATCTGTTCAAGGTTGCTGACGGAAAAGAAGCCGCTGTCGGCCAGGGCTGCACCGGGCGGCGCGCCGCATCGCTTCTCGACCTGATCCAGCATCGGCTGCAACGAGTCGTTGTCGGTCACGTTCTGCGTCACCCGCTGGGCCACGATCAGGTGGTCGTCCGAGACCGCGATCTCGCCCGAGTAGCCGAGCACGAACTTGCCTCCGCGCTGGCGCATGAAACGCGCATCTTCATCGCTCCGCGAGAGCTTCTTCAAGCCGCTCTTCTTCAGCCGCTCCAGCCGCCGCGGCAACTCATCCAGCGCCTGGTTCAGCTCGCCGATGGCCACCTCCAGCCCGCCCGGCTCCGCGTCGTCGCGATCGGCCGCCTTCTGCCAGGTGCGCACCTGTCGCCGCAGACGAGCCCGTGTATCGCGCAGAGCCTGCTCGGTGTCCACGCGGTCGCGGCTGGCATTAGCCTGAACACGCGTCGAGTCAATCGCCACCCGGCCCAGCTTCACCATGCCCATCCCCTTGGCCCACTCCAGCACCTGCGTAAAGGCGTCGTTCAAAGCCCGCCCGTGCCGGCGGCGGAACGCGCTCAACGCCCAGTTGTCCACCCGTTCCCCGGCCCCCAGATAGCGGAACGCCAGATCTTCGACCATGCGCCGCTCGACAAGACGCGCGCTGGTGATGCCCAGCGCATAGGCGTAAAGCCACACGCCCAGCATCAGTTCCGGAGCGTACAACTCTCCGCCCTCGGCGCTGTAGCTCTGTTTAAAC
>PLGM01000129.1 GCA_003139795.1 Acidobacteriaceae bacterium | reverse complement strand
GAGAACCTGGCACTGTCCAGCTGGCTTGTAATCGCCGAAATCGCCATCACAATCTTTCGCACGAGACGGTTTGCCGGCGTTTAGTTCTACCCACTTGCGCTCCACGCCGATCCACTCTTCTTCAAGTTTCAGGGACTCCAGCGATAGCACATGAGCGCTGCTTTGTTTCGTCCATTCTTTCCTCGAAGCAGCTCCCTTATCGCGCCCATCGATTCTCCAAGGCCGGACAGCGCGTGCGAATCCGTGGCGGCGCCTTGGACGGTCTAGGAGGGATTCATCTCTTTCGATCAGGGTGATCGAAGCCTACTTAAATCGGTGAATGCTGTGCAGAGGTCTCTAGGCGTTCGCATTGAAGGATGCGACCTGGAACCGGCGGAAAGCCTTTCTTTGTTCTTTGGTATCTTGCCCGGGAGGTAACCTATGTTAGAAAACGCAATCGAAGCAACGAGACTACTCGTCGTTAGCCGCGACTCCGCGGTTCTTCGTCCACTTTGGTCGATGGGGGAGTCGAACGGCTGGCAGCTTGAAATAGCTGCCGACCCGTGGGAGGCGATCGACAGAGCTCAATCCGGGGCACCGCTCGACCTGCTCTTGCTGGATCTGCCGCAAGGGAATGCCGAAGGATTGCACAGTTTGCGCTGGTTGCGCCGACTTCGTCCTGCGCTGCCAATTATCTTGATTGGCCATTCCGACGATAATGGCAGGAAACAAGAGTCAATTCGCATGGGCGCACGCGACTACCTCATCAGGCCCCTCGAGGATCGCCAACTTGAAATGGTGATCCAACACAATCTCTCCATGGCGAGCGAGGCTATCGAGGCAGATATCACGAGTGATGATGTCGAACCGGTCAGCAACGAGAGCTTCTTTATTGGGGTCAGCCCGATCATGCGAAAGCTTCGCGCTCAGGCGGCTTTGTTGGCGGAAGCCAACGTGCCGGTATTGATTCTCGGCGAGGATGGGAGCGGCAAAGAAACCACCGCCCGATTGATCCACAGATTGTCTGTCCGTTCCGGATTCGAGTTCGCAAAAGTGAATTGTGCGGCACTACCCGGGGACCTTCTGGAAAGGGAACTCTTCGGGTGGGAGAGAAAGGGCACGAATGCACCCGCGCGAACCAAGACTGGAAAGCTGGAACTCTGCGCAAAGGGTACGATTTTTCTGGATGAGATCACCGAGATGCCGCCTGGTCTGCAGTCGAACTTGCTGCAAGTGCTCAAGAACAAGCGATTTATCAGGCCTGGAACTTCCGCCTTCATCGAGGCCGACGTTCGCGTTGTGGCCGCGAGTTCCACAAATGTGGAACGCGCAATCTCTGAAAACAGACTTAGTGAAGATCTCTACCATCAGTTGAGCGCCTACACGATTCACGTGCCATCTCTGCGAGACCGCAAGGAGGAACTTTCCTTTCTGTCGCGCCATTTCATGCATCGGCTTGCCAAGCACTATGGCCTCTCGCCACGGGAGTTTTCGCCGGCTATTATCGATGCATGGCAGGCATATAACTGGCCGGGCAATCTGGGAGAGCTGGAACATTGCGTAAAACGCTACCTCATGGTGGGCGACGAAGAACTAGGGTTAGGAATGAGCCGATTTAGTTCAGAGGGCGAGGCTCAGGAAGCTGCTTTAGCCAAGGCGCGGGGTGTGAACCAGATGGCACCATCGCCGAGTCAGTCTCGCGCAGGTGTATCCGGCTCTAAATCGCTTCGATCTGTAGTACAGAGCGTCAAGGCGGAGGCCGAGAAAAACGCGATAGCCGTGGCGCTGGAGAAGACGGGTTGGAATCGAAAAGCCGCCGCACGGCTACTCAAGGTTAGTTATCGGACAGTGCTGTACAAAATCGAGCAGTATCAGATGACCGCGTCTGATTCCTCTGTATTTCCGAGAACAAATGGGCTTAGATGAAAGAATACTCGATTCCGCGGAAACGGCGACCCCCCGTACGCGGACCCGCATGTACGGTGGTGTGGGAGGGGAGGAGAGGCGACTCTCCCCCTATGCCGATTTCAGGAAGACAAACGGCTGGATCAGATGCACAAGTGGCGATGACCTGCCACCGATAAGGTGGTCCAACTCAATCGGGGCCGAGTTAGCGACCCCGCTCAAACCGCTTTGAGCGGCTCACTCAAGAAAGCTCTCGGCTCTGCCGGCGATACTTAATCGGCTAAGCTCAATGGAGATTATGCCTTCCCACTGTCATCTTGAGAATCGTCGGAACTACGCAGGCGCCGGGCGCTCGGCACAACTCGCCCTTTCTGTGCTGCTCTGTATCGTGGCCCTCGCTTTTGCCAAGGATGCCGGAGCGTCTATGGCACCGGTGATCACCAGCGCAGCGACGGCGAGCGGGACGGTGGGAAGCGCCTTCTCTTATCAGATCACGGCGGCCAACACGCCCACCGGTTACGGAGCGACGGGGTTGCCGAGCGGATTATCGGTCAACACGACGACGGGTTTGATCTCAGGGACGCCGAGCGGGGCGGGAGTCTCGACGGTGACGCTGAGCGCGACCAACAGCGGTGGTACAGGGACCGCTCCACTGACGTTGACTATCAATGGCGGCGGCGGCACAGAGCCTCTGGTTTCTCACACCATTCAGATTTCCAATGACGCCGACGATGGTTACTATAACAACCAGGACGGCAGCGGGTGGCAAAGCGCTCCACAGTACGGCGGAGCAGATCTGGTGGGGAGTTGGGGTGGTACGACAACTGCCTGGGTTCCTGGCTACCGGTTTCCGTCTACCGGCATCAATTCGGGTGACACGATCGGATCGGCATACCTGCAACTGGTGAGCAGCGATGGCAACGCGAGCAATGCTACATGTGGTTCAGCTCCCTGCGCTAACACTAGCTCTACCTTCCGCGTATACGGCGTGGCTCAAGACAATGGGTCAGCGTTCAGCGGGGCCGCCGGAAACACTCCTCTGAGCGTGCCTTATACGACGGCCTACACCGATTACACCAGTACAGGGCCGGGCGATGATCATGGAAGCTGCCAGGGGAACAACAACGGACAGGACACCTGCACCCACATCATAGACGTGACGAGTATCGTCAAGGAAATCACCTCACGTCCAGGGTGGACCAGCACGTCTGCTATGCGGTTTGTCATGTTAAGCACGAATAGTGCTGCGCCCAACGTTTATGCGGGTTATGAGGATTACTCTGCCAATCCGAGCAAGGCCGCAACCCTGGTAGTGAATCCCCCATCACCTACGATTGTGTCGTCGGGCGCATGGGGAACGTCCGCGGGAACCTACCCGCCAACATACGCTACAGGGCCGTTTGTTTATCCGGGCGCTTCGACGCTGCTTCTGTTCCTGGGAGATTACTACAACTTATTCGGCAACCTAAACTCTCAACCGGCTGTATCGGATAGCTGCGGAAACACCTGGAATATACTGGCAGGACCCACTAACTGGGAGGGCATTATCTACGGCATGCGGAGCACGGTTTACTATGTCCAGAATCCAGCGCCATGCCCTGCTGGCGATACGATCACGATCACAGTTAACGACACCACAGATCCTATATTTGTGCATTTCTTAGCCGTCACCGGCTCCGACACCTCACGGCCCCCTGTCGTTTCCGCCATCACCAGCCCGAGCCCCGCCACGTACACTACGAGTGCTACTTCCAATCCCATCACGCTTACTAATTCGGGCCTGCTTGTGAGCTGGATATTTGGCGACTCTGACGCCCCCCACACGTTCACTCCGCAGGCGGGCTTTATCACTGATCCGAATTCGACGCCGAATTATCTGA
>PLGM01000255.1 GCA_003139795.1 Acidobacteriaceae bacterium | reverse complement strand
GAGCCACCGCGGGGAAGATGATGTGGTGGCAGGCGGCAGAGATATTGGGCATCAGCGAGCGGCAGTTGCGTCGGTGGCGATCTCGGTTCGAGGGGCACGGGTACGATGGATTGCTTGACCGGCGGCGCGGCGCGCCCAGCAGCAAACGGGTGCCGGCGGCCCTGGCGGAGCAGGTCTTGGGTCTATACCGGGAGCAGTACTTCGATCTGAACGTGCGCCACTTTCACGAGAAGCTCTCTGAGGAGCACCGGATCGGGTTGAGCTACACCTGGGTGAAGCAGGCGTTGCAGGGCGCCGGCCTGGTGAAGCGGAAGTCGAAGCGAGGCGTCCACCGCAAACGCCGGGAGCGTCGTCCTTTGCCGGGCATGATGCTGCATATCGACGGCAGCCATCACCAGTGGTTTCAGGATGAGCGCTGGCATGACCTGATTGTGATCCTGGACGACGCTACCAGCGAGATCTACTATGCGCAGCTGGCACCGGAAGAAACGACTGCCACAGTGATGGCCGGGCTGCGGGCAGTGATCGAACAGAAGGGGCTATTCTGTTCGCTCTATTCCGACCGTGGAGCCCATTTCTGGCTGACGCCGAAGAGCGGTGGCAAGGTCGATTATGAGCGTCCCACGCAGGTGGGCCGCGCCATGAAGGAACTGGGAGTGCATATGATCCCGTCCTATTCTCCGCAGGCGCGGGGACGCTCGGAGCGCAACTTCTCTACCTGGCAGGGACGGCTTCCCCAGGAGTTGCGATTGCACGGGATCCGAACCCTGGAAGGGGCCAACACGTTTCTTTCCGAGCACTACATCGCCGAGTTCAACCGCCGCTTCACGGTTCCGGCAGCGCAGCGAGGAACGGCGTTTATATCCTGCCGGCACAGGAACCTGGAGATGATCTTCACGCAACGATTCGAGCGCATCGTTTATCCGGACAACACCGTACGCTTTGAGAACCTGGTGATGCAGCTCGAGCGCGCCCACTGGCGCAATACCTTGGCCGGATGCAAGGCGATCATCCATCAGCATCTGGATAATACTTTGACCCTCATGATCGCAGGCCATCGCATCGGACACTACAGCGCGCAAGGAAAGCTCCTGACGCCGCTGAGCAAAAAGCAAATCAAGGCCGTGGAAAAGACGTTGAGAGGAAAAGTCCAAAAACAGACTTTCCCTCTCAACTTGCAAATCCCGCACACTACGCGGGATTCGCACTTTTCCACCGCCTCTACGGCTACTAACTTATGAAACCGGACACTTCATTTGCTACCAAAAGCGGACATTTCTACTTGCTATCGACACTGACGGTTGGCCGGTGATTCGGGTGTAATGTGCAAACGGACGGCAGAGCATCGGTCTCCCCATTTGGTCTGACCATGATGACTCATCCGTGTCATTGAGGGCTGGGCAGTCAAGTGTCAGGATTCGCGTATGCGAGTCAATCTCATCACTCAACCGTCCGGTCCCTCCGCATCAGGCGCAGGAACAATTCCACTCTCGCTGACAATCCGCCCAGCATGCGGGTTACCCGGCGATTACCAATGCCCAACCGATAGCGCGGCGCTGTTGCTATTGCTGCGGCAACAAACGGATCTGCCTGCTTACGTCCTCCAGTGTTTTGAAAAGAACCTGCGCGCCCCACTCGGTGCGCGGCTGCTGGGCGTGGAACTGAGTGACGGCGTCCTCACGGATATAGGCTACTTCATTGACTAGTACCGTGACTGCATGATTTGGAAATGTCGATCAGAGCAGGATGGGTGCCCCAGGTCTCGCTTTTGAGACCTGCGAGACGACATATCCGCACGGTCGCGGTACTAGAGCGTAAAACTGCTTCTGCGGACGTGGCGCTCCGCCGTTGCCATCGAACGCGATGACATTCCTGTCCGGCTGCCACGTCACCCAGGCTTCGGCGCCCATGTCGCGAATATCCAATCGCACCGTGTCCGCCATGAATGATGCGCCCCACATTTCGGTTTTGTCTCCCTGGTTAGGAAAGCAGCAACCCACCTCGCTCATCCAAATGGGTTTGTGAAGCTTCTCGGCCAGTAGCTTGTACTCCCGCAATCCCGCAGGATTGTTCGCCGTATGGTAATCGTGCGTATTGAACCGGCCTAGCGCTACACGCATTGAGATAGCGGGCGCGTCACCTGCGCCGCCGCCTCATTACGTCTTCGACTGGTAGACTCTGAAGAACGGTGAGTCGATCTCATCTGGCGTGGCTGTTCACGAGGCCGGGATGCACACCGTCAGGAAGCGAGCCATGTTTCTTACCACAGAAGACCTTCGCATCAAATGGACCAAAGTCGTTCTTCCCCCCGCGTTTCTTGAGGAAGAGCTCCCCTTGACCGAAGCTTCCTCATCCACCATCATCCACGCCCGCAACGAGGTTTCCGAAATTCTCGCCGGGCGCGACCCGCGACTGCTCGTCCTGGTCGGCCCTTGCTCCATTCACGACACCGAAGCCGCACGCGAGTACGCCGGCCTGCTCAAGAGCGCAATCGCGGAGCTTTCCAGCGAACTGCGCATCGTCATGCGTGTGTACTTTGAGAAGCCCCGCACCATCACCGGATGGAAGGGGCTCATTAACGACCCCTATCTCGATCAGTCTTTCAAGATCAATGATGGTCTGCGCCTGGCGCGGCGCCTGCTGCTGGACTTAGCCGAGATGGGCGTTCCGGCTGGAACGGAATTCCTGGACATGATTTCGCCTCAGTACGTTGCAGGTCTGGTGAGTTGGGGAGCCATCGGAGCTCGAACCACCGAGAGCCAGGTTCACCGTCAACTGGTCTCGGGAATCTCCTGCCCGGTGGGCTTTAAGAATGCGACCTCCGGCGACGTACAGGTCGCAATCGACGCCGTCCTCTCTGCTGCTCATTCCCACACGTTTCTGGGACACACCAAGTACGGTCAATCCGCCATCTTCGTCACCACCGGAAATCCCGACTGTCACATCATCCTGCGGGGCGGCAGAAAGATGGTGAACTACACGGCAGAGGCCGTAGCCCAGACCTCCCTGCAAATGGAAGAAGCAGGGATCGAGCCGCGCATCATGATCGACTTGAGCCACGCCAACAGCAACAAGGACCACACCCGGCAGGCGCTTGTGTGCCACGATGTCGCCCGGCAGATTGCCGATGGCAACCGCCGCATCATCGGCGTCATGATCGAGAGCAATCTGGTCGCTGGCTCCCAGCGGATCATCCCAGGGCAGCCGCTGGTCTATGGGCAGAGCATCACCGACGGCTGCATCGACTGGGCTGAAACTCACACGCTGCTCAACGAACTCGCCGCTGCCGTTCGAGCCAGGCGAACCGCTGAGCAGTCCGGGAGCCCCACTTCTCGATTTTGAGAGGTGGGAATGTACGACCTGAGACCCGCCGACCAATCTGTCCGCGCGCGTAAAATTCAATGTTGGAGCGGCGCAATCGTGGGATAGTCGCGAGACGGCAGTCCAATCCATTTGGGGGCCCACCTTCGATCGATTCAAGACATGGCTATCTGTGGGTAAGTGAGAAGCCAGGGTGGGGGATTGAGATTGATGAGAAAGAGGCAGCCAAGTCGCCGTTTACAGCCGGCCCTTTCAATGGTGGCTGGGGAGAGATACGGCTGCGGGACGGCATCGTGATCAAGCAGTGAGGTTTAGGCATGCCGGTACCAGTCCGGCCCTGTGCCGCCCCTGTGACGGTTCAGAAACGTATGCGCGGCCGGGTGTGCGCGCGAAACAGGATTTGAATATGGAGAGCTGCATGAGAAATGGGATTGTATCTACATTGTTGGCCTTTGCCGTTCTGGCAGCATCCCCTGCAATGAGCCAGGTCAAGATGACGCGCGACCAAATGCTCTTTTACACCTCGGACTGGAAGGGCGATCGATTCCCGGATGGACGCCCGAAGTTGCCGGACGCACTGCTCAAACGGGCAGTGGACATGTCCATTGAAGACATTTGGGACTTTCTGCGCGCGCAGGGCTATCAAAATCAATTTGAGGGGGGCTGGCAGGCGCTTCACATTGAAAAGCCCTTTGCCGGCCGCGCGCTCACGGCGCAATATATGCCCATCCGGCCGGATATGGCCAAAGCCATTGCAGCCGAGGGAAAGGCGGAGGGACGCGTGGGTGGAACCAATATGTGGCCCATCGATGAATTGCAGATCGGCGATGTCTACGTAGCGGACGGCTTTGGAAAGATCGTCGAGGGTACTTTGATCGGTTCCAATCTCGGCAATGGAATCGCCGCGCACACACATACGGGATTTGTGTTCGACGCCGGCATAAGGGACCAGGAGGAGAACCGCGAGATTCCGGACTTCAATGGGTTTTATCGGGGCTACGATCCCTCCGCGTGGGCCCAGATGGAATTGACGGCGATCAACGCGCCGATTCGTATTGGACGGGCGGTCGTGTTGCCGGGGGACCTGGTCCTGGCCAAGACGGAAGGAGTTCTTTTCATCCCGGCTATCCTGGCCGAAGAGGCCATCGGCGTGGCGGAATTCACCGGGCTCAAGGACGACTATAACTTTGAATTGAACCGCCAGGGCAAGAATGGAGCTCAATTCGAAGGAGGATGGACTGCGGAAAAATATGACGGCTTTGCCAGGTGGATCGAAGCTCATCCCGATAAGCTGAAAATGCCGCGCAGTGAATTTGACGCCCTGTTGGCCAAGGCAAAGGCGCACGCGGAGCATTGAGCTTTGTTCGCTGAACCTGCAGCCCCATTGAAAGGGCACGGCTTGACAAGCGTCCCGGGCGGCCCGGAGATAGAATGGGCGTTGGCCTCCGAGGGAACGGGTGTGCGAGCAAGCCGGCCTCTTATTGAACCTGATCGGAGCTTTACGGTTCTGAAATTGAAAAGATGAATAACCCGGCGAGAAATCCCGGCTACTGGCCGCCTGTACGTTACTTGCTCGTACTGTGGCTGCTCGTCCTGAGCGCCGTGGCCTACCTGGATCGCACCAATATCTCCATTGCCGGTGTCGAGATCGCCAGGGAATTCAAGATCGATAATGCTCATCTGGGATGGGTCTTCAGCGCATTTCTCATCGGTTATGCCGCTTTCCAAATCCCCGGCGGAGTCCTTGCACGGCGCTTTGGCTCGCGCCGCGTGCTCGCGCTCAGCGTCATCTGGTGGGGAGTTTTTACAGCCCTGACCGCGCTGGTGCCTCCAGGCATGCGCGGCGCTCTGCTGCTCCTGATCCTGGTTCGGTTTGCATTGGGAGCCGGCGAGGCGATCATGTATCCGGCTGCAAACCAGTTTGTTGAGCGCTGGTTTCCCATCGAGGAGCGAGGCAAAGCAAACGGCATCATCTTCGGCGGTGTCGGGCTGGGAGCCGGACTCACTCCGCCATTGCTGACGGCCATCCTCCTGCGTGATGGGTGGCGTGCGTCCTTCTGGTCCTGTGCGCTCGCGGGACTGCTGGCGGGAACGGTGTGGTACCTGGCCGCGCGCAATACTCCCGAGGAGCACGCGTGGGTGCGTTCCGGAGAGCTTGAAACCATTGTCCGCGGCCGTGGCGACGCATTGAATCGAACCGCGGGACAGTACAGCCGGTCCGATCGCAGGCCCGGGACGCCGTGGACAAGAATCTATTCGAGCAAGGAGATTCTGGCCCTGACATGGAGTTATTTCACCTACGGCTATGTGGCCTGGATTTTCTTCAGCTGGTTCTATATCTACCTGGCCGAGGTGCGCGGCCTTAACCTGAAGACCAGCGCGGTGTATTCCATGCTTCCCTTCATCGCCATGACGCTCGGATCTCTCTCTGGTGGCGTAGCCAGCGATTGGTTCGCGCGCCATCTCAATGCTCGAACCGGACGGTGTCTTCTGCCGGCGTTCGCCCTTGGATGCACCGCGGTTCTTCTTCTGGTGGGATCGAGAGCGGCTAACGCCCAGGTTGCAAGTGTTGTGCTGGCATGCGGGGCCGGCGCTTTGTATCTATCGCAGAGCTGCTTCTGGTCAGTCACTGCCGACTTTGCCGGAGAGCACGCAGGAGTCGCCTCCGGCACCATGAATATGGGCGGTCAAATTGGCGGGGCCGTAACTGCCTCGCTCACGCCGTTGATCGCATCGCATTTTGGATGGGAGGCATCTTTTCTGACGGCCGCCATCTTCGCGACATCGGGCGCGCTAGCCTGGCTCGTCGTGAATCCCGACGCCAGGCTTTCGGCAATCGGCGGTTCACAGCCTGCAAGGCAGCCGGAGAGCTCCTGATTAAGCAACTCCGTTGATCCGCTCCGTGTTTCGCGGTCTCACCAGGCTTTTTCGAGCACCAGGGCTGCCTGAAGCATAGCCTTCGCATAGGCGATGTCGTAGACGTCGCCGGCATATCCACCGCCCCCCGGATAGCCGTGGATGGGCCCGCGTACGCGGTCGTAATCGAGGGCGCGCGGATGTTCAGGATAAAGCTCTCGCGAATACTTCAATCTCCTCCGTCTACACAGACTCACAGGCTCGATGTTGAACCGGGGAGCAAGTCCGGCATAGCGAGCTTGATGGGAAATATTCAGCCTGTCAATTGGCGAGTCGATACGCGGAGCGATCGACCCATGCAAGCTCGGGAGTAGGATGGGATACGAAAGTTTTTGGAGGAAAGAGTGAACATGTCCGATGACAACAGGCCCACATTCAATCGTCGCAGCGTTTTAATGTCCTCTTTGGCCGTGCTGGCCGGCGCAGTTCTTGGCCGGACAGCAGAGGCCGCGGAGCCCGCCATCAAGAACGTGAACCTCGCCTCCAGCCCGTCCACCTTGAAGATTTCCGACATGCGCTATGCGGTCGTGGTCAAGCCGGGGCCCAGCCCCTGCGTCCTGATTCGCATCGACACCGACCAGGGCGTGTATGGCCTGGGTGAAGTGCGCGACATCGCAGGCCCTCAGTACGCAATGGTGTTGAAGAGCCGCATCGTCGGCGAGAATCCTCTCAATATCGACTATCTCTTTCAAAAGATCGCCCAGTTTGGCGGCGGCGCGCGGCAGGCAGGCGGTGTATGCGCTGTGGAGATGGCGCTTTGGGACATCGCAGGCAAGGTATACAACATCCCCGTCTACCAGATGCTCGGCGGCAAATGGCGTGAATCCATCCGCATCTACGCCGACACAACGGAGTCGCTGGACCCGGCGGAATATGGGCGCCGAGCCAGGGAACGCAAAGCGATGGGCCTTACGTGGATGAAGATGGACCTGGGCATCGACGTGCTGAAGGGAATACCGGACACCGTGATGCAGCCTGCCGGCCTGGACAAGTGGGAACAGCACAACCAGCCTCACCCTTTTATCGCCACCGAAGTGACCGACAAAGGGATCGACCGTCTCTCGGAGTACGTTGCCGCGGTGCGCGACAACATTGGATACGAAATGCCCTTGTCGATGGATCACCTGGGCCACATCGGCGTCAAGTCTGTCATCCGCCTGGGCAAAGCGTATGAGAAATTCAACTTGGAGTGGATGGAGGACGTCATTCCATGGTACTACACCGACCTGCTAAAAGAAATTAGAGAAGCCAGTCCAACGCCCATCCTGACCGGCGAGGATATCTATGAATTCACTGACTTCGAGACGCTCTGCAAGGAACACGCCGTCGACAAGATTCATCCCGACCTCGCAACCTCCGGCGGCATTCTGCAGACGCACAGGATCGGCGACATGGCCTATCGCTATGGCGTGCCGATGGCCATGCACTTTGCGGGAACGCCGGTGGGTTGCATGGCCTGTGTCCATTGCGCCGCGGCCACGCGCAACTTCCTGGCGCTTGAGAACCACTCCCTCGACGTGCCTTTCTGGCAGGATTTGGTTACAGGCATTGAGAAGCCCATCATCGACAAGGGCTTTATCAAGGTTCCGGATACCCCCGGCCTGGGAATTGCCCTGAACGACGATGAGTTGAAACGGCATCTGAAGCCTGGAACGGGGTACTTCGAGCCCACGCCCATGTGGGACGAACCGCAGTCCTGGGACGACGCTTTGTTCAGCTGATACCTTCGCGGGCCAGCCGCGCTGAATCCCTTGCCCGTCTTCCGTGCTCAACCCCGCGAAGCCGGTTGTTCTCGAACTGTGTTCCGCATCAGGCGAGTATTCGCCCTTAGCTGCAACCACTGGTCGATCCGCAGCTCATGCAGCGGTAGCAACTGCCGTTGCGGACCATGATGGCGCCGCAGGTTGGACAACTGGGTGCGTCGCCCATCTCGTACATATCGCGCATGGCGTCGGCCGCATGGTAGATGCCGCGATCCTTCAGATTGGGCCCGTGCGTGGGGCTGGCCGGCGAAGCTTGCCTGGCCTGAGCCACCGGCGCAATGCCGCCGCCTCCTGCCGCGCCGCCGCTCTGGCCGCTTATCTGATTCAGGCGCTTGGCTACCTCCTCGGCCAGCCTGGCCAAGTGGTGCTGCGACGCGACCGCCTCCTCCTCCGGCTCGGCATCCGGAATCAGGCTGGGCGAGGCGGGCAGTTGCGGCGCCTGCGGAGTCAGTCCGGCAAACAGCATCAGTTGCATGCCTGAGAGGAAGCGCAGATTCAGCCAGCGGAAGATGTAGTCCATCAGGCTCTTGGCGTAGCCGATCTGCTCGTTGCCGGTCCAGCCGGAGGGCTCGAAGCGGGTGTGGGCAAACTTCTCGCACAGCACCTTCAGCGGCACCCCGTGCTGCAGCGCCAGCGAGATCGAGGTGGCAAAGGCGTCCATCAGGCCGGAGACGGTCGAGCCCTCCTTGGCCATCTTGATGAAGATCTCGCCCGGCTGACCGGTGGGGTAGAGGCCGACGGTAATGTAGCCCTCGTGTCCGGCGATGGAGAACTTGTGGGTGATGGAGGCGCGCTCCTCGGGCAGACGGTGGCGCACGGCGCGAGGCGGACCGTTCTGGTCCTGCGCCAAATCCTTGGCCAACTCCTGCGCGGTCCCGATTGCCGCCGAGGCCGTAATCACCGGCGAGGCGGCAGCCTTGGCAATCTCCTCCAGCGCGTTCTGGAAGGCCGCGGCGGCTGCGATCACCTGCCTGGCGCTCACCTCCAGCTTTTCGCCGATCTTGGCCTCCAGGACCTTCACGTCCGCCTCTGCGGCTGGCTGGCTGGCTGCCAGCTGCGCCAGCACGCGGCTGCCGGCAGCATCCAGAGCCGAGGGCTCCCGCCTGGCGTCCATGCTGGTATTCAGAGGCTGGGTGCCCTTGGAGCCGTCGCGGTAGATGGCCACGGCCTTGATGCCCTGTCGCCAGCTCTCGGCATAGGCCTCGGCTACTTCCTCCACGCTTGCCTCTTGGGGCAGATTCACCGTCTTCGAAATAGCTCCGGAGAGGAACGGCTGCGTCGCCGCCATCATCTTGATGTGGCCCAGGTAATGGATGGTGCGGGTGCCCTTGAGCGGCTTGAAGCTACAATCGAACACCGCCAGGTGCTCCGCCTTGATCCCCGGAGCTCCCTCTATGGTGCCGGTCGCGTCGATATAGCTGACGATGGCGTTCACCTGCTCGTCGTCGTAACCCAGCTTGAACAGCGCGGCGGGCACCGTGTTGTTGACGAGCTTGATATTCCCTCCGCCGACCAGCTTCTTGTACTTGACCAGGGCCAGCTCGGGCTCAATGCCGGTGGTGTCGCAGTCCATCATGAAGCCGATGGTGCCCGTGGGCGCCAGAACCGTGGTCTGCGAGTTGCGATAGCCGTGGCGCTCGCCAAAAATCAGCGCCGCGTCCCAGCTCTCGCGGCTGGCCTCGATCAGGGCGTCGAACTGCGGCACGCTGAAGGGCTCGCCGTTCGTGCGCGACGTGCCGATGTTGTTCACCTCCGCGCGGTGCATGCGGATCACGTCCAGGAACGGCTCCCGGTTGACGGAGAAGCCGGGGCAGGCGCCACCCCGGCGATCGACAGATGCGGTCAGCGGGGTGGCCGAGGCCAGCGGCGGGCAGTGGGCCGCAATCACGGCCGACTGCAGATAGGCCTGGCCGGACAGGATGGCGGTGAGGCCAGCGGCCAGGTCGCGGCCGGTTGCCGAGTCGTAAGGCAGGCCCAGGGCCATCAGCAGCGCCCCCAGGTTGGCGTAGCCCAGCCCCAGCGGCCGGTAGTCGTGGGAGTTCCGCGCAATGCCCTCGGTGGGGTAGCCCGAGTTGTCCACCAGGATCTCCATGGCCGTGATCATCACCGAAATCGAGTGCCGGAACGCGGCAATGTCGAACACTCCCGCCGGGGTCAGGTACTTCATGAGGTTGAAACTGGCCAGGTTGCAGGCCGAGTTGTCAAGGAACATGTACTCCGAGCAGGGATTGGAGGCGTTGATACGGCCGCTGTTCTTGCTGGTGTGCCAGCGGTTGATGGTGGTGTCGAATTGCATGCCGGGGTCGCCGCACAGCCAGGTGGCCTCGGCGATCTTGCGCATGATGTCGCGCGCCTTGTAAGTCTTCACCGGCTGATGGCCGTTGACCGTATAGGTGGTGAACTCGCCGTCGCTCTCATAGGCGCGCATGAACTCGTCGCTCACCCGCACCGAGTTGTTGGCGTTCTGGAAGAAGATGGACGAGTAGGCCTCCGAATCCGGCCCCGAGCCGTCGTAGCCGGCCTTGATCAGCGTGAAGGCCTTGGCCTCTTCCCTGGCCTTGCAGCCGATAAACTCCATGATGTCCGGGTGATCCACGTTCAGAATCGCCATCTTGGCGGCGCGCCGGGTCTTGCCGCCGGACTTGATGACCCCGGCGAAGGCGTCAAACCCGCGCATGAAGCTGAGTGGACCGCTGGCGGTGCCACCTCCCGACACAGTTTCCTTGCTGGAACGCAATGAACTGAAATTGGTGCCCGTCCCGGAACCGAATTTGAACAGCAGGGCTTCAGTCCTGGCCAGGTCCATGATGCCGCCCATCGAATCCTCAACGGAGTTGATGAAGCAGGCCGAGCACTGCGGATTGTGGTAGCCGGTCGCGGAGTACTTCACGCCCCCGGTCACCGGATCCCAGTGCCAGTTCTGCCCAGCCGCGTCCGGCTCCAGCCGGTCGCACCCCAGGTTGAACCACACCGGCGAGTTGAAGGCCGCCTTCTGCGTCAGCAGCATGTGCGCCAGCTCATCGTGGAAGATGGCCGCATCCTCCGCGCTGGCAAAGTAGCTGCCCGCCAGGCCCCAGTCGCGGATGGTCTCCGCCACCCGCCCCACCAGTTGCCGCACTCCGCTCTCCCGCTCCGGCGTGCCCATCTGCCCGTGCAGATACTTCGAAGCCATGATATTGGTCGCCGTCATCGACCAGTCCACCGGAACTTCCACGTCCTTCTGCTCGAAGATCGTGTTCCCTTTGGTGTCGGTGATGGACGCCGTGCGCCGTTCCCACTGAAGCTCGTCGTAGGGCGAAACCCCCTCCTTGGAAAAACGCCGGGTGAACGTCAGCCCCTTTGGGGTGGTTGGAGTCTGGAGGGCAGTGCTGGAAGTTTGCAGGTAGGCTTCGTTCATGGAATCCTCTCAATCGGCAAAAATCGGTGAATGCCTTGCCTCAACCGGGCGCAATACGGCCAGGAAGCGGGCAAAGTGGATCTTTTAGAAAGAACGGAAACGGGGAATTGAAATCACCGCGAGTTCTCTTCTCTCAGCGGTCTGCCGGCGGCTCTTCACGCCAGTCTTCATTTCAATCTGATTACAGCCGCAGATGAAAAAATACCGCTCCCTGTGGTAGAAGTCAAGAACAAACCACAATATCTTGTATTTCAATGACATTCAGGGCATCTGATTTCTAAACACCCGCATTTGCCTGTGGAAAGCTCCATACAGCCTTGCGCGGCGCAGACTTGGGGTCCCATTTCTGCCCCGAATCCTCTGCAGCCTGTGGTCTGGCCGGCGTTTTCGGCCTCATCCTGAAGCCTAGTCCTTGCCGGGACCAGGCACAAGACGCAAGAACGGTGCAGTTTCCCTTGATGCCTGTGCGAGTTGTGGACATCGTGCCTGGAATAGACCGCGGCAGCCTCCATTCCGGGGACCGGAGATCCCGCCCGGCCTCTTTTGACCCCCGCAGAAAACCGCCTCTCAATCGACTCGGGCAACCGGTTCCCCGTTTGCGGGTGGCCGATTCTGTTATCTTTGTTGATAATCCCGAGAGAAGCCATGACCAGGATTTGCAAGCAACTCGTAGCCGGACTGTTCCTCACCTTCGCACTCATCTCCACGCTTGCCGCGGCCCAGGACGCGGCAAGCGGTCTCGACCCGGCCCTGCTGGCCAAGGCAAATTCAGGCGACGCAGCCTCGCAATTCCAGGTCGCTGTCGAATACCAGAAGGGCGACCTCGTCCCGAGGGACTTCGTGCAGGCTGAAATGTGGTACCGCAAAGCGGCCGAGCTGGGCGACGCCAGGGCGCAATACAACCTCGGCCTGCTCTACCTGCAGAAGCAAAGCGGGATCATGAAAGACGAGGCGCAGGCCGTCACGTGGCTGCGCAAAGCGGCCGATCAAGGCAATTCCGGGGCCCAGGCTTCCCTGGCCCTCTGCTACAGCCAGGGCCATGGGGTCCTGCGGGACGATGCACAGGCACTGGCCTGGTATCAGAAAGCCGTGGCCCAGAACAATACGGACGCCATGGTAAACCTGGCCCTGCTCTACGCCCGCGGACAGGGAGTTCCGAAAGACGACAGACAGGCGTTCGATTTGACCTCCAAGGCGGCCGAGCTGGGCGCGGCCAATGCGCAATATCAACTCGGCATGGATTACGATTTGGGCCAGGGCATCAAGAAGGACAAGAACCAGGCCATGGCCTGGTATCGCAAGTCCGCCGAACAGGGAAACTCCTGGGCGCAATACAACCTCGGCCAGCTCCTCGGTTCCAACCATGCGGAGGCCTATTTCTGGCTGAGCCTGGCGGTGAACCACCTGGTAGATACGCAGGCTCTCGAAAAGGCAACCGAACTGCGCGATGCCGCCGCAGCCAAGCTGAAGGCCGCCGAAAAGGCGGATGCCGATCAGCGCATCGACCAGTGGCATGCAACGCCCGCGACTCATCCGTAGGAACTCTGGACAGGCCTGTTACTAGTACCGTGACTGCATGATTTGGAAATGTCGATCGGAACAGAACGGGTGCCCCAGGTCTCGATTTTGAGACCTGGGAAGTACAAATTCACACGGTCGTGGTACTAGGCCTTTGACCGCATAATTCTGTACCAAAACTGGGTGCCCCACCGGGGGCTCCTTGGGCAGCGCGTCTTTGTTTTTGCGCCTAGGGTGGGAGGCCGCGACACTCAATCACACGTACGAAATCACACGGTCAGAGACCTAGAGCCCGGGCCAAGGGCTGATAGGCTGATTCTGTGTCCGCATCCAGCCCCACCCCCACCCAGCTCGATTGGAGGCCCGTCCCTCCACCCCGCCCGGTCACCCTCCGCGGCCGGTACGTCACCCTGGAGCCGCTCAGCGCCGAGCGCCACGCCGCAGCCCTCTGGCAGGCCACAGAGGGCCACGACGAGCTATGGACCTGGCTGGCGCAAGGACCCTACGCGAACGGGATCGAGATGATGGATGCACTTGAGCGTTGGCGGCAAGCTGAGAGCGCCGTGCTGCTGGCCATTGTGCCGGCGGAAACAGGCTTGGCCGCCGGCTGGGCCAGCTACATGCGCATCAAGCCGGCGCACGGGGTCATCGAGGTGGGCAATGTGTTGTTCTCCCCCTCGCTGCAACGGACGCGAGCCGCCACCGAGGCCATGTACCTGATGGCCGGCCACGCCTTCGACCGCCTCGGCTACCGCCGCTACGAGTGGAAGTGCAACGCCGGGAACCTGCCCAGCCGCCGCGCCGCCGCGCGCGTCGGCTTTACCTTCGAGGGCATCTTCCGCCAGCACATGGTGGTCAAAGGACGAAGCCGCGACACCGCCTGGTTCGCCATGCTCGACCACGAGTGGCCGGCCCGCAAACGCGCCTTTGAAGCCTGGCTCGACCCCGCCAACTTTGACGAAAACGGAAAGCAGTTGAAGAGCCTTTAGTGCACCCGGTCTTAGATCGCAGTCTCCGCGGTTCGCGATCAATACGCGATTGCCAATCCGATCTTGACGCCGTTTGCTCTCTGATAGGTCGGCGCGGAGAATCCCTCCGTGTAGGCAACGTTGAACTTGATATGCGGGCTCGCACCGGGCGAGTAGGTGAACGTGAGCACGTTCACGGCTTTCCAACCACTCACCGTTTCAAGGTAAGGAATCCCCGCATTGTCATTCACTGCCGTGTGCTCCGTTGTGAACAGGTACCTGCCAGTTATGTAGGATTCCACGCTGAAGTTCCTGTACTGATAAAGCCCGTCAATCTGAGGAACAAACCTCGCGATGGAGTAGGTGGGGAGAATACCGATGGTTGCCTTGGTCTTGGGGTTGGTCACGGTCGTTGTCGCCAGCGCCCCGCCGGCTTCGAAGCCAACATGAGGCGTGAGACTCCATCCGGCCTTCGGAGGACAGAACGCATCCTTGGGACAGTTGAAGTTACCCTGAGCGGGCATCTTCCATCCCGAATTCTTGTCTCTGTCGGCGAAGTATTTTTGCGCAATTCTCACAACTTGGGTTTCTTCAAGTGCTCTCCAACTGGGTACCAGATCCCCAACTGCCAGGAAATTCCGGTGCGACAACGCGAGGTTCGTTTCATAGGTGGGGGCAATGCTGACCGCTGTGACGACGCTACTTTCCTCATGAAACCAGGAAGTCGAAAAACCCGAGAAATCGATCACATCCTTAGCTGTCTGCCCGTTGATCTTGTTGTTGCCCACATTGGCAGTCGCGTTGGCCCATTTCACGATCACCGCTCCAGGGAGCAGTTTGGTTGGGGCGAACTGCGTCGAGGGACTATCTATCTTGCCGTCGAGAACCCAGGCTGGAGTTGTCCCGGTTCCAGCGGTCACCGTTCCATTGATCCAAAGCCAGGACAGATCCTTCGTCGCGGGCGCTTTAGCGGCAGTTACCGGCCCCTCCGTGAAAGGAAGCGGTGTATTCGATGTTCCCAGAAGGACGGTGCTGAGGTTGACAAAGCTACCGCCTTTCTCGTCGTTAGGCTCGGTAGCCCTGAGCGAAGCCCGAAGTGGAACGGAATTAACGCCGATTCTGCCGATGCTGTCAGCACTCTCGATTTCGCCATTTGCAAGACGCTGTCGATCAATCTCCATAACCTGAAGCTTGCGTGCATGAATCTGAGCGCCATGCAGTTCCACAACAATGTCAATGCACGTTGCGCCCGCCTCTGGATGAACGCAATCAGGCGCGATGAAATTGACCGCCTTGTCGCTTCCCGGCAAGGAGAAGGCGACCAGCGATTCAAATTTGCCTCCTTCGTTTGCATGCTGATTCGGAATGTATTTCACCTCTGGCGTTGTATCAATGGTTATTGGCTGAGCGAGGCAATCGGGGTCCGGCTTGCCATTTGGCAATTTGATCGCAAGACTGTATTGTTTGCCCAACTGGAATTCGCCCTGCTTTGAGTTCTGGTCGGTTCCAAGCGTAAGCAGCGTCCACCCTTGGTTATCCGGGTGGTCATGCGAATGAAGAGCCTTCAGAGTTGCAGTGAAGGTCGTCATGTTCGCCATGTTGACTACTGAAGCTGTGTCCGTTGAACTGCAAATCGGAAAGAGGAGCACCTCGGACTTACTCAGCACGACGTACTGCCGCTCGGACGCGGGCGCAGCGTCGCCGCGACCTGAAGCATAGGCGACGTTGCAGAAGAGTGCCTGAGCAAAAGCGAAAGCCAGAACAGAAAAGACAAAGCCTCTCCGTCCAGAATGTCTAGCCTGCATGATTGCTCCTTTTAGGCATGAGATCGGTTGAAGTCAAGTGCACGGCGCTACCAGCCAAGTTCATTGGCAAGACCGGCAACCGTGGGGTCAGCCAGGTTGATCAGGAGATTCTGGTTGATCGTTCCCGTATACCTGCCACGGTTCTCGTCACTGAGCATCGACGAAAGAATGATCGACCCCTTTCCGGGCATCGGAGGCGTGCCCCCACCTCCTGCTGTAGGCTCCCAATCCGGATATCGCAGGTGGCAGAGATCCTCAAGTTTGTCGTTCTTCTTGGGATAAGTGCCGCACCAATCAGCGACGACGTCAATACTGCTCTTTAGCGGAATGGGAGCCGCTGGGTCGTTGTTCTTCCCATTTGACATTGGCATACCTCCTGGAGCGGTGGTGAATGTGGTTTCTGCCCATCGAAGACGACGTGAGCGCCCGGCGCGTGGGGTCAGGCATGGTGCGCTGGAGACAGCCAGCCTTGAGCAGGACAACCCGCCTGTGATTTTCTGCTCAATGTTGGTGAAGGGGCCCGCCCGATGAGTTGGGGAATGAGCGGAGTGTAGCGGGCCATTCTGTTGCTGCCAAGCAAATAATGCGTTCTACTTGCCGAGGAGTAACGTTACGAAAGGAGCAAGACCAAAGTAATCTACGACCACCAGCCCAAACGTTAAAATGGCCCCGCCGCTCGGCGCGGGGCCGCTCCAGTCTCTGGTCGTCCACCAGTCAGGCTATGCAGGTGCCGGGCCAAGTGAGCTACAGGAACAAGGGCGCCGTCACGAAGGTAACGGTGCACAGCAGCTTGATGAGCGGGCGCCATCCTATCGAGCACGAGAAAACGCCGCCCGGCTTCAGGCGGCGTTTTCGTCGATTTTCGAAGACAGGAATCAGTTGCTTTCCTTGGATTCGATCCTCATTCCATAGAACGATTTCCGCACGAAGAACACCGACACCAGGAAGAATGCGACGGCCAGAATGTGTGTGAGCAGCGGATTGGCCCCACTGAGCGAGACTGCAAGCTCGACAGCAAGTAATCCGAACAGCGTAGTGAACTTGATCACCGGGTTCAATGCCACCGACGAGGTGTCCTTGAACGGATCGCCGACGGTGTCTCCGATCACGGTGGCGTCGTGCAAAGGAGTCCCCTTCTGTTTCATTACGACCTCTACGATCTTCTTCGCATTGTCCCATGCGGCGCCGGCATTGGCCATAAAGATGGCCTGGTACAGGCCGAAGGTTGCAATCGAGATCAGATAGCCAATAAAGAAGAACGGCTCAACGAACGCGAACGCAAGTGTAGCGAAGAAGACGGCGAGAAAGATGTTGAACATTCCCTTCTGCGCGTACTTGGTGCAGATTTCCACCACCTTCTTGCTGTCACTGACCGATGCCTTCTCCGCGCCTTCGAGGTGAATGTTGGCCTTGATGAACTCGACCGCGCGGTAAGCGCCGGTGCTGACCGCCTGGATGGAAGCGCCGGTGAACCAGTAGATCATTGCCCCGCCGGTGATCAACCCGAGCAGGAATGGCGCGTGCAGCAGAGAGAGGTTCGCGACGTCATGGGTCAGCCCGCCGGTCAGGGCCATGATGATGGAGAAGATCATCGTGGTCGCGCCCACCACGGCTGTGCCGATCAGCACTGGCTTTGCCGAAGCCTTGAAGGTGTTGCCGGCTCCATCGTTGGCTTCCAGCAGGTATTTTGCGCGTTCGAACTTCACATCGAAGTTGTAGTCCTTCTTCAACTCAGCTTCGATGCCGGGAACCGTTTCGATCAGCGACAGCTCGTAGATGGATTGAGCATTGTCGGTTACCGGCCCGTAGGAATCCACGGCAATGGTGACCGGGCCCATGCCCAGGAAGCCGAACGCGACCAGGCCAAAGGCGAAGACGGCTGGAGCCAGCATGAGGCCCGCCATGGACGGGCCCGTACTGAAGTAATAGCCCATTGACATGAGCGCGACCATGCTAAGTCCTAGCCAGTAGGCCGAAAAATTGCCGGCCACGAATCCCGACAAGATGCCCAGGGAAGCCCCACCTTCCTGCGCCGATTTTACGACCTCTTTCACGTGGCTGGAGTTGGTGGAAGTGAAGACCTTGACCAATTCGGGTATGAGGGCACCGGCGAGGGTTCCGCAGGAGATGATGGAAGCCAGCTTCCACCAGAGCGTTCCGTCCCCGAGAGTGGGGATCATGTAGTACGTGACGATGAAGGTCAGGACAATGGAAACGATGGAGGTGATCCATACCAGCGAGGTCAACGGCGCCTCGAAGTCCATTTCGTCCGCGGTTCCGTATTTCGCCTTGGCGATTGCGCCATTGAGAAAGTACGCGGCCGAACTGGAGACCAGCATGGCCACGCGCATGACGAAGATCCATACCAGCAGTTGCACTTGCGTGGTGGGACTCTTGACGGCCAGCAGAATGAATGCGATCAAGGCCACGCCGGTGACGCCGTAGGTTTCAAAGCCGTCGGCGCTGGGGCCGACGGAATCGCCCGCGTTGTCACCCGTGCAATCCGCAATCACACCTGGGTTGCGCGCATCGTCTTCCTTGATCTT
>PLGM01000351.1 GCA_003139795.1 Acidobacteriaceae bacterium | reverse complement strand
GCCTTGCTTAAGCTGATCCCTCACCCAGCGAGGCGGAGATGCGGCAATGAAGCATGGGCAAAGGCGGAGTTATAGGATCGCCGGTTTTCGGTTGGAGACCGTCTGGCAGGATCTTCGCTATGCCGCCGGTCAGTTGCGGCGCAATCCGGGCTTCGCCATCACTGCGATTCTGACCTTATCGCTCGGCATCGGCGCCAGCACTGCCGTTTT
The DNA here is from genome assembly GCA_003139795.1 of Acidobacteriaceae bacterium. Classification (GTDB taxonomy): domain Bacteria; phylum Acidobacteriota; class Terriglobia; order Terriglobales; family Acidobacteriaceae; genus Telmatobacter. Next base: position 11,280 of record PLGM01000351.1, on the reverse strand, counting down.
CAGCGTCGCCTATGGCGTCCTCATCGACCCATTCCCATACAAGGATGTTCACACTCTGGCCACGCCCAAGCTGTGCTCACCGGAGTGGACCCAATGCGGCTGGCGCTCCTATACGCCAGCGCAGTTCAACGAAATCGTCGAAGAGACCGGCATCTTCAGCGGCGTAACCGCATCCACCATCAGCGATGTGATCCTGACCGGAGAGTCGGAGCCGCAGCGTCTGCGCGGCAATTACATCACGCCCAATACCTTCGACGTGCTTGGTGTGCAGCCTCTTCTGGGCCGCGGCTCAACCGAGGACGATGTGGTGAACAATAGCGAAGAGGTGGCTTTGCTCAGCTACCGCTACTGGCAGGCTCATTACGGCGGCAGCCGCACCATTCTCGGACGCACGCTCAACTTCAATGGCCATCCCCGCACCATTATCGGGATCATGCCGCCGCGCTTTCTCTGGCGTGGAGGCGATGTTTACCTGCCCATCAGAATGACAAATGACGAAGAGGTACAGGGACAACGCTACTTCGCGCTCGTGGGACGCCTGAAGCCGGGCGTGACCGAAGCCCAGGCCGCGGCCGAGCTGACGCCCATCTTCGATGACTTCAAAAAGACAGCGCCCATGAGGTTCCCGAAGAATCTCCGCCTCGGCATTCTGCCCTTCGACGAGATGTTCAAATCCGACCTGGCGAGCACACTACACCTGTTGTTGGGCGCCGCCTTTGTGCTGCTGTTCATCGCCTGCGTCAATGTCTCCAGCCTGCTGTTGGCGCGGGCGGTCAACCGCGAACGCGAGTTCGTTGTCCGAGCCTCGCTGGGGGCGTCGCGGCTGCGGCTCGTCCGCCACGCTCTCACCGAATCGCTGCTGCTGGCGCTGGCCTCCCTGCCCGTAGCGCTGGCCTTTGCCTATGCCGGATTGAAAGCAACCCTGCGCATCGTTCCCACCGAGACCATTCCCGACGAAGCCGTCGTCACCATGAACCTTCCCGTCTTGCTCTGCTCGCTGGGCATGGCGCTGGCCACGGTGGTTATCTTCGGCCTGGCGCCTGCGTGGCACAGCGCCAGCCCGCGCCTGGCCGCGGTCCTGAACAGCGTGAAGTCGTCCGGGAGCCGGACGCAGCGACGCTTGCTAAGCGGATTCGTGGTGACGGAGATTGCGCTTTCGCTGGCGCTGCTGATGCTGGCCGGGCTCATGGTCCGCTCCCTGATTGCGGTCGAAAGCGTCGCGGTGCCTTTCGCTCCAGATCGCACGCTCATGATGAGCCTCCCTCTGACCGAAGCGCACTATCCCACAGCAGAGAGCCGTAACCTTTTTTACCGCGAACTGCTGGATCGCGTGCGCGCGCTTCCGGGGGTCAGCGCGGCCACCGTGGATGCGGCCTACCCATTTCTCGACATGGACGGGGAGCGCGTCGAGATCGGCGGCCAGCCCGTGGACCTGCGCGTTGTCTCGCTCCATCTCACCGGTCCAGAGTTCCTCGCTCTCTCCGGAACAACCATGCTGCAGGGCCACTTTCTCGACGCGCGCGAAATCGCCGCCGCCGCGCATGATGCCGTGATCTCGGAGAACTTCTCGCGCCGCTACTTTGCCGGCGAGAACGCCGTGGGCCGGACCGTCCGTCTGCCGGAGTTCAAGCCCGACCGCAAGAGGAAGCTGGAAGACGACGCTTTCGCCGTTGTCGGAGTAATGAGCGACTTGCCCTTTTTCATCGACGCCCGGGAGAACTATCCCCATATTCTTTTGCCCTACACGGTGGCGCCCCAGGCCGCCAACAGCCTCATCGTCTCCACATCGCTGCCTGCCGGCCAACTGATGAACCCGGTGCGGCGGGCGGTTTATTCGGTCGACAAGGACCAGCCCATCGTGGACGCCATGACCCTGCGCCAGATGCTGGATATGTATGGCTACGCCGGCCCGCGCTTTACGCTGGCGCTGTTCGGAACCTTTGCTGCGGCCGCTCTGCTGCTGGCGCTGGTGGGAATCTACGGGGTGGTCTCCTTCATCACTACCCAGCGCACGCAGGAGATCGGCATTCGCATGGCGCTGGGGGCCAACCGCAGGCAGGTGATGTGGATGGTGCTGCGCCAGACTCTGCTGCTTGCCCTCGTTGGCGTGGCCGCGGGGCTTCCGCTGGCGTTTGGTGCCGGACGGCTGGCCCAGGGCGAGCTGATTCAAACCTCGCAGCACGATCCATGGGCGCTCATTGCCGCCATCTGCATTCTGCCGCTGCTGGCTGTCGGCGCATCGTACTTGCCGGCGCGGCGGGCGGCCAACATCAATCCTGTTCGAACTCTGCGCGCCGAGTAGCGCGAAGGTACTGGAAGAGTCCGCCAGTTCGAATAGAGCGCCGACTTAAGATGCCTGTGCTCTATCCGGACCGCCGCACCCATTGCGAAAACCTGTCGCCATTACTGAGGATCGCATAATATAGTGACAAGTGTAGTCATGTTGCAGTAAGCTGTGAGGCATGACACGATCCAGTGCTCCCCGACGGGACTTTGCAGCCATGCAAGAACGCCGCCGCCGCGCCGCGCGGCTGTTTGCCGCTGGCAAGCGGTCGCAGGCCGAAATCGCCCGGGCCCTCAACATCAGCCGCCAAAGCGTGAGCCGATGGTACCAGGCATGGCGGCGGAATGAGCCTGACTGGATTGGCGGGGCGGGGCGGGCAGGCCGTCGGCCAAAACTGGACGGGGCGCAGTGCAAGCAGGTGGACGAAGCCTTGCGGCAAGGCGCGCAGGCCCACGGTTTCGGAACCGATCTGTGGACGTTGCCCCGGGTGGCGGCGGTGATCGAGCGGGTAACGGGCGTTCGCTATCATCCCGGCCATGTGTGGAAGATTCTTGCGGCCCTCGAGTGGAGCCTGCAACAGCGGCGCGGCAGGCGCGGGAACGCAACGGGGAAGCGCGGCGGCGTTGGGTGGCGAAGCGGCTGGCCGGCAATAAAAAAAACGCCCGGCGGCGCAGAGCCTGGATTCTCTTCCAGGACGAAAGTGGAGTCTCGGAGCGGCCACCGGTAAGACGGACCTGGGCGCCGAAAGGGGAGACTCCGGTGTTGGTTCATGCCTTGCCGCCGCGGCGGCGAAGAAGCTGTCACTGTGCGCGGCGCTCGGCTACCGCTGGGGCGGCGAGGTCCCCGCGGCGACCCGGCTATGGTTTCAGACCCGGCCAGGCAGCTACAACGACGAACGGCTGATCGCTTTCTTACGCGATCTGAAGAAGCATTTGCGCGGGCAGAAGGCGATTCTGATCTGGGATGGATTGCCCGCGCATAAGAGCCGGAAGATGAAGCAGTACCTGGAGAGCCAGCGCGGTTGGCTAAAGGCAGAGATGCTGCCGGGCTATTTTCCCGACCTGAATCCGGTAGAGGACTTATGGGGCAACATCAAGGGTCAGGAATTGGCCAATCGCTGCGTCGCAGGTCTTGGCGAGGCCGAAGCCAGTGTGTGCAAGGGTATGGAGTGGGTGCGCCAATCCATGTTGCCGTTCTCCTTCCTGCACCATGCAGGGCTTTTTTTTGATCAAGTATGTCACTCTATTATGCGAGATTCAGTAAATGGATCGCGACAGACGGCGTCTTCCGCCAGATAGCATGGGACGCGGTCTACTCAATAGTTACCGTCTCCGGGACCAGATTCCACCCGCGCACGCCAATGGAGGGTTTGGACTCGCCTGCCGGGAATGCGATGGTGACGTCTCGCTCCTCGCCCGGCAACAACGAGACGTAGTTTTCGCTGTAGTAGGCGGGCAGGATGCGCTCGCCGGTGGCGGCATTCTTGAGCGTGAGTTTGATCATCAGCGCCGGAGCAGGGCCGGGGTTCCCGATCTTCACCGTCACCTTGCGTTCGCTGCCGGCTGGAACCACCCTCGCCGAGGCGCTCAATTTAGCTTGCTGCAATTCGTTCAGCTCGCGCAGGCTGGCTTCGTCCTTCGCCCACCAATAGAAGTTGTCGCTCACCGGCGCGCTGGCCGCGTCGCTCACCTTCAACGCAACCAGCACCGTGTGCCCATCGGCAAGCTTGTCCAGGTCGGGGTTGGCGACCGGCGTGCGCGCGTCGGCAGCGGCCTGGATCTGGTTGGTCTGGTCGCTCAGAACCTTGCCGTCGAGGCCCACGACGCGTGTTTCCACCTTGAACGAACGCGCCTCGCCCAGGTTGATCAGGTCCACGGCGCCATCGGTCAGATCGAGTTGCGCATGGATGGGCTCGCAGGCCTTCTGCGTGCCGTAGAAGCTGGATTGCGTATCGTAGTCCCAGCTGAGGAAGTTCCACTCCATGCTCGGCCAGGCCGGCTGCGTCATCCAGATCATGCGGCCGGAGTTCGGCTGCCAGAGGTGCGCGGCGAAGCCCTCGAAGATGGCGCGATGGCCCATGTAGTCGAGCATCTGCGCCTTGCGCTCGAAGTCCTCAAGGCTGGTGGCAGCGCCGAACTCGGTCTCCATGTGAGCCAGGAAGGGCGCTACTGCGCCGCCCCCGCTCTGGTGCCAGTCGTGATAGGCCCAGGTGTCGCCGATAGGCCACCGGTCGGCCTCGGGAATGAACGATTCGATGCTCTCAAGCGTAGGCACGCTCGGTATGCCCAACTCCACACTGAAGCCGCGGTTGATGCGGTAATAGGTGTCCAGCGGCTGGAACTGGTAAGGCCCAGAATTGCGCAGGTTCACCTGATTGGAGCTGCCTGTGTAGTAGCGGGTGTGGTCCAGCGTGCGCACCAGCGCGGCCAGCCCCTCGTTGACGATCGGTTGCGGCACGCCCTCGTTGCGCCCGCACCAAACCACGATCGACGGGTGATGGCGGAAGTGCAGGATGCTGTCGCGCGCGTTCTTGAGAAACAGAGCGGGATCCTGGGCCTCGAGGTTGTAATTCTGTGTCGATTCCCAAAAATCATTCCATACCATCAGGCCGTACTTGTCGGCCAAGGCATAGAAGTTCTCTTCTGTGTCCTGGCCCATCCAGTTGCGGATCATGTTCACATGCGCGTCACGATGCAGCCGGAAATAGGGCTCGAGGTGCTCAATGCTCACCCGCTTGCGGCTGTCGTCCATGCCCCAGTTGCCGCCGCGCGCGGCGATGCGCACGCCGTTCACCCTGATCACGAGGTCGGTTCCCGGCCAGCCGCCCTCGACGGGCCGGATCGACGGCGAGCCTTCGGCAACTGGCTCGAGCGATTGCACCCAGGCGTGGCGCATCCACTCGGGAAGTTGCTGCCCGGCAGGCAATAGGTTCGGCGTTTTGTCGTCGATCTGCCGAATGCCTTCATGGGTCTCATTAATCAGCGGCAATTCCGAATCATGTGTCCGGCTCGGCAGCACTTCCACTCGGCGCAGGTGGCCGGTCGAGTCAAAGAGCGAAATCTCGTAGCTCACTTCCCTCATGCCGAACTCGATCTGTTGCTGCGCGCTTGGCATGCCTCCGGCCGTGAAGCTGACTTTGAGCGTGTGGAGCGCGGGATCGCCATAGCCGTTTGGCCACCAGAGGCGCGGATGCTGCACCTTGAGCTGCGCGAAGTCCTCCGGCTTGAGCCGTACGACTGTCTCACCGGGCTCGATCCGGATGTGCCTGGACACTTTCACATCGTCGAAGCTGGCTGTGAAGTCGCCCTCGACGGGAGCGCTGGATGTGTTGGTCAACGGCGCCTCGATCTCGATGTCGGCTTCGCTTTGATCAGGCCTCGGGAGCGTAGTGACCACCTGCAGGTCGCCGATGTTCACCCCGCCGGTGGCGGTCAGCGTCACATCCTGCCAGATCCCGGTGTTCCGGTCGCGAATGCCGGGAATCCAGTCCCAGCCCTCGGAGGCCGCAAAGGTGGGTCCGTCCAGCATTTCCATGCCGCCGTTGGCGCCCGGCCCACCCTTGATCGACTGCTCGTTGGCGATGCCCGGATGCGGGGGCGGACTCACCCGCACCGCCAGCACGTTCTCGCCGCTGGCCGCAATCAGGCCGGTCACGTCGAATTTGCCGCGCAGAAAGGCGCCCGTGAAGCTGCCCAGCTTCTTGCCATTCAGCCAAACCTCGGCGGCGTAGTTCACTCCTTCAAAGGTCAATGTCAGCCGCTGGCCGCGCGACTGCCGCGGAGCCGTGAACTCCACGCGGTACCAATAGTCCCGATGAGCCAGGCTCTCCGGAATGGCCATGTTGTTCAGCCCATAATTCGGATCGGGATAGATGCCCCGGTCGATCATGGTGGTCAGCACGGTGCCCGGCACCGTGGCCGCCAGCCAGTCCTTGATTGCGAAACCGGGCTTGGAAATCTCCTCGCCCGCAGCCTTCACATCCGGCACCGCGGCCAGCTTCCAGCCGCCTTCGAGTTTCCAGGGATTGCTGCCGACCAACTCCGTCCGAAGCTCCGCCGCGCGCAGCGGCTTGGCGACAGGCTTCTGCACCCCGCCCTTGCCACGGGGCAGCGTCGAAGGGTCTTGGGGCTCACTCTGTCCGGCCATCCCAGAGGTCTGCACCGGCCAGCGGCGCGCGGCTTCTTCGTAAGTGGGCAGCGCGAAGTCCGGCGGCGCGGCGGCCATGGCCTCAACCTGCGCGGCCGTCAGCGCCTCGCGATAAACCTTTAGCCCGGCAATCTCGCCTCCAAAATGCCGGCTTGCTATCGCCTCCACGGGTTGCGGCGCCATCTCCAGCCGCCCGGCAACCGCGCCCTGAGCCAGCGGGCTCACGGCCACCAGATTGCCATCGGCATAGAGCATCACCTTCTGCCCGTCGCCCACAGCCGCTGCCAGATGCCAACCCGCTCCGCTGAGCGCGCTCTCGGCCGGGATCAACCGGTTCGCCCCCGGTCCCCGGCCCAGCCACAGGCCCGGGCGATTGTCCTCAAAGCCAATGAAGCGCGCATCCTCGGCCGCCGGATCGCCAATGCCGGCCACCAGCACCGTGCCGGCTAGCGGTTCCGATGCGCGGAACCAGAAAGCCAGCGTCCACTCCGCCCGGCCCTCCAGCAGCGCGTCGCGCTGGCCCGGCTCTTTGTTGAGCCCAAGACTGTCCAACAGCGCTGCTGATTTGCTGTCCAGAGGCGAAGGCGCGGCCAGTTGTTTGGTCAGCCCCGGTCCGTCGGCAAGAAAGGTGGCGTTGAAGGGGCCGTAAGCCGCAGTCGGAATCGACTGTGCCTGCGCTTGGCCTGGCAGCGCCAGGAGCAAGGCAAAACAGACAGTTGCCGCCAACGGACTGAACAGGCGGCAAATAGAAAGCCGGAAAGTGGGGCTCAAAGAAACTCCATCGCAAACTTGCATGACGGACATCATCCTAATGGGTTCGACCCCATTCGTCATCTTTAGGGGAGCTTGAGTCTTTGGTGATCGAACAAAATGTCGATACCTCGACTCACGGTTAAAAGCGACGGACAGAAGCCCAGAAACCTTCGCCACGAGAGCCTGACGCTTCACGGCGCGTTGCGCCTCTTCGAGGGCGCGCAACAATTCTAGCCCCGGCACGCTCCCAGCGCTCGCGAGCGAAGTTCTATTCCGCCACTTCTCGCCGAAGCTGAGCGTCTTGCTCAACCAGCGACTCCATGCGCTCAGACTACCGAGCCGCATAGTCGGAATAAGTACCTTTCTTGGGTCGTCATCAAGACCCTAATCAAATACCGGAAGTGCTCTGGCCCGGCACGGTTCAATCAGGGCCGTGAATTCGCCACGGTTGGTTTGGACCGGCTTGCCGGGTTGCGTTTCGTCGTGGGGACGCCGATTTGAGTGTCAAACCTCTGGTCAGCCGGCGCAATCGCCGTGGCCGCGTCACGCAAGTCGTAGTTCACAAAGACGCGGCGATCCTGCACTCTGTCCAGTTGCAGGAAGGTTCGCGTTCCCGGCATGGCGCGGGAGTTCGTGATCGACACGCCGGAACCATTTTTCAGGTATATAGCCGCACCTGTCGCAGTCTGCGCCTGGAGTCCAGCGAAGCTGTCGATCGTAAGGTCATTGAAGTCTTCGATCCGCAGCCCATCGGAGAAGTAGCCGGGCATGGAACCGGCCCAGTCGACTTGAACGTCCCGCAGCCGCAGCCCGTTCACTTTCTTCGCGTAAAAGGCGGGGATGTCGCTCTTGAAGATGGCGTCGCGCGGTGTGAGGGCGGTCCATCGCAGGTCAAGGTTGCCGCCGACGCTCTCGCTCAGGGCCAGGTTCGGAGAGATCATGTGCAGACGCACCCCGTTCATCTCGACTCCGGTGATCGGAGTGCCTTCGCCGCCCCATAACAGCACTCCATTCTCCGCCTCGGCGGTAATGTTGTTGAAAACCACGTTGCGTACCCTGACGCCGCAGGCAATACCGGGAGCGCAGGGCTGCACAGCGATGTAGATTGGCTCCGCCTTGCCCCACCAGCCCCCGGGAATCAGGCGCGTTCTGATCACGATGTCGGAGAAGGTGACGTCCTCGGTCGACCGATTCTCCTGACCCACAAAGCTGTCGCCGAAGACCGCGATGCCGCGGTTCGTGTCCATGGTCAGGCCGGTAAAGGTGCTCAGCTTGGTGCTCTCCAGGCGGATCGCCGCCGACCGCGACGAAATCGAGCAGTTGCTTACGTTCACGTGCTCGCTGCCAACGATCGCGAAGCCGTCATCGCCCGTATCGATATTGCAGTTGGAAATTCGCACGTGCCGGCACTGCATGCAGTCGATGCCGTCGTTGTTGGGCACCTTGGGGTTGTTGAGAATCTGTATATCGGAGATCGCCGCGCCTTCGACGTCCTGAAGGTGCAGCGTCCAGTTCGGTGCCGAACGAAGCGTAATGCCATGCAAGCGCACATTCGAGCAATGAAAGAAGACAATCAAGGTGCCGGGCCGGCCGTTGGGCTCCACCGGGCCGTAATCGACCGAGCTCATGGCGGCGCGGAACTTCTCGGGATTGCGCACGTACTGTTCCTCGTAATCATTGCCGCCGTGCGATGTTTGCGCCGCCATGAAGGTGTCGCCTTGGCCGTCGATTTCACCTTCTCCTTCGATCGAGACGTCCTGCGCATTCTTGACGATGAGCATACCCAGAACCGAGCCCTCCCCGGTGATATCGACCCCATAGTTGCGGGCAAATCCGAAGGGCGGGCTGGGAAGGTAATCGTGAATGTCGTGGCTCCCCACCAACGCGGCGCCGCTCTCCAGGTACAGATGAATGTGACTGTAAAGCTGAACCGTGCCGATGACGTAGCGGCCCGGCCCGAAGTAGACTGTGCCCCCACCCTGCTTTACACAGGCAGCGATTGCGACAGAAACGGCGCTCGTGTCCAGGGTGACGCCATCACCCTTTGCCCCAAAAGCGCGAACATCGCAAACCGGCAAGGACTGCGCAAATATGGGAGTGGCCAGCAACAGAAAGATCGGCGGCAGAAGCAGCTTTCTCAAAATAAGAACCTCGCGGAAGACTCAGAACTGTCATCTCTGCATTTCGCACACGCCGGTTTTCAACTTCGAAGCGCAAAGAACTGTGAGTAGTATTTCACGAAGTCGAAGTGCGGCAGGAAGAGTTCTGCAGGATATTTCCAAGCCCGCGACTTTCTTGGTCTTGCGTTGAGCAGCCACACGAGTTTATCGAGTTCTTCCTGCGAGTGGTTGCTGGGGTCTTCTCCTTTGGGCAGAAACTGTCGAATGAGTCCGTTGGTGTATTCGTTGATGCCGCGGTTCCCGCTTCAAGGTGGCGGCACTTGCCGCCGCCTTGAAGCCCAACTCTCAATTGAGATTAAACGTACATCCGCTCAAAGAAACTCAACTGCGAGTAGTATTTGCCCATGCACTAACTTCCCAAATTGAAATGTTGCACTTCGAGATTGAGCGCGGCGTTGCCAAAGCTGCGTTGGTACACGCTACAAACCTAAGTCATGGCCGATCCTCTCTTCTCCGTCAGTGGTCCTGCGCAGGAACCCACTCCATATTAGCCGGGCTCAGCCTCCTCACCCCTCAGTCAGGCGGTGAAAGCTATTGTTCAAATCTGGACAGCAATGGCTGTTTGCAATATGAATACTCATGGCTGGCATCCCATTCGTGTATCTGGTAGGGGACCTCTAAAGGATTTCTGCCGCGGGTGGGCACTTTTTCAGGAGGAGAATCTCAAACCGAGGCGATTTCGCTTTTCGTGAGGCATCTGCCTACCCGTCATTCTGATCCTGGTGTTGCTGGCCGCTCCATTGGCCCTGCGCGCTCAGGATTTGACCACCACGGCGAGCCTTACCGGCACAGTCACCGACAATTCAGGCGCAGTCATCGCTCAGGCCACTTTCATCGTTTCCGGTGTTGACAACGGCATTTCCCGTACCGTTAAGACGGACGCAACCGGCGGTTTCACCGTCCCGCTGCTCCCGCCCGCCAGCTATAGTCTCAAGGTCGAGTCAAAGGGCTTCAAGTCCTATGAACAGAAGGGTATAACCCTTCAGCCCGATCACACCTCAAGGCAGGACGTGCAACTGCCGGTCGGCGCGGAGACCGAACAGGTCGAGGTCACCGACCAAGCGCCTCTGGTCAACACCAGCGATGCCAGTCTGTCGGCAGAGATTGGTTCCCAGGAGGTGGAGGAACTTCCACTTAACCTTCGCAACGTCTATCGGTTAGCCGTCCTGAACTCGTCTGTGCAGAACTCCACCGAGAATCAGACATTGGGCGAAGGCGGAACCTCTGGCAAAGCCGATCAGGACATCTCCTTCTTGAATTTCGGGGGCGGTTTCTTCGGGACCTCTGCTTATATGCTGGACGGCATCTGGGATACGGACAGCACTTGGGGCGCGGTTATCTACGTTCCCTCGGTTGAAGCTACCGCCGATATGAAGATTCAGACCAACTCGTTTACCGCGCAGAGTGGATTCAGCACGGGCAACGTCTTTGAGGTCGAAACCAAGTCGGGTTCGCACGACTTCCACGGTGATATGTTCGAGTTCATCACGAACGAGAAGGTCGATGCGAACAAATGGGCCAACAACCTCAGCGGTTTAGCAAAAACCCCTTTCCGCCGCAATCAGTTCGGAGCCAGCGCGGGCGGACCGCTCTACATTCCCGGAATCTACAAGCAGCGCAACAAGACTTTTATCTTTGGCGTCTATGAGGGGCTGCGTCAGAGCACCCCGGACAATGGCACCTTTTCCGTTCCAACCGCGAAGATGCATACCGGAGATTTCTCCGAGTGGTATGTTCCAACAGCGGCCTCGGGCATAACGAATACCAATTTGGGTACGGATGCTTTGGGGTATCCGGTTTTATACCACCAGATCTACGATCCAAGCACAGCCCTCGTCCTGAACACTGGAAAAAGCTACAAGAATCCCATCACTGGCGTGGCGGCGCCACAGGCGGCCAACTGCCCCCAGGTTCCGA
>PLGM01000301.1 GCA_003139795.1 Acidobacteriaceae bacterium | reverse complement strand
AGAACCTGGCACTGTCCAGATATTTAGAGAGGAGCCCAAAATGGAAAGCCAGACTCAGCCCCAGCCAATACCGGCAAGTCAATCACCGAGAGTTCGCCAGAATTACCTGGCCATCGTTGTCGCCGCCGTCGCCTGCTTCCTCTTTGAGGCCGGCTGGTATTCGTACTTTCTTCAGCGCTGGCTTGACGGCATCGGCCGCACCCGCGCCTGGCTCATGAGCCCGGCCGGAAACAACCCCGCCCTCCAATACGGCACAGCCCTGATCTCGGCCGCCGTCATTGCGACCGCCATCTCCTGCGTAACCCAGCTCACCGGCCCGCAGACCGCTCTGCGCGGCATCAAAGTCGCGGCGCTCCTGTGGCTCGGCTTCGTGCTCACCACCTGGTCCACCGAATACGTCTTCGAGGTCCGTCCATGGAGCCTGCTGGGCATCAACGCCGGCTTCTGGCTCATCGGCATGGCCCTCATGGGCGCCATCGTCGGCGCCTGGAAGAAAAAATAGATAAGGTTGGCCGCGCAAGATGGTCCTCGGCGCGCAGTCCCAGGCGCAGCAGGTTGCGGGGAACCTCGTTCGATCAGTAGGCCGGGACTTTAGTCCCGGCAATAGCTCGCACCATCAACTCGGGGCCTTTCGGCCCTGAGGTATGCAGTTCGGGGCTGCCCGCCCTCTGGCTCCAGCGCCGCCCTACTCCGGCGGCGGATAAAACGGCAGCTTTTCGTTCTTCTCATTCGCCCGCTTCACCGTCACATCGTCCAGCAGCATCGCCGGCGCCAGCACTGTCTCCGGCACGTCGCCAAAGTAGTTGGCCACCCACAGGTCCTTGCCCGCCGCTTCCACGCTGGAGCGCAGCGCCCGCTGATCCAGATCGTCCAGGACGGCGCCGCGCACCAACTCGCGCTTGCCGTCGAGTCCCACGCGGTAAAGTAGCCGCGGCGTCAGCTCCCCGCCCATCGTCTCCACAAAATACACGCTCTTCAGCCCGCGATCCTTGGCCAGGTCCAGCAGCTTGCGGTTCAACTCGTCGTCCGTCAGTCCATCCTTCGCCGTTATCTTCAGTACGCCGATCGCCGGCCTTGCCGCCCCGGTAATCCCGGCGCGTCCGTGCCCGTTCGACTGCGGAATGTCGCGCACCGGCTCCCGCCCGATCAGGTAGTTCTCGAGTTTCCCTTCGGTCACCAGCTTCACCGTCTGCGCCGCGACGCCCTCGTCGTCCACCTCATACGCGCCCACCAGCCCCTTGCCGTCAAAGCTCTTCAGCGCGGGCGAGTCCACCAGGTCCAGGAAATCCGGCAGTACCCGCGCGTGGTAGCTCGAAGCAAACGGCCCGTTGGTGCGCGCCTCTGTGCCCAGCTTGGGCCGCGTAGCCGCTACCCCGCTCGCCACCAGTGCGCGCAGCGTGTCGGCCCCTGCATCCGAACTCAACAGTACCGGACCGTGATACTCCTCTTCCACCAGCGGCGCCTTGCGCAGGTCCGTGAGCGACGCAATCAATCCCACCGCATGTTTCTCGAAGGCTCCCTGAGCATCGAGGCCGCCGATCGAATCTCCCGTCGAGGCATACGACCGGTCCAGCCGCATCCCATCGGCCGCCTGCGTGCCCACCCCTATGGCCTCCTGGTAATCGGCCGCCGTCTTGCGCACGATCGTTCCTTCGCTGGTCACCAGCCAGGTGGTCGTCACCCGTGCATGAAACTCCGCCGTGGAGTACTCGACGTCGTGCTGGCTCGCCTTCACCTGGGCATCCGTCCGGTATAGCCCGCTGGCCTTCGCCACGCGCTCCACCCAGGCCGGCTCGTCCAGCTTCAACTTCAAGGGCTCGGCCAGCGAGATCAGCGCCGTCTCCTTGCTGAAGTCGTCGGCCTGCGGCGGCGTCTGCACCTGCTTCAGTGCCGCCTGCTTCTGCGCATAGGCTGAGAGCGCGCTCTTGTACGCCGTGTCCGTAGCCGTCCACAGCGCACTCCGCACCGCAATCGGATCGTCGTCGAGCGCCGCCAGTTGCAGCGCGCCGTCCCCGCGCCCGCCCGAGCTATCGGTCTTGTAGTCCCCCACCCGCACTGTAATGCGGGCCACGCGCTGGTGGTTGCGCTGCGAGCCCTCGCTGGCCCCAAACTCCGCCTTGGTCTCGTAGTTATCCACGTCCTCAATCCGGTATTGGATAAAGAACGGCTTCTCAAACCCCTTCAACTGCAACTGGCTCATGCTCCGGTCCATCTCTTCGAGCATCGCCTTCAGCAGCGGGTCTTTCTCCGCATCGGCGCGGGTCTGCTGGGCCGCGGTCTGCGCGGATGCAATAAGGCTCACGGCCAGCAGCGCTGTTACGGCGATTGGACGAATCGGGTTCATTGCGCCTCCATGGCTCTCAACAAATGAAGTGTTTCTATGAATACAATCGATTGAGGTTACTGGCATCCCACCCAACTTTTATGGGTGCGCCACACGTCTGGTTAAGGTTCGTGGTTCCCGGATCCGTCTGGATTGATGTTGACTGACCCGAAGCGCCTCTCAATCTCGGCGCTTATCCAGTCCTGGATTTCAGAACACTGAGGACGGGTTAACGCTTTTTCATCGAAGAGGTTGAACGACTTGTCCAAGTACTTTGCACAAAGGCTCAAGTTCCACGGATCGGCCGGAGACTCGCGAATTCGCGGCACCCAAAGTTGTCCGGTGAGCGGACTCTCCGATGGCCCCGAGTTGTAGCGACCAACGTGATACCAGGTACTGTGCGCACATTGGCTGAACGGCGTGTAGACATAGTTGTAAAAATTGAGGATTCCGGCTTCTTCCGCCATTTGCCGAGTAGTTTTGCCGGACCACACGCCCACATTCACCTCAACGAGAAAATGCCACCTTTGAATGTTGATCCACGCCTCCTGATCCCGAATGATTTGCTTCAGGTTCCCGTTGAAGTCTTCATTGATCGGCTCCAATTGGTTCTTCCGATGTTCCAATTCAAGCATCGCTTGTCCTAATCCATGGTCGATGTACTGTCTCGCTCGTGTCTCCGGATCAAGAAGAATCCAAGACAACGTGATGTGAACATCAGCCATCGCGCGCAGGAACAACGGTGCAGAATGCGAGTTCCATAACTGCGGGGCAGAAACGAATTCGATCGCCAGCGTCGCTTGTCTAGCCAACAGAGCAGTAAGTACGCTGAATACCTCGGGCATCCGAAAATCGGGCGTGTATGCCTCGCATCGGATTCTAAGCTCTTGCCGAACCCGTTCTTCAATCAAATTGAGAAGATATTCGAAATCACGTTGATTGATCATTGTCTTCCCAGGGGGTTGAAATCCAACGGGCGCAGCTCAAGACTGCGTCTCCAAAAGTATTGCACCCAAGCGTCTTCCGGGTATTTGGGGAGCGCATCACCCGCCAACCAGTTTACGGCGGCGCAGATTGACGCTCCGACTTCTATTGATTTTTCCGTGATTGGATAATTCTTTACCTCCTCGAACTCTGCTAAGGGTAAATCCGCCCTAACATGCATCCTGGACAGTGCCAAGTTCTCG
>PLGM01000272.1 GCA_003139795.1 Acidobacteriaceae bacterium | reverse complement strand
TTTTGGCCGGTTATCTCACTGTTGGCAACAGCTGAGCCATGCTGCTGTCCAAGAGGCGTTGCCAACATGTGCCTATTCTTCGCGTAGTGCTTCCACCGGATTGACACGCAGCGCGCGCCTGGAGCGCGAACTCGCGGCGCTATGCAGCCGCATGGATGCGGCCTACACTGACAAACTTGACGGCAAGATTACCGAAGCGTTCTGGCAGCGGAAGCGCAAGCCGACTGGCAGACGGAAGAACTGCGGATCAAATCGCTGATTGCGGGCCTGGAAGAGGACAAGAGCAACGAGCGGTTGCTGGAAGTGCAGAGGATTTTAGAACTCGCGAAAGATCCTTGTTTTCTCTACCTTATGCGGAAACCGGCGGAACAGGCCGAATTGCTGAGAAATGTACTTCTGAACTGCTCTATTGATGCCGTAAGTCTTTATCCTACATACAGAAAGCCCTTTGATTTGATCTTCAATAGGGCCAAAAAAATGAATGGTAGGGGAGAGAGGATTTGAACCTCCGACCCCCTGGTTCCGAACCAGGTCAAAGCGATTGTTGAGGTCTGTTGAAAACACGCGATCTCAAGTGCTTTTGATGGAAGCGGGAGGTAATCTGCCCCTGACAGACCCGGTCCTGCGTGCATTTTCCTGTGGACCTGAGCGCTTGGTTTTTGGAACAGCCGGATCTACCCGATCCGGCTGTTCCGAACGGCGATAAAATCTGAACAAGCATGAAATTGACTCTTGACAGGAAGGGCATTTCATTTATACCTTCAAGAATCACTTCGAAAGCTCGGTCCTTTTCCCCTTCTACTCCCCTTTCGATTCAAAGGGCCGGCATTCGTTCCTGAAAACAGGCGAGGTATTTGTGCCCGACCAAGTCTACGATTTTGTTGTTGTCGGATCTGGCGCCGGCGGCGGGCCGGTTGCGTCCAATCTTGCGCGCGCAGGCTACTCCGTGCTGGTTCTCGAGGCCGGCGAAGACTGCGATAGCTACACCTACCGCGTGCCCTGTTTTCATCCTTTCGCCAGCGAAGATCCTGCCATGAGTTGGGACTTCTTCGTCCGTCACTACGACGACGAGGCGAAGCAGGAGATGGATACAAAGTTTGTCGCCGCCCAGAACGGAATTCTCTATCCGCGCGCCGGAGCATTGGGCGGATGCAGCGCTCACAATGCGATGATCACGGTGTATCCGTGCAATAGCGACTGGAATGGTCTTCGGGAGCTGACAGGCGATGAGTCCTGGTCGGCCGATCATATGCACACGTACTTCAAGCGGCTTGAGCATTGCGACTACGTCGCCGGCCTGGAGCGCGTGGCGGAGGCAATCGCCGGTGAGTTTCACGGAGAGGGATTGAATCCCAGCGGGCACGGATATTCAGGCTGGCTGCACACACAAACCGCGAATCCGGAGTTGATCTTCAAGGATTTCGAGCTGCTCAGGTTGGTGACAAGGGCTGCCGTTTCCGGGCTGGCCAATCATCTGGGCTGCCTGGAAACCGACATCGATACGCTGTTCGATCCCAACGACTGGAGAACGATTACCAGCAAGGGACGGGAGGGCGTGAGCCTCACGCCGCTTGCCACGCACAATGGCGCTCGCATCGGCGTCCGCGAGCGTCTGCTGGACACGGTTAAAGAAACGAAAGGACGCCTCAAGATTCAGACCGGGGCGCTGGCCACACGCATCGTATTCGACGGAACGCGCGCCGTTGCGGTCGAGTACCTTGGCGGCAGCAACCTGTACCGGGCATCGCGGAACCCAGCCGCAGACGCCGCGACCACAAAGGTGACCGTGCGGGCGCGCTGCGAGATCATTCTTGCCGGCGGCGCGTTCAACAGCCCGCAACTGCTGATGCTGTCCGGCGTGGGCGACGCGGATGAGCTGCGCGGCTTCGGCATTGCGCCCGTGGTCAATCTCCCCGGCGTCGGAAAGAACATGCAGGATCGTTATGAGGTTGGGGTGGTCTCCAGGATGGGCAAACCCTTTGAACTTCTCAAGGGAGCGACGTTCAAGCCACCCTCGGAAGGAGAACCTCCAGACCCTGCGTTTTTGGATTGGCAGCAAGGCAAGGGAGTCTACACGTCCAATGGCGCAACGATTGCGATTACCAAGCGGTCCAGCCCCGAAAAGCCCGACCCCGACCTCTTCATCTTTGGCCTGCCCTCCTATTTCAAGGGCTACTATCCGGGCTACTCGGCTGCCATCCGGCACTATCAGGATATCTTCACCTGGGCAATTTTAAAGGCGCATACGGAGAACACCGCAGGCGAGGTCAAACTGCGCAGCGCAGATCCCCGCGATACTCCTTCTATCCATTTTCACTACTTCTCAGAGGGCAACGATCGGGCGCAGGACGATCTCCGCGCAGTCGTAGCGGGCGTCAATTTTGTTCGCGAGATGAATGGGGAGATCGACAAGGGAGTCGACATGACGGAAGTGTGGCCAGGTCCGTCATGCGGCTCGGACGAAGAGATCGCAGCTCTCATCCAGCGGGAGGCGTGGGGACATCACGCCTCCTGCACTAACCCGATTGGGCCTGCCGGCGATCCGGCGGCCGTTCTGGACAGCCGCTTCCGGGTCCATGGCACGACCGGCCTGCGGGTTGTCGATGCATCCGTATTTCCGCGCATCCCCGGCTTCTTCATCGTGAGCGCGGTCTACATGGTCTCGGAAAAGGCAAGCGACGTCATCCTGGAAGACACACGGGCGGCGGAACATACCGGAGGTGGGTCATGAGAGCAGAGCCCCGCAAACGCGGGATCGTCTATCGCCTGTTTCGTCTGGCAGTCTCAGTCGTCGTTGTCGCTGTCGTCGCCGTGGTCCTGCTGATCGTGGCTGCGCTGGTATTCCCCCTGTCGAAGGCAGGCCAGGTGCAGGATGAAGCCATGGCTGCAGGCCGTTCCGCCGAAAGCTTGCCCGGCGCCGATGAACCCTACTTCCACGACATGGATGGCGGCATCGCCCTCACAACCGAAGAGGAAAAGGGACGCAACAACTGGATCGTGTGGAGCGGCGGCAATGATCGCCTGTGGGATCTGCTCTCTTCCAAGAGCTTCGGGACACTGGACCTTCTGAAGACAATTTCCTCGGCGCCTGGGCTGCCGGCAAGCCGCGACAACCGGTGGAACTACCTCGGGCTGGTGAACGAACCATGCTACGAGAGAGCTACAGGGCCGGACCCGGATCGTTACGGACTGTGGCTGGACAAGCGCAAGCCCGAATGCGGGCCTGACCCCTTTGAGAACGAAACCAAGTACCCCGGCATCAAGATTGGCGCGCGCGGACAGACGGTCAAGATCGGGTCTTACTACGGCTATGGAACCGGTATCGTGGGCTTGCGGTTGTTTCCCAACCCGGCATTCGACGAGAAGGCGAAGGAGCATTGGGATCCGGTGCGCTATTATACCGATGCCAGCTATTACAACGACCGCAACCTGGTGAAGCCATACCGCGTGGGAATGTCGTGCGGATTCTGCCATGTTGGCCCCAACCCCCTGAAGCCGCCGGCGGATCCGAACAACCCCGAGTGGGAGAACCTGAGCTCGATGGTCGGGGCGCAGTACTTCTGGATCGACCGCATCTTCTCCTGGAATGGCGACCAGTCCAGCTTTGTCTTCCAGATCTTCCACGCCTCGCGGCCCGGAAGCCTGGACACTTCATTGGTTTCGACCGACAACATCAACAACCCGCGGTCCATGAACGCGGTCTATGGCCTGCGGGCGCGCCTGGCGATGGCCTCAAAATGGGGCCAGGAGAAACTTGCCGGCGGCGGTCTGAACAACAAACAATTCAACAACTTTGTTCCGGCGGACAATCCGCTGGCCCAGTACTACCGCGCGCCGGACAATGTGAGCGTGCCCCATGTACTCAAGGATGGAGCGGATTCCGTTGGGGCGCTAGGCGCTCTGAATCGCGTGTATCTCAACATAGGGCTCTTCAGTGAGGAGTGGCTGGAGCACTTCAATGCGCTCATCGGCGGCAAGAAGGTAACCCCGATCGAGATAGCGGTCGCGGAGAAGAACTCGAGTTACTGGAAGGCGACCGAGCAGCAGACGGTGGATCTCGCTCTCTTCATGCTGAAGAGCACCGATGCGCACCACCTGGCCGATGCTCCAGGAGGCGCCGCATATCTCACCAAGGACCAAGCCTTGCTCACGCAGGGCAAGATCGTCTTCGCCGAGCGCTGCGCGCGCTGTCACTCCAGCAAGCTCCCGGATTTGCCTCCTGGACAAGGCCTGGAAAACTGCGCGGGCAAAGACTACCTCACATGCTTCTATCGCTACTGGAAGCTCACCCAGACCGCAGACTTCAAGGCCAAGATGCGCGCCATCGTTCTAAAGCCGGACTTTCTCGAGGACAACTACCTGTCTACGGATGCGCGCATTCCTGTAACCCTGTTGCAAACCAACGCCTGCAGCCCCTTGGCCACCAATGGGCTGGCGAACAATATCTGGGATAACTTCACCTCGCAGAGCTACAAGGATCTGCCGTCGGTCGGGAGTATCTCGGTTCGGGATCCGTATACAGGCAAGGAAAGGCAATATGAGATGCCGGGAGGCGGCCGCGGATATACGCGCGTGCCGAGCCTGATCAGCGTCTGGTCCACCGCCCCGCTGCTGCTGAACAACACGCTCGGACATTTTGAGGCAAGCCCCGCTGTCGACGCCAGAATGAGAAGTTTCAACGATGCCATCGAGCAGTTGTTATGGCCGGAAAAGCGCGCCAGGGATAGCGATCAGAAAGCTTCTCTTCCGGCGGGTGTCCCCCTGCTGGACGGCCCTGGACCGAGCCTGATCGATCGCACAACCGAACGAAGTTATCTGCGCGCCTCCTCGGGGTACCTGCCCGCTCCGCTCGACAACGGCACGAAATTGGAGCACATGCTTTTCCCCCAGCTATTCAGCGAGGATGGGATTCAGATAGGACCCATTCCCGCCGGGACCCCCGTCAACCTTCTGGCCAACATCGATCTGATGAGCGACAGCACGGATCGATTGGAGCGCATCAAGCACAACGCACAGGTGGTAGGCTTGGTCATCCGTTTGAAGCACGACCTCGAAAAGCTGCCGCCCAACCCAACCGACGATCAGACAAGGCAGGTTTTCGCCAACGTGGAGCCGGACCTGATCAAGTTCAGCAAATGCCCGGACTTCGTCGTCAACCGCGGCCACTACTTCGGGACGGACATGCTTCCGGATGAGCCGGGGTTGAGCGATGCGGACAAGAAGGCCCTCATCGAGTTTGTGAAGACCTTCTGAACGAGACGCAAAGCCGCACGCCGATCTCAAGAATTGAGGGTTTTTATGGCAGACCACAACGATCCCAATGCCGTCAATCACATCTTTTCAGACATCGACTATAGCCCCGCCGATCTTTACGATCTGTTCGGATGGCCCACAGCCCAGGGTAACAATGTCGTGTTTGCGTTGACCTTTGCCTCGGCGCCCGCGGCCGGCGTCATGGACAGCGACCTGCTCTATCGCCTGTTACTCACCTCCCATCCCAGAGTGGCGTGGCCGGACGCGCATGAGATCAGCCTGGAGTCCGTGCTGGGCTACTTTGACGCAGTGAAGGAAAAGTACCTGGGCGAGTTGAGAACAGCGGAAATCCGCGTCACCGTGAAAACGGCCAGCCGTGTCCTGGTCAAGTTTCTCGGCTTCCCTTGCGGCGATTTCTCTACCGAAGTGGAGGTGAACAAGGCCGTCTCCATTTCCACCCCGGATGGGCAGACGATCCAGGCGTTTGTCGGCGGGCGAGACGATGCTTTCTTTAACGACCTGACGGGCTTTTTCCGCTCCATCAACTATGCGCCGCAGTTCTATCACGTTCCGCACACCATGACGGAAGCGCGCGAATTGCCGATCCCCAAAACTCTCCTGGAACTGGAGGGAAACGACTTATTCAATTACCGGCCCGATATGCCCGAGTGGGGCTTCGCTCAGCCCGATGGCACAATTCCCAAGTTGGACTTGCCGCCGGGACCGTGGACCTGGAGCGGCGACAAATTCAAGAAGGACGCCGACGGAAACTTCCGCTTCGTCTACGATGGCCGCGATTGCCGTGCAGGGCAAAATTGCAACGCGATTGTATTCGAAATGCCTCACTCCTTCATTACGCCCCACACAAGCGAGAACCGCCTGGTCAACGCCTGGGGCGAGAGTTGGGTCCTCAAGGCAGCTCACAAGGTGGAGAGCATTCCCGACAATCCCTCATGGCTAGGGAGACTCTGCACAAGT
>PLGM01000215.1 GCA_003139795.1 Acidobacteriaceae bacterium | reverse complement strand
AGAACTTGGCACTGTCCAGTTATCTAACAACTCTCTCATTTAATGGTATCTACCGGCAGAATCTAAAGGGGAAACACAACGTCCCTTACGGATACAAGTATCACCTCGTGCTTCCTGACCAAGATCTCATCGGCAAATATAGCGCGCTCCTTAGGGGAAGCGAACTGCACGCAGATGACTTTGAAAAGACTGCGGGAGACGCACGGCGCGGCGATGTTGTGTATTTCGACCCTCCCTACACTGTCGCACACAACAATAACGGGTTTGTGAAGTATAACGATAGGATCTTCTCATGGGCGGATCAGAAGCGCCTCGCGCAGTTCGCGGCAAAGCTTCAAAAGAGGGGATGCAAGGTTCTCGTAAGCAATGCGGACCATCGCAGCATCCGCGAGATGTATCCAGCATTTGGCGAAGTCATAATGAGACGGAGTTCTGTTATCGCCGCGTCGTCGGCCCACCGGGGACCAATTACAGAGTCCTTGTTCGTTAGCCAGTGATCCGGCGGGCGGCACAGGCCCACGGGCGGGGAAGGAGCCAGAATCGGGGCGCCCCAGGCTCGGACTCTCGACATGGGAGGGTCACCAAGTCGATTGGCGCCAACCCAATGCACTCATTGAGCCTCGGTTACGGGCAATTCTCAGGATCACTCCCGGAAAACGCCCTTGCGTGAACTGATTCGACGGCCCTCCGAAGCACCCCAACCCGGAAACCGGAGCACCAGACAACATCCCCTGTCTCTGTTCCCTGGTCCCTGCTCCATCGCCTCTCTCATCCACCCACCGGTGGATGGCCGCAAAGACGATCAAAAGTAGGGGCAAACCCGATCAAAAATAGGGGCAAAAACGATCGAAAACGGGGCAAAAACCATCAATTTTGAGCTGTTTTACGCGCTTTATGTCAGGTTCCAGCCGGACACTCTGCGGTTTTTTGCACCCATGGAATAGGACGTTTTTGCGGCTTCGCATGAGGCCCTTCCGTTTGTAGGCTTAAAGGCCGACATTTTCCTTCTTTTTGTAGGCTTATAGCAGGATACAGCCATACAGCGCGCTGAATTTCTCTGTGGCCCGCCGATCCCTGCCCCCTGCTCCCTATTCGCTACTCCCTGTTCCCTGTTCCCTATTCCCTGTTCCTTCACACCGCGGGCGCAACGGAAGGCTCGCGCGATGGAGCCGCCAGGCCGTTCGTCTCCTGCTCCTTGTACTGCAACTGGTAGAGCTTCCAGTAGAGGCCGCGGTTGGCCAGCAGTTGCTGGTGCGAGCCCATCTCGCGCAACTGGCCCTTGTGCATCACCAGGATGGTCTCGGCGCGCTGCACGGTGGAGAGCCGGTGGGCGATGAGCACGCTGGTGCGGCCTTCGACCATGCGCTCCAGCGCGCCGCGGATGCGCAGTTCGGTATCCGTATCGACACTGGAAGTGGCCTCGTCCAGGATCAGGATGCGCGGGTTGTAGGCCAGCGCGCGGGCGAAGTTGATGAGCTGCTTCTGGCCGGTGGAGAGCGAGTTGCCGCGCTCCTGTACCGGCTCGTCAAACCTGCCGGGCAGGTTCTCGATAAAATCCAGGACGTTCACGTCGTGCGCCGCCTGGCGCAAATCGGCGTCGGTGATGCGCTCGTTGCCCAGGCGAATGTTCTCGGCCAGCGTGCCGGTAAAGAGGAATGGATCCTGGAGGACGACGGCGAAGTGCTGGCGCAGCGTGGTCAGGTCCTGCTGGCGCAGGTCCACGCCGTCCACCAGGATGTTGCCCGCGGTCACGTCGTAGAAGCGCATCATGAGACTGGTTAGGGTCGTCTTTCCCGCTCCCGTGTGACCTACGATGGCCACAGTTTGGCCCGGCTCGACGGTGAAGGAAACATCCTTGAGAATCCACTCGATGCCGTCGATCGCGGCCAACTGCGCGGCAGGGGATGCACTTGCGGCTGACTGATCCACGGCGGCTTTCTGCGCATCTGTCAGTTTCCGGTAGGTGAACCAGACGTGGCGGAATTCGATGCGGTTCGACCCGTCGCCCTGCACTGGATTGGCCGGGTTCACAATCTCCGGGGCAGTGTCGAGCAGCTTGAAGATGCGCTCGCAGGCGGCCATGGCGGCCTGCAGAATGTTGTACTTATCGCTCAGGTCCTGGATGGGCCGCCAGAAGCGCATCGAGTACTGGATGAACATGCTGAGAGTGCCGATGGTCACCGTGCCCAGGAGCACGCCGAAGCCGCCCCGCCAGATGACCAGCGCAATGGCGACGGAGGAGAGCAGGTCGACGGCGGGGTAATAAAGCGCGTAGGCGAAGATGGTGTCTTTGAAGGCGATCATGTGCAGGCGGTTGACGGCCTCGAAGTCGTTATAGGCGCGCTGTTCGCGGTTGAAGAGCTGCACCACGCTCATGCCGCTGATGTATTCCTGGATAAAGCTGTTGATGCGGGCGATGGCGGCGCGGACGCGGCGGAAGCTCTCCCGGACGTGGTCGCGGAAGATGCGGGTGACGATGAGGATGAGGGGCAGGATGGAGAAGGCGGTGAGCGCCAGCCACCAGTTGATGGTGAGCATGAGGGCGGCCATGATGCTGAGGTTGAGAAAGTCGTCCACGATGGCCAGCACGCCGGCGGTGAACATGTCGTTGATGGCGTCCACGTCGGAGGTGAGGCGGGTGACGAGGCGGCCGACGGCGTGGGTGTCAAAGAAGCCGATGTGCATGCGCTGCATGTGGCGGAAGATGTCGCGGCGCAAGTCGAACATGATCTTCTGGCCGGTCCACTGCATGAGGTAAGTCTGAATGAATTGAAAGAGATAGGCGCAGAGCAGGGCGCCCAGATAGATGGCGGCCAACTGGGTGATTCCGTGGTAAGGGTCGGCCGGGAGACGGCGGGTGAGCCAGTTGGTGGCGGGGCTGGGCCTGCCGGTGAGGTAGCGGTCGATGGCCACCTTGACCAGGTAGGGGCCGGCGACGTCGGAGAGGGATTTGAGGGTGACGGCGAGGGAGGAGACGGTGGCCTGAATCCAGTAAGGGCGCAGGTAATGGCCGAGGCGGCGGATCAGGCGGGAGTCATAGACCTTGCCGACCGGGTCCTCGTCCCGCTTGTGGGATTCGGGCTTTTTTTTCTCTTCATCCGCCATGGGTTCTGGTGGGGTTCGGGCTTCCGATTCCATTGTACCGGCAGGGGTCAGAGAACTGGGAACAGGGATCAGGGATCAGAGATCAGAGATCAGAGATCAGAGAACAGCGAGCAGGGAGTAGGGAGTAGGGAATAGGGAATATGGAGCAGGGAGTAGGGAGCGGCGGGCCAGCGAGCGATGCAGCGCGCTGTATGGCTGTATCCTGCTATAAGCCTACAAAAAGAAGGAAAATGCCGACCTTTAAGCCTACAAACGGAAGGGCCTCATGCGAAGTGGCAAAAACGTCCTGTTCCATGGGTGCAAAAAACCGAAGAGGGTCCGGCTGGAACCCAACATAAAGCGCGTAAAAC
This sequence comes from Acidobacteriaceae bacterium, assembly GCA_003139795.1. Classification (GTDB taxonomy): domain Bacteria; phylum Acidobacteriota; class Terriglobia; order Terriglobales; family Acidobacteriaceae; genus Telmatobacter. The sequence goes on along the minus strand of PLGM01000215.1, from coordinate 10,972 downwards.
AGCTCAAAATTGATGGTTTTTGCCCCATTTTCGATCGTTTTTGCCCCCTTTTCGATGCTCTTTTGTCGCCATCAAGCAGGACTGTGTGTTCACAAGGGGAGGGGAATCAGAGGTACTTCGACATGCGCCTGCCGGCTGCGGCGACGCTGGGATCGGAGGGGTTTTGGGCTTGGGACAGGGAGCTGGGCATGGCGGCTGAGGAGCTTGGGGTGCTTTATGAACTGGCGGGGCGGCGAGTCAGCGGGTCGGCGGAGAGGGAAGGCCGGCGGCGGTGGGGAGGATGGCGCGGTAGCTGGCGTCGAGAGCGGGACCGAGGAGGAGAATGGCGGCGATGCGGCGAACGACCTGAGCGAAGTAGGCGGCTTCTTCGGGGCGGAGGGGACGGTGCAGGAGGGGCGATGCGGGCTCCGAAGTGAACTCGCGGTAGCTGAGCCATTTCTTCAGGACCTGATAGCCGCCAAGGGTGTAATTCCAGACGTTGACGGGGACGGCGGACCAGTGGGCGTCGCCGTTGAGATGGACATCGACACACGTTTCTCCGAGGAGGGTGGGGGCGGATTGAAGGGATGTCTCCCCGGTCCCCAAATGCGAGGTACAGGGGGCACCCAGATTGGTGGGGGATTGGGCAGACGCGAGGGCGAAGAGTTTCTCGCGCTCGGCTTCGGTCCAGGGGCGTTCGGGGGCGAGGCCGCGACCGGGCATGACGGTGGCGCCCTGCCCCTTGTGGCCCCAGCCCGCCGTGAGCTTGAGGGCTTCATCGAGGTTGGGGTCGAGGGGGAGCTTGAGGACGGCAAGGAACGACCACTCGGCGGTGAGGTTGACCGTGGATTCGGCATCGAGAAGTTCGGCGAGGCGACGGCCGAGGTTGGCGGAGTGGGCCAGCAGGTCGGCTGTGGCAGGGAGCGGGATGCGGGGCCAATCGCCCAGCAAGGCTCCGGCGTTTTCGGTGCGGTATTGCGGGGTGTGGAGCGTGGCGACAACGTGGAGATGGAGATATGTGTGAGCGTCTCCATCTTCGATCAGGTCTCGCGGGTATAGCTTGTACAGATATTCCCATCCGATGCCGACATTGGGCATTCCGACATGCCCGAATTCCTTACCATCCATCACCCCCCATACTGAGCGGTTGAATGGGAAAAAAGTTGATAGTCCGTTCCCGAAGTTGTCGGGTAGGCTTGAAGTAAGTGACCCCCTTGTAAATGTGGTTCCCGATTCGTGTTGCCGAGCTTCCAGAAAGCGATTTCCGGGGAAGATATCGGGCAGTGCTTCGGACCTCTTTCGATCCAATAGCTCAGTTTCTGGTTCCCAATATATCCAGCGGAGGTCGAATGGCCTGTATGTATATCGTCTGATCTGCCAGGGGCGAAAGGCGGCTGCAAGGAGACGCTTCCTCTCTTCTTCCGTAACTTGGCCTTGGAACTTCCGCAAAACTCTTGTCTGAAGGAAATTCCGCACGGCGTGCGCGTCATAGCTTTTCGTGCTTTCCATAGAGTCCGTAACGATCTCTTTGAATGCCTCGTCTGAGACCTCTGGGTCTAGATACTTGCGCATTCTCTCTTCCAACCGCTCGAAATCTATGTCTACGACAAGGGAATCGCGGCTTGTTTTGACGCCAGCAAAAGATACGTCAAAGAAATCGGGCAAGCGGGGCCAGTCCAGGTAGGCGGTTTCAACAGTTCTCGGCCTGAAGGGAAGGCCCAATGTGCGATTCGGAGCGAGGGGTGCGTAGCCTGGGTCATGCTCGGCAATTGACCGCAACAGTGCCCCGCGCCTTTCTGAGGCGCGAGCGTCTTCAAAATCTCTGTAGTGGACCTCGGCCTCGGTGTTGGGCTTTGCTTTGCGGACCAGTGTGCTGATCGCGGTACCGATTTTAATGCCAACGCTCGTGCCTGTGACGGCGAAGACGGTTTCGCTGGTCCTCCCGTCCGGGGCGTATTCGCTAATTCTGCGGTCGCCGTGCAGGTTGTCGATGTAGATATCGTTAAAGGTCTTCAGATAGCGGTCGCGCATCGTGGTGTGCGAGAGGCCGTCGAGCCATGAGTAATTCGAGATGAAGGAGACGATGCCGCAGCCGCCCTGGTTGCCGTGAACGTTGGCGTCGCCGACGATGCGGCGTTCGGCGATGCGGAAGAAACGGACATAGAGATCGTTAAGGCCCTGGCCCTGCGGAGCGGGCAGGCCAGGGATGGCTTCGCGGTAGGCGGTGGTGAGGTCGCGCTCTTCGTCGATGGTGGCTATGCCGGCGTAGCCGTTGTACGGCTTGCCGAGAATCACCAGGATGGTGTCCTGCTGCTTGATGTGCTCGGAGTCTTCGCGCTCGCGGCGGAACTCCTCAAAGATGACGGACTGGGGGTGGCGCTCGGGAACCCAGCCGGTGAGGGCGTTGGTGAGGAAGACTCCGGCGCGGTGTTGGTCGGTGAGGGGAGCGCGCGCGGTCTCCAGCAGCGATGCGATCTGGAGGTGGGCGATGACGAAGGGCGCGGGCATGATCTCGAAGCCGAAGACGCGCGTTAGTGCCGCGGTGCGGAGCGTGTTGGGGACGAGGGCGGTGTCGTCGCCTGCGTTTTCAAGCAGGGTTCGATGGATGCGATGGAGGACGGCTGTGAGATAGGCTCCGGTCCCACAGCAGGGATCGAGAATGCGGACGGCGGGGCTGGCGAGGCCAAGGGACTGATTGAGCTGAGTGCGGAGGAGACGATCGACGCGCTCGACCATGTATTCGACGATTGGCTTGGGCGTGTACCAGACGCCGAGGTCTTTGCGGAGTTGGGGATCGAAGGCTTCAAGAAAGGGCTCGTAGAAGTAGGCGACGGCCTCGTCTTCGCGGAATGTATCGAAGAAGGCGGGCTGGACGCGGTTGAGGGCTTCTCCGGCGAGATGGAGGACCTCCTGAAGCTGGATGGAGTCGAGAGCGCCGAATTCCGAGACCTCGCCGAAAAGCTTGCGAAGGACGGGGACGCGGAGATAGTAGGCGGAGAGACGCCAGTCGAAGCGCGCGCCAAGTGCGCGGCCTTCGGGTTCGCGACGCCAGAGGACCCAGGCGGAGAAGATTCCGTAAAAGAGGGTTTGAACGAGGGTGGAGCGGAAGAAATGCTCGCCTCTTTCGCCTTCAAACCTCATGCCGAGCGATTCCTGAAGAGCCTTTTTGACGGCGTCGAAGCTGGCGAGCGGATGGTCCTCGGCGCGGGCGCGGGCTTCGCGGGCGTAGGAGGCGAGGAGCCAGGCAACGTCCCTGGGCTGGACGAGCGGGGCGCGGTAAAGCATGACGCGGGCGAGGAAGTCGGGGAGCAGGTCTTTGTGTTTGGAAAAGGTTGAGAGCGGGGCGTGCCAGAGATCGGCTGGGGTTGTGGCGAGGATGTAACGTTCGAGCGCCTGGGCCGTTCCCGAGGGCGAGAGTTTGAGAAGGCGGAACTCGCGGAGGTTGGTGATGAGGACGAGGCCGTAATGGCGGAGGTAGCCGAGGACTTGCGGTTCGGCGGTGAGGGTGTCGAGGTTGTAATCCGCGGGTTTAATCTCTGCGACGCCGCGTTCGGGGTTCTGGAGCGGGTCGGGCTCGGAGCTGCGGCGCTGGCGTTTGGGTTGAGGGAAGAAACCACCGTCGGGGATGCCTGCTCCGGAATCGCGGAGTTGGGTGGAAAAGAGGACGGTTGGCGCGAGGGTTTGGCCGACGGAGTTGAGGAGCGCCGTAATCGGAGGGTAATAGGAGGTCTCGGCGGTTGCGGAGCCGGTAGAACGGATGGCTCGTAGATCGGTGAGGTAAGCGGCGACGGTGTAGGCGGGAGGCACGTTACCTCATGATTGCACGGAGTCGGGTTGGGGATGGGTGCGGACTTTGGTTCCGGGGGCTGGGGATTTGAGCGCGGCTTGCGCCGCGCTGGTTGATTTCAGAAATATGTGGGTTGGTTGATTTGTCAGGGCTAAAGCCCTGACCTACCAGCCCGTATCCTTCAAGGGCGAGATTCTGAGCGCGGCGGCCACCATTTACACTGGAAGACGGAGATACCTGTGTTTTTCGATAAGATTCTTACCAAGATTTTTGGAACGGCGAACGAACGGATCATGAAACGGATGTGGCCGGTGGTGGCTACGATCAACGCTCTGGAGCCGGCTGTACAGCAGATGTCGGCCGAGGAGTTGCGGGCGAAGACCGTGGAGTTCCGGGCGCGGATTGCGGAGCGGGTTCAAGAGCGGCTGAAGGGGTTTGAGAGCCCCGCCGAGTTGAAGGCGGCCGAGCGGGAGGCTGAAGAGCGGGAGATTGCCGAGCGGAGGGCGGTTGAGCAGGCCGCGGCGGAGCGGGAGGCGCTGGACGAGATACTGCCCGAGGCGTTCGCCGTGGTGCGCGAGGCGGGGTGGCGCGCGGTGCAGATGCGGCACTTCGACGTGCAGTTGATCGGCGGCATGGTGCTGCACCAGGGCAAGATCAGCGAGATGAAGACCGGCGAGGGCAAGACGCTGGTGGCGACGCTGGCCTGCTATCTGAACGCGCTGGCGGGGCACGGGGTTCACGTGGTGACGGTGAACGACTACCTGGCCAAGCGCGACGCGGAGTGGATGGGCAAGATCTACGAGTACCTGGGGCTGACGGTGGGGGTGATCGTCCACGATTTGGACGACGGCGAGCGGAGAGCCGCTTACGCAGCGGACATTACCTACGGGACGAATAACGAGTTCGGGTTCGACTACCTGCGCGACAACATGAAGTTCGAGTTAAAAGATTGCGTGCAGCGGGGGCACTACTACGGGATCGTGGACGAGGTGGACTCGATCCTGATCGACGAGGCGCGGACGCCGCTGATTATTTCCGGACCGACGGACCAGACGACGGACAAGTACCAGCGGGTGGTGAAGATCATCCCGCAACTGGAGCTGGGCGAGGAGATTGAAGAGGGCGAGCACAAGTATTTGACCGGCGACTACATTGTGGACGAGAAACAGCGGACCATCGGAGTGACGGACGAGGGGTGGGTGACGATCGAGGGGCTGCTGGGGATCGGCAACATTGCCGATGCGGAGAACTGGGAACTGAAGCACTATGTGGAGACGGCGATCAAGGCGCACGCGCTCTACAAGCGGGACGTGGAGTACGTGGTGAAGGACGGCGAGGTGATCATCGTGGACACCTTCACCGGGCGGCTGATGCCGGGACGGCGCTGGAGCGACGGGCTGCACCAGTCGATCGAGGCCAAGGAGGGCGTGAACATCCGCAAGGAAGACCAGACGCTGGCGACGATCACGTTCCAGAACTACTTCAGGCTGTACAAGAAGTTGAGCGGGATGACGGGCACGGCGGAGACGGAGGCGGCGGAGTTCGAGAAGATCTACAAGCTGGAGATCGTGGTGATTCCGACCAACATGCCGCTGCGGCGGCTGGAGAATCCGGACGTGGTGTACCGGACGGAGAAGGAGAAGTACAAGGCGGCGGCCGACGACATCGCGATGCTGCACGAGCGGAAACAGCCGGTGCTGGTGGGGACTACGTCGATCGAGAAGAGCGAGCGGCTTTCGGGGATTTTGCAGCGGAAGGGCGTGCGGCACGTGGTGCTGAACGCGAAGTTCCACGAGCGCGAGGCGGAGATTGTGGCGCAGGCGGGACGGCTGGGGATGGTGACCATCTCGACCAATATGGCCGGGCGCGGGACCGATATTCTGCTGGGCGGCAATCCGGACTTCATGGCGCGGCAGGAGCTGGTGAAGAAGGGCAAGGCGCGGGCGATCAGCGCCAACGAGGGAGCGATCAACCCGATGGCGCCGGCGGGGTTTCTGCGGTTCTACTACCAGGGGCAGGAGTTCGAGGTTGCCGATGCCGATTGGGCGGAGGCGCTGAAGGGCCATGCGGAGGCGGCGCAAGCGGATCACGAGCAGGTGATCGCGGCCGGAGGGCTGTTCATTCTGGGGACGGAGAGACATGAGTCGCGGCGCATCGACAACCAGCTCAGGGGACGCGCGGGAAGGCAGGGCGATCCGGGCGAGTCGAGGTTCTATCTGTCGCTCGAAGACGACCTGATGCGGATCTTCGCCAAGCAGTGGGTGAGCACGCTGCTGGAGCGGCTGGGGATGGAAGAAGGCGTGCCGATCGAGTCGAAGATGATCTCGAATCGCATCGAGGGGGCGCAGAAGGCGGTGGAGGCGCAGAACTTCGAGTCGCGCAAACACCTGCTGGAATACGACGACGTGATGAACAAGCAGCGCGAGGCCGTATACGGGGTGCGGCGTCAACTGCTGGAGGAAGCGGACCAGCGGGAGCTGATTCTGGAGGAGTATGTCGGCGGGATTCTGAGCGACCTGCTGGACGAGTATGCGGCGGAGAAGCTGCACCCGGACCAATGGAACGTGAAGGGGCTGGAGGAGGCGCTGGTTGGGCAGTTCGGACTGAACCTCAAGGCGGCGGGGATCAAGCCGTTGGAACTGGGGCGGCACGACCTGGGCGAGGCGATCTTTGAGAGGCTGAAAAAGGATTACGAGGTCAAGGAGAAGATCCTCAGCAGCGAGACCATGCGCTACCACGAGCGGATGGTGATGCTGAGCGTGATCGACGGGCTTTGGAAGGATCACCTGCTGAGCATGGATCACCTGAAGGAGGGGATCAGTTTACGCGGCTATGCGCAGCGGGATCCGCTGGTGGAATACAAGCGCGAGTCCTTCGACATGTTCGAGGCCATGATGCTCAAGTTCCATGAAGACACGGTCCGGTTCCTGTTCCGGATGCAGATTCTGGGGCCGGATGGGCAGCCGGTGAATGCGGCGCCAGAGGTGCGGCGGGAGGTTCCGAAGGCTCCGCCAGTGGCCAGCGCGGCGCAGCCATTGACGCTGGATGCGGCGCCGCGAGAGATCTTGATTCCCACCCGGCAGGCCTCGACGACGATCGATGCGCTGGAGAAGGAGTTCACGCGCAAGAAGCAGCGGGAGCTGGCGGCGGCCAGCTTTGCGGGCGCCGGGGACGCGAGCCAACCGACGCAGCGCAGGACGGGGGAAAAGGTGGGGCGCAACGACCCCTGCCCCTGCGGATCGGGCAAGAAGTACAAGAAGTGCCACGGGGCGGAGAAGTAGCCGGGTCCGGCGGGGTCAGAATTTGGCGTGGCCGGGGCCAAGAGTGGCGGGGGCGGAAATGGAGGGCAAAGGATCATCCTGTGCTTCTCCAGATTTGGGAGTTGTGCTGGGTATCTTCCAAAGATGCAGCGCCCGTCCCAGGAAGCCGGCGTGTTTTTTCGTATCCTGGTCTTCGGACAAGCCGCAGGCTCTTCGGGCCATGCGGCGAATCTCCATGGAGATGGGCGAGTCTTCCATGGCGAGGGGGGTGGCCGTGTTCTGTGTCCGCCGGGCAGTGGCGTAATCGTCGGGAATCTTCCAGTCGACAGGCCTGGTGAGCGCCTTGGCAATTTGCTTGTCATCGAGGACCACAGACTGAGGTGAATAGCGGTTGAGAACGGTCTGGAGTCTGGGGCCACGGGAGGCGAAGAAGTGGCCGATGAGGCGATTTGCGTTGCGCAGTTCGGAGATACCGGCCTGGGTGACCAGGTAGACGTTGGCGGAATCGTCGAAGAGAGCCGAATTCTTCAAATCGAGTCTCGATCCGGCATCGACCACCACGAAATCGAAGTTCTGGCGCGCGATAGCCAGCAGTTTGTCGATGGCGTCAAGAGGGGCCTGGCCTGAGGGGAAATCGCCTGGAGCGGCGAGTACGGATAGTCCCGAGCTATGCCTGGCCAGGAGCGTGGAAAGGAAACTAGCATCCAGGCGGCTGTGATTCTCAAGAGCGTTGACGGTGGAGTACTCAGTGACCATCCCGAGGTTGAGGGCCGCGTCACCAAGGGGGAGACCGAGGTCGATCAACAAGGTGCCCTGGCAAGACTCCTGGGCCAGCGATACGGCAAAATTGGAGGCAATGGTGGTGACTCCGCAGCCGCCTTTGGCGCCGAGAAACACGAATAGCTTTCTGGCCGTCTTTCTCGCCTGGTGAGTTGCCGGACCGCGGATCGAGATGCGCGCCAGGGCATCGGCTATGGCGGCGGGGACGAGGGGAAGAGTGAGGAATTCGCGGGCGCCCGCGCGCATGCAGCGGACCGCCAGTTCCAGATTGGCCTGGGCCGAATAGACGATCACGGTTGCGGAGCCATTTGCGTAGATGCTCTCCACGACCTCGAGGGCATATTCCGGGTCGCTGTCGAGGTCAACGATGACCACGTCGCAATTATGCTCCAACATGCGGGACAGATTGTCCAGGTGGGGAGGGTAGGAAGAAAACTCCCGTATCACCCCGCCCGGGTATCCGGCCAGAGCGCCGGCTACTGCGTTGCGGCGCTGCTCATCCGGGCCGATGAGCACAATGTGCAACACGCCAGCGCCGGGAGCGTCGGGGTTCTGGGAAAATGAGGACATAGTTATTCCGCCTCAGCTTAACCATGGATCAGTGGATCGTCCATGTGTTTCCTCGGAAAGAGGTACTTTCGGCGTTATCAGGGAGATTGGGCTTTTTTCAACCCGGACGGCGCCGACATTCATGGTTGCGATTGCATCGATCATGGGGATACGCGTTGACCGCCTTGGGGGATATCGGGCCCCCGGCACCGATCGAGTGGATGCGCTTTCCACCGCTTCCCTCATGGCCCGAGATTGAAGTTGATTTCCACTTCGACCGTCGACGGACCGGCGCCGGGGACAAATTTCCCTTTTCCGACCGCATCCCCGGCGGCAGGGGACAGCACGCGGCTGCCGCTGAGAGTCCTGACGGCGGTCACCTTGCCCGCGGCATCCACGGTGGCCTCGATCTTGACCAAGCCGAAGAGTCTCATGCGCTTGGCGAGTTCCGGGTAGACGGGCGCGATGCGGGACTTGACGGCGCGGTCGTCGGCCGCCCTGGCGGGGATGGCAAGTGCGACGACGAGCGCCAGCCCGGCGGCCTGAAAACAGCCTGATTCCGGCGCGGCGCAAGCGGCGGGGATGGATGGAAAAGTGATTCCTGAACATGGGCCCCCTGCTGTGAACTGCTCTCTGGGGTTATCGGCGGGGGAGGGGAATTATTCCTAAGAACTTTTGAAGATCTAATTACCAAGGGAATTTGAAGGGCCTTTGGATGGGAAAGCGTGGCAGGGCTGGGCTATTGCGGGAGGATGCCGGCGACGGCGGCGAAGGTGAGGTCCTGGGCATCGGAGCGGTGCTCGTCGCGCCAGAGGTCGAAGAGGCGCCCGTAGCTGAGGGTGATGTACTGGGAGGGGTCGATTCCGAGGCGGACAGCGGCGCGATCGATCCACCCGGCGGGGCCTTCGAGTTCGGCGTAGTTGCCGATGGGGGTTTCGTCGACGACGCAGTGGCCCTGGCCGTCTTGCCACTCGGTGCGCCATTTTTCATAGCGGAAGGCGGCGACGAGGCCGAGGGAGAGAAAGACCTGGGCGAGGGCCGCGCCGTCGGAGACCTCGGTTTCGGTTTCGATGCGGTGCTTGTGAGTGTCTTCGCCGGGGCCCAAGTCGGGGAGGCGCTTGTGGGTGAGGAGGCAGCGGCCGGCATAGGTGCGGATGCGGAGGATTTCAGTGCGGGCGCGCATCTGGCGGTCCGGGGTGTCGTAGAGGACGTTGGACTCGAAGGAGCGGGGGGTTTGAAGACGAAAGCCAGCGGCTTCGAGGCGGCGGGTGAGGCCGGGAAGGTCGTCGACGCGGAATTTGATTTCGGTTTCGACGGACATGGTCAAAAGGCAGCTTTTCAGCTCTTAGCTTTGCTTGTGCGGCAGCGCGGTGTTCCCCAAGCCGGCTGCGCACAAAACCAGCTAGAGGCTGGAAGCTGGTAGCCAGAGGCTATGACGGTGAGTATACGGCAGGTGGCCTCAGCCCGTTCGAAAGGGCGAGAATAGGAGGGTGAAGACGCTGCGATTGGTGGTGGACCCGTCGAATTTGGAGAATGCCGAGGCCGAGGAGGCGCTGGGGCGGGCGGCGGAGATTGTGCGCGCTGGGGGATTGGTGGCGCTGCCTACGGAGACGGTTTACGGGCTGGGGGCGAATGCGCTGGATGGGGCGGCGGTGAAGCGGATTTTTGAGGCCAAGCAGAGGCCGGCGTGGGACCCGATAATTGTGCATATTTCGAGCCTGAAGATGCTGGAGGGGCTGGTCGAGGAGGTTCCGGAGGCGGCGCGGCGGCTGATGGAGGCGTTCTGGCCGGGGCCGCTGACGCTGCTGCTGAGGCGGACCAGAGCGGTGCCGGATGCGGTGACGGCGGGACGGGCGCTGGTGGGGGTAAGGATGCCGGCGCACGCGGTGGCGTTGGAGGTGATTCGACGGGCGGGGGTTCCGGTGGCGGCGCCGAGCGCGAATATGTTTGGGCACACGAGCCCGACGACGGCGCAGCACGTGCTGGATGATCTGGACGGGCGGATCGATGCGGTGGTGGATGCGGGAGCGACGGTGCATGGGGTGGAGTCGACGGTGCTGGACCCTGGCCAGAATCCAATGGTGATTTATCGCCCTGGCGCGGTGACAGAGGAGCAGATTCGGGCGGTTGCGGGGCCGGTGGAGGTATTTCGCGGTGGGGATTTGGTGGAGAGTCCGCGGGAGGCGCTGCCATCGCCCGGGTTAGGGCTGCGGCACTATGCGCCCAGGGCAAGGCTGGTTCTGGTGGAGGGTGAGCTGGCGGAATTGCGGGCGCGGCTGAGCGAAGAAGTGCTGCGCTGGCCTGGAGAGCGGGTTGGAGTGATGCTGCCGGCTGATTTTTCCGGGCTGAATTTGGGCGCAGTGGAGTTCAAATGGGGGCGGTGGGCAGTTGCGGAAGAGATGGCGCGAGAGCTTTATGCCGGGCTGCGGGCGCTGGATGCAGCCGGTTGCACGGTGATTGTTTGCCCAGTACCGCAAGGGGAGGGGATTGGGGCGGCGATTCGGGACAGGCTGGGAAAGGCAGGGAATAGGGATTAGGGAACAGGGAACAGGGAACAGGGAACAGGGAATAGAACTGGTCGCCTGAATCGTGTTTTGAAAGGGCACGACTTCAGTCG
>PLGM01000008.1 GCA_003139795.1 Acidobacteriaceae bacterium | reverse complement strand
GAGAATCACCGATGAGCAGCGCAGCCATTACCACCGTAAACACTGTCAACCAGTCAACCGATAACTCAAACCAGCCGCAGCAGAAGCAGACCGCGAAAGAAGCAATCGCGGCCAACGTGCAATCCCTGATCGAGCAGTTGGAGCAGGGACACAGCGAAGGACTTACCGCTTATCTCACAGCGATGGGCAGGTTTCACAATTACAGCTTTCTATGTTAAGCACAACATAGGAAGCTTTATGTTCATTGCCGGACTATGTTGAGCGGAGACTGCTCAGCAGTCTGAAGGTGCATGGTTACGGTGGATGCGCCTTGCGATGCTTAACATAGTGCGAGCAGACTTCTTCTTACCGGCAACCAGCCGGAAGGAGAAGTTCTCATGCAAGATCGAAGCATCATCGTTGTCTCGCTTTCGGATTGTGTGGCAGAGTACGATGCCCACCTTCTCAAGCTCCGAGGTCTCTCGAAGTCCACACGCAGGCTGCATCGCCATGTGGTTCATCGGTTGTTGTCATCCAGTTTTCCAGCCGGAAGATTTTTCTGGCATGAGTTTCATTTCAGCGCTGTCGCACGATTTGTAGCGAGCGAGTTTCGTCGTCTCCAGAGCCGCGCGACGCAACAGGTATGGCTGATGGTGCTGCGCAGCTTTCTGCGCTATCTGGCGGCTGAAGGGCATATCCCAGGCGGCTGGGATGCTGCTCTGCCTGGCATTGCCAACCGTCAACATGCTCAACTGCCACGTGGCCTTACACCGCAACAGATTAGCGCGCTCTGGACAGCCAGTGAAGGGTTGAAGCCTCGCGACCTGCGCAACCGGGCACTGTTCCTGCTCTTTCTGCGCCTCGGATTGCGCACGGAAGAAGTTGCCGCCCTTTTGCCCAGCGACATCGACTGGCGAAACGGCACCCTGAAGGTACGCAGCGCCAAGACCTGTCGGGTTCGCACGCTGCCACTTGCCCAGGATGTCGGCGAGGCCCTCGTGGTTTATCTGCGCAGTCTGCCTACGCGCCCGTTACGTCTCTTCGATCCAACGCGCAAGCCGCCAGTGCCGGAACAACGCTATGAAGTGTATGTCAAGAACTGCATCTACTATCTCCTCCGGTGCGCTGGCATCCGGGATCGAGGGCCGCATTCTTTGCGCCATACACTGGCGACGGAGATGGTCGGCAAGGGAGCGACCTTCAAGGCTGTCTCCGATGTCCTGGGACACAAGTCGATCACGACCACTCTGGTCTACGCCAAGCTCGACCTGATGGCGTTGATGCAGGTTGCGCTTCCATGGCCCGGAGGTGCGTTATGAACTTTGCCGCACTGTCCGCGTTTGCAGAAGAGTTTATGGCGCTGCAAAGCGCCGTGGCCCGGCGTGACCCACATCAGAACAACCGGGATCGTCTCAGCCTAAGGCACAGGGAAAAACTACTGCGCAACTTCATCGCTTATTGGCATGAGCATGGAGATCAGTGGCCGATTCGATCCTCGTTGCTTTTGGATTGGGTGGCGGTTGGATCGGATCGCCAGCAGCCATTCCGAGATCAGCGCCGCTTCTATGTCGCGCGCGCTTTCCTCCAGCAAGTGCGCGTCTTCGAACCAGCGACGGAGATTCCGGACAACATCTTCAAGCCTCTCCAGCGGCGACGGACACCACATCTATTTTCCGAGCAGGACACTCTCCGCCTGATCGATGCTATCGCTCAGGTGCGCCGATGCGGAGCCTTGCGCCCACTCACCTTTTCTACGTTGCTTGGACTCTTGGCTAGTACCGGCATGCGCATCGGAGAGGCGATCAATCTGAGGGTTGAGGATGCGAGGCTGGATGTCACACCTCCGCATCTGCTCATCCACGAGAGCAAGTTCGGCAAGTCCCGCTATGTTGTTCTCCATCCATCAGCAGCGGAACATCTGCGCCTATATCTGGACAAGCGGGCCGAGATGCTTCGGGGCAGGCAGGTTGAACCGTTCTTCATCAACGGCCACGGCGCACGCCTCGACTACAACTCTCAGCGGATGGCATTCATCAGGCTGCTCCGCCTCACCGGCATCGAGGCCGTGGCTGGTCAGAAGAAACCCACAGTGCATTCCTTCCGCCACTCGTTTGCCGTACGCAGGCTCACACTCTGGCACCGCGAGCGACGCGATGTGCAACAACTCCTGCCTCATCTCGCCGTCTACCTCGGACATCTCGGGCCGGAGAATACCTACTGGTATGTGAGTGGAACGCCCGAGTTGCTGCTCGAAGCCTCCGCACGTTTTGAACGCCAGAGCAAGGACGAAGAGGTGGCTCGATGACATCTCCCAGCCTTGTCGGTCCGCTGCTTCAGTTCTTCTTTTCCGATTACCTCATCGCACAACGCCGTGTCAGTCCGCAGACGATCGCCAGCTACCGCGACACCTTTCGCCTGCTGCTCCAGTTCGTCGATCGCGAGACCGGTATCGGTCCCGCAGCTCTACCTGTAACTCGTCTGGATGCCAGCATCATTCTCCGCTTTCTCGATAGCCTCGAAAAGAATCGTGGCAACAAGGTCGTCTCGCGCAACCTGCGCCTAACTGCCATCCGGTCCTTCTACCGTATGGTGGCGTTCCGCGATCCAACCAGCGCCGGCGTCGCCACGCACGTACTCGCCATACCGATCAAGCGCGCCGACACTCAGGTGCGCCCCTACCTGACCAGGGAAGAGATGGAGGCGATTATCGCATCTATCGATCGAACCCGGTGGCGCGGCAGGCGAGACTATGCACTGCTGCTTACTCTCTACAACACAGAAGCCCGTGTTTCGGAGATAAGCACTCTCCAGAGGAGCCAAGTCTCTATCGCCACAAAAAACTATGTCCAGTTGCACGGAAAAGGCCGGAAGGACCGCGTGGTCCCGCTCTGGCCACGTACGGCGCAGATATTGAAGGAGTGGTTCCGCGAACTCGGCCATCAGGATCAGACCGCGGCATTTCCCAGCATTCGTGGCGAGCCGCTGACGCGCTTCGCGATACACCTGCTGCTTCGCAAGACGGTAGAACAAGCGCAGACCTCGTGCCCCAGCCTGAAAACCAAACGCATATCGCCTCACGTCCTCAGGCACAGCACCGCCATGGCTCTGCTCCAGTCCGGCGTCGACATCGCCGTCATCGCTCTATGGCTAGGCCACGAGAGCATCGAAACCACTAACGAATACCTCCACGCCAACATGGCCATCAAGGAGAAGGCTCTCGCCACGTTACAACCCGTCGGGAAAAAGTTCCGCAGGTTCAAAGCCGACGATACTCTGCTCGAATTCCTAACCACCCTATGACCCGGACTATGTTAACCGCAGGGCGCGAAAAGCAGCGCCCTGCCCAGCCCTTCCAACTCCCGCTCAACATAGTCCGGCAATGAACATAAAGCTTTGGCAACATTTTGGAAATTGCACGGCAGAAGCCGGATGCAACCCGCGTTGCTGGCCTGTATGCGTGGAACCAGCTTAAACGGAGAGTCAAGAAGGGAGAGCGCGGCATCCGCGTTCTTGCTCCAGTGATTGGCATCAAGCGCAAGAAGGATGAAGAGGCCGAGAAGGATATACGGACACAGAATCATGCCGTATTGGTTGGATTCCGTTCAGCCTATGTCTTCGATGTGAGCCAGACCGACGGCGAAGAGTTTCCAGAGCTTTCAACCAAGGTGAGCGGAGATGTAGGCGAACAGCGGGAACGGCTTATCGACTTCATTGTCGCTCAGGGAATTCAGCTTGAGTTCAAAGAGTCTATTGCCCCGGCGTTGGGAGCCAGCTACGGCGGAAAGATCGTATTGCTTCCCGGCCAGTCAACCGCCGAAGAATTTTCAACTTTGGTCCATGAACTCTCTCACTTATGTTGCGTTGATAATTATGTTGCGTAGAGGGCTTCTTCCCAGTGAACATGCAGGTTGAAGCCCTTCGTACACAACATAACGTGTGCTACAAGGAGCGCAGGAAAGCTATCAGCGATGGGTCGTCCTTCCAGTGCTTTGTGGTTGTGGGCGTTGTATGGAGCGCGTTGGAGTGGGTCAGTATTTCAGCTTTGCGCTGTAGGTCGACTTCGGCGTAGATGTTGGTTGTGTCGATGGAAACATGGCCGAGCCATGCGCGGATGGTGTTGATATCGACGCCGGAGCGCAGTAGGTGCGTGGCTGTTGTATGCCTGATGGTGTGCGGGCTGATTGCTCTGCCAAGCAGTGACGGATGTGATGCTGCTGCGGTCCGGACGTGATTGCGAAGCATCCAGTGGATGCCGTGGCGGGTAATGGCCTGGCCGAGCCGGTTGAGAAAGACGGGCTGATCGGGAGCGCGGTTGCGGATGAGGGCGAGCAGTGCGGTAGCGGTTGCTGGCCAGAGCGGGCAACGACGCATCTTGCGTCCCTTGCCCCTTAGTTGTACGTCGCCGATCTGGTTGACGCGCAGGTTGAGATCGCCGATCTGGAGCGATGCGGCCTCGGTGACGCGAGCGCCGGAGTTATAGAGAAACAAGAGGAGCGCATGATCGCGGATGCCTTGTTCGGTGCGGCGATCAGGAGTAGCCAACAGTGCGTCCATCTCCGTCTTATCCAGGTAGGACAGTTCATTGCGGGTGAATCGCTTGAATGGAACGCCGCGTATCTGGCTGCACCATGCGATGTGTTCCGGGCTTCGTTCGGCGATGAAGCGAGCCATCGCATGAACAGCGGCGAGCCGCTGGTTTCGGGTGCGAATGGAACATCTGCGCTCCTGTTCAACATGGTCGAGGAAGCGGCGTAGAACGTCGCTTGACAGATCGAAGATGTCCATGCGGTCGACCGGCGTCTTCTTCTGTGCGCTGGCAAAGGGCAGCAGAAGTGCAAGAGTGTCCCGGTAGCTTCGTTGTGTGTTCCTGCTCAGGTTGCGCTCCTCGATCAGGTGATCGAGGAGAAAGCGCTTGACCCACGAGCCAAGCAGTGCCGGCTTAGACATGAGGCACCTCCGGCCGGGCGTACTGCTCGAAGCAGATGCTGGCCTGTTCGAGCAGCTCGGTTGTCATGGTGAGATAGCTCTGCGTATCGCGGAGTCGGGCGTGCCCGAGATAGATGGATAGGTGAGGCAGGAGCCGTTGCACGTTCTTGCCTTCGCGGTACCACGTGACGAGCCGAACGACCGCGAAGGTGTGGCGGAAGTCATGCAGTCGCGGCTGGAACCTGGCGTCTTTGGAGCGTGAGACACCGGCCTCTTCGCGCAAGCGCTTGAAGACCAACTCCGCTGTCTGACGGAGGATGCGCTCCGAATTCTGCGTTCCGAGCAGTGGAGTCGCATCGCTTCGTCGCGGGCCGGGCCACTGTTGCTCGATGTAGTTGCGGAGCACGCCGACGAGATCGAGACCAACTGGTACGAATCGGCTCTTGTAGAACTTCGTCTCGCGGATCGTCAGAACGCCGGTCGCCGCATCGAAGTCGGCGAGGTTCAGACTGAGAGCCTCGCTGATGCGCAGACCGCTGCCATAGAGCAGGAGCAACAGCGTGCGAACGGTGTGCGGCTCAAGCAGCCAGACATAACGGTGACGGGAATCTGCTGCGTCGATCAGTCGTTCGATGTCGCGGTTGGTATAGATGTAGGGCTGGAACATCTCCGGCTTTTGCGGCATGCTGAGTGGAAGCGGGCTTTTCAAACAGTACTTGCGCGCGATTGCGTAACGGTAGAATGGGTTCAGCGTGTAGTCCTTGGCAAACCAGAAGGATGTGATGGGTCCTTTGCCTTCAAGGAACCTGAGCACCTGCTCAGGCTTTACAAGACGCATGTTGCGGTCGCCGACGGCTTGAACGAAGGCGCGGAGGCGAACTGCCTCACCGCGAAATCCCATGCCCAGAGAACGCTTGTGCAGGATGTATGCTTCAACCGCTTCGGAGAGGATCATAGGAGACCTCCCAAGCTGATCGCGGCTACGTTGCGAAGAGACTCCATGCTTCCTCGTAACTGAATCGGTGTTGCGGTGCGCTCGCTGTTCTCCGCGTACATCACCAGTTCCTTGAGTGGCAGGTTGCCGACCTCGCGCAGTGCAGGCATATCTACCTTGGCATAGATATGGGTCGCGGCCAGAGACACATGGCCGAGGTGGTCTGCAATCTCCTTGAGTGAGACGCCTTCCGCCAGCAGATGAGTGGCGCAGGAATGCCGAAGCGAATGGGGGCCATAGCATACGGATACGATCACCAGGCGATGCAAACGGTTGTGCACCATCGTGCCAAACCCTTCAACGGAAAGTACTCGATACGGTTGCACGCGAGACAGAAATATCTCGCGACGTTTCGATCGAGGCCTGACTTCGCGGAGATAACGCAGAATCGCTGCCCCGACTTCGCGAACGAGTGGATAGTGTTGGCTCTTTCGCTGCTTCGCGCGACAGATGTAAATGATCTCCCGCTCCCAGTCGATGTCATCAAGGCAGAGGTGGCGCACCTCGCCGCTACGCAAACCATAAACAGCGATCAGCAGCAACATCGCATGATCGCGAATATCGGTTGGTCTATCTCCAGCGCAGGATGCGAGCAGCCTCTGGACATCGCTCCACTGCGGCCCACGCGGCAAGTTTTCTAATCTGTAGATGCGAGGTGCATCGAGCACTTCCAAGCCTGATCTGCACCAACGCCTCGACTCTGCATAGCGGAAAAAGTTGCGCAACTTGGCAACATGGATCGCGATACTGGTCCTCTTCAGCTTCCGCTGGGATAGGATCAGGAAGTAGGAAGAAACATCATCGAGCGTGACCTCCCGCAGCGTCTTCCCGTATCTATCGAGCCACGTCAGAAACTCACCGATATACAGCCGGTAATGTTGAACGGTGCTGGGCGAAAGACCTCGCTCACCGACAACAAACTAGAGAAAGTCATCCATTTCTGCGGCGAAGGGCTGCATGACTCGCGGTTCACGCAACCGCCCGAGTAGGCGCATCCAGTTCGTCGCATGAAATATGAACTGTCGCTTGCCGACGATAAGACACTTTGCAGAACGGTGAATGGTCTTGGTCCACGCCTCTGCCGATGCTTCTATCTCTGCATGACAGATCGTCGGCTGGTGGAGCGGCAGATGGCGTGCGAGAGAAATCAATACAGCCGCAATGTCCAGTAAATTACTCCGTGAATGCCCCTCCTCCATCAAATGGGACAAGTAACGCCGTCGTTCGACGGCATATGGTGAATGGCGGTGGCGGGCAAGTGTCGATGGTTGCGAAAAGAGCTGATCAAACATGGTGGGTCTCCTTGGGCTGAATGCCATCCGCCCATTATCGCCACCCGATTTATGTTGTGTACAGAATCTGAAATCCCAATAAATCCGCCCCGCCCGCCAAGCTACGCAACATAATTTCCGACACAACATAAATGGGCTTATGTAGTGCTCAACATAATCTCACGAAATGTTGCACCGTGCCGAGCGGCGCACCGCAACCACCAAGATAGTACGCGAGACAGAAGCCGAAGCAATTGCCTTTGTAGTCGGAAAGACTATCGGCCTCGACGCTGGCCGAGTATCGGCGGATTACATCCACCTGTACCACGGTAACGCGGCACTATTGGCCGAGAGCTTGGAAGTTATCCAGCGTACCTCAGCCGTCATTCTTTCCGCGCTTGAAACACC
>PLGM01000019.1 GCA_003139795.1 Acidobacteriaceae bacterium | reverse complement strand
CTAGAGACATACGGAGAAAACAATGATCACCAAAGAAAGGGATCTATCCACATGTGCTCCGGGAGACCTTAACGGTGTATTTACGCCACTTTTGGTGCCGTGGGATGAAAAAGGCCAGGTGAACGAAGGCGAGTTGCGCCGATTTGTCGATTGGCTGATAAGAAGGGGCATTCACGGTGTCTATGCCAATGGCTCGATCGGGGAATTCACGCGACTGACTTCAGCCGAGCGCCGCCGCGTGGTGAAGATCGTCTGTGAAGAGGCAGCGGGGCGTGTGCCGGTTCTGGCCGGCGCGGGGGAGGCAAACATCGCCGAAACTCTCGAAGCATGTGCTGCATACACCGAGTACGGAGCACGCGCGGTTTCGGTCATATCCCCTTTTTACTATCCTCTCAGCTCAAACTCCGTCTACGCATACTACGCAGAACTCGCCAAAAACTCCCCCATTGATCTGACGCTTTATAACATACCCGCATTCGCCAGTCCCATCGATGTAAATACCGTCCGCATGCTCGCCGAATTCCCACGGATTATAGGTATCAAGGACTCGACAGGGGATGTGGCGTCCATGATCCGCATGATCACGGCAGTTCGACCCCTTCGGCCGGACTTTGCATTTCTTGCCGGCTGGGAAGCCGTGTTTGCGCCCATGTTGATGATTGGATGCAATGGCGGTGTGTTTGGCAGCAGCAATGCTGTGCCGGAAGTATTGTGCTCGATATTTGAATTGGTTCGCTCCGGCAATTGTGGCCAGGCCATGAGAACCCAATACAAATTGAATCCTCTGTTTTACGCCATGCTCGATGATGTTCAGTTCCCGGAGGGCTTTCGTGCGGCGGCGCAATGCCGGGGATTCCGATTTGGCAAGAGCCGGCAACCGATGACTCCAAGTCAAGAGATGGACCTGTCGACTCGGCAGCAGGAGATCGACGCGGCCATCGCGCAATTGTTGGCTTGGAATCGCGAGAGTTCAGCTATCGGCGAACCCTTACCGGTGGCTGACTTGTAGAGGGGATATCTGGAATTTGCAATCTGGAGATTGCAAGCTTAGCTCTATGCGGCGGTTGGAACCCCGGCCTCCCTCCGGACCGGTTTTTTTTTGCAGTTTGTATGACCTGGGCAGCGCTATCGGTTCCCCGCGGCGATCATCGTTGTCGCTGAGGCCAGCAGGGCGAGTCCAGCCCAGAGGCCTCTCTTCGCGGCCGCGGGCGCGTTCTTCCATTCGCCGGTCAGTACACCGGAGAGGTTAGCGGTGATGATCATGAAGATCTGAAACAGCGCCCAGCCGACAGAGGTTCCGAGGACTCCCAGGTAAACCGAGCTGACGCCATAGATGGCGAACGCGCCCATCCAGAGAACGCCCATCAGACAGCCGAACCAGACGTCCGGACACCAGGCGCCGCCGAAGCGTTTCCATGTGTGATTGCGTGAGAGCAGCCAGGACGAGTAGGCCGCATTGGGAATCAGTCCGCCCAGCAAGGCGATCGGCCAGACAGCGTAACCGGCTACCTGGGGCGACGCGCCCCGCCGCACCGCTTCCTGTGCGATCCCCTGTCCGAAAGCGAACGCGAAATTCAGCATGGGGGCCATCAGTCCGCAGAGTACTGCAATCGCCAGCGCCCCGGCATAACTTCCGCCGCCCGCAATCCGCTTGAGCGATCCTTCGCGTGCCTTGCCGGCGCGTGCGGAAACCGCAATGCCCAGAACCATGATTGCGACGCCGGAGAGGATGAGCGCCCCGCGTCCGGTGGCGACGATTTCGCGATTCTTTACAAACAGCGGGACCAGCGTTCCCAATAGCGCCCCGAGTCCAACGATGATTGCGTATCCAAGCGCCATCCCGAGCCGCGCAATCGAAAGGCCGAACAGCACCTGCGCGATTCCCCATCCGAAACCGAACACCAGCGGCGCGACGAATGCGGTGGCCGGTAACGCCGCATAAACATCGGCGACATTGTGCAGCAGCGTGAAAGCCAGCGTCCAGGGCAGAATCACCAGTGACACCACGGTGAATACCAGCCATGTGTTCTCCCACGGCCAGCGCTTCGCGAATTTCATGGGCAGCATGGAACTGCCCGAAAACAGGCCTGCAGCCAGTGTCAGCAGCAGGCCCAGCCAAAGAGCGAATGGCATTTTGTTACTCTGCTTTCAGATCGCACGAGAGTCCCGGGGCTTCAGGTGTTTTGTACACGCCGCGCTCTATCGAGGCCGGATGCACGAGATAGTTGCTCAAGTGGTGGATATGCTCCAGAAAGATTGCTTCGTGACCCATGGCAATGTGGTTGAACAGCACCAGGTGTTGATGGATCTGGCCCATGTCTCCAACGTGCGGCACCACGGGCAGTCCGAATTTGCGCGCCATCAGGCTTACGGTGAGGAACTCCGCGACGCCCGCCAGGCGAGTGCAGTCGGCCTGGACGAAATGGACGGCGCCGGCTTGCATAAAGTTCTTGAACATCACCCGATTGGGTACGTGCTCGCCCAGCGCCAACCGGATGGGGGCGATGCTGGCGGCAAGGCTGCGGTGCGCCTCGATGTCGTCCGGATGGGTCGGCTCTTCGATCCAGTAGGGATTGAAGGCCGCCAGTGCGTGGCACATGTGTTCCGCTTCGTGCAGGCGCCACTGCTGATTGGCGTCGAACATGATGCGGCAATCAGGTCCGGCGATCTCACGCAGAATGGCTGCGCGGCGCAGGTCGCGGTCGCCGTCCGGCGATCCGACTTTCAATTTGAATGCGCGAAAGCCTGCCGCCAGCGCGATCTGCACATTCTTGCGCACGCGATCGTCCTCGTACATGAACCAGCCGACGGTCGTATCGTATCCTGGATATCCGGAGCGCAAGATGCCTTCGCGAGTCTCCCGGTCAGGGAGGTGAAGATTGAGGATGGCGAGGGCGTCTTCTTTGCTCAACGCATCCTCTATATAGCTGAAGTCGAGAAGGGCGACCACTTGTGCCGGAGTGAGATCGAGCAGGAGGCGCCAGAGGGGCACGCCGCGCGACTTCGCCCACAGGTCGAAGCAAGCGTTCACCACCGACGCGAGCGCCAGGTGAACAACTCCCTTGTGCGGGCCGAGCCAGCGCAGCGCGGGGTCGTCGGCCAGACGCTTCGATACCGTGCCGAACTGCGCCATCAGTTCCTCGATCTCGCGTCCGACAAGCGTTGCCGTCAGTCGATCGATGATGTCGCACACCGCGCGGTTGCCATTCCCCATGGTCAGGGTGATGCCGCAACCGGTCAGGCCGCAATCCGTATGGAGTTGCGTCACTGCGAATGCATACTCTCCACTTGTATGAATCGCATCGGATCCAGCGCCACTATGCAAGGAAAAGCGGCGGTCTTGCGCGTCCGCGCGCGTAATCGTAATGGCTTTCATCGTCTATACCCCAGTTCCGCTCCGCCGCTGACCGGCAGAATACATCCGGTGATGAAGCGCGCCCGCTCGGATAGCAGAAACACGGCGGCGTCCCCTATAACGTCGCCGCGCGGGCAATAACCCAGCGCGTGAATTCCGTCGAGGTACGTATGGATACTGGCCGGATCGGGCTGCTCCGCGGCCCACTTCTCCAGCATCGGTGTCCATACGCCTGCGGGGCATACCGCATTCACGCGGATGCCGAAAGGCGCGTAATCCAGCGCCATGCACTTGGTGAGAGCGATCATCGCGCCCTTGGTGGCGGCGTAGGCAGCATGGCTGGTCTGCCCGATAAGTCCAACCAGGCTGGCGGTGTTCAAGATCGCACCCCGGCTCAGCTTGAGGGCCGGCAAAGCTGCGCGCGTGGTCCAGAAGATGCTCTTCAGGTTTACGGCCAGCAGGCGGTCCCATTCAGCTTCCGAAGTGGCGTCGAGAGGCTTCGAGGGCGACGCGATGCCTGCGTTGTTGTGCACGGCGTCGATGCGGCTGAAGCGCGCCAGCGCCGCCGCTACCGCCCGTTCCACGGACGGGCCATCGGCCACGTCGCATTCCACGGCCAGAGCGGCCGCCCCGAGATCCGCCGTCGTCTGACGGGCCTGATCCGGGTCGACGTCTGCGATCACTACCGACGCGCCTTCGCGGATGCACGCCAGCGCGCATTCGCGGCCGATTCCGCTGGCCGCCCCGGTCAGGAAAACTACCTTCTTCTCAAGCAGCATTGGTGACACACTCCTCGATCTTCCGTTCAATTTCCACCAGCGCATCCGCAATCGCCACTGCTCCGGTCATGGCGGCGCGCACATTCCGCCACAGGATGTCCTCGATCTGTGGGTAATAGCTCAGCTTCGGCGGGAGGATGAGGTCGTGCTCGATGGAATGCTCGAGCAGGGCGAGGCGTTGGGCCCCACTCCCTTGCATGGCCTGCCGCTGGTCCGACATGACCGACCGCCGGACTGCCACCGACCCCTGCTGCACCTCGACTGCCTGCTGTTCCGGGGCCGTCAGGAAACGCAGAAGCTGGTGCGCCTCCGCACAGTCCGCGCCCGCCCGCGTCAGCGCAAAGGTGTGCGCCCCGGCATAGCAGCAGGTGCGGCCGGACGGGCCCGCGGGCATGCGGGCTACTTGAAAGCGGTCGCGCACCGGCGACGACGGATCGCGATAGGACGCGTAATAGCTTGGCCAATCGAATGTCATCGCCGCACTTCCGGCGCGGAAAAACGCGTGGACCTGGTCGTAGTGCCACCCGGCGATCGCCTCCGGTGCGGCGCCGTTCGAGTAAAGTTCGCGCAACACTTTGAGCGCCCAGCGGCCGCCGGCGTTGTTCACTTCCGGTACCAGCGACGGGGGAAAAATGCGCGCTCCTGCCGATTCGGCCAGTTCAAAGAAGGTCCCAAACAGGCCGGATTCCATGCCTGTGAAGACCACCCCGTACATTTCGGGCGCATGCGTGGCTTGTTTGGCCAGCGCGACCAACTCGTCCCAGGTCGCAGGCGGCGTCTCTACCATGTCCGTGCGGTAGTGCAGCAGCCGCAGGTCGATGTTGCGCGGAATGCCGTAGAGCGCGCCGCCGATTCTGGCCAGGTCGAGCACCGGCGGAAAGAAGTCCGAGGTGTCGAAGCCCTCGATGGGAGCCAGAAACCGCAGTTGCGAGGGCGCGTACTTGGTGTGGGTGCTCACCAGGTGGTAGGGAACCGGGTCCAGCGCAGCCAGGTGTGCGTTAAGTTCCGGATGGGTGCCCGCGAATTCTACCGCGACCGTTACGCCCGTGGCGCGCTCGAAGTCCGGAATGCGCGCGTTCAGGCGGTCGTACATGCCTCCCGCGGTCAGCGCGATCTTCAGATGCGATCTCATATCAGAATTCCTTGCACCGCTTGGGATGCGCTTCCCGGCGCCACATCGCACGCGCCGCGCCGCCGCAGCTCCGGCCGCAGGGCTCAGTGAATTGTCCGGCTATTGTAGGATTCCTGTCGCGACTCAGGGAATCGGTTTGTCGAAGGCGGGGGAAACAAGCGCCCAACCAGCGCAGCTCTCGAATGTTCCCAATGTGCGCGACGGAAGGGATGTTGAGCGCCGGCTTTGGATTCGTCCAGGGGCCTCTTCGATGGCAGTGCCGCTGCGCCCGCCCGGCCTCGCCCACCCGCTGCTTCTCGACGGGCGGGGTCTGGGCAACTGGGCCTTTCAGCCGCGCGGCCGGATGCTTCTGGACGCCAGGCCCAGATAACGTTGTCGCCTTCATATAAACGCTCAAATTCATCTTATACCACCCAATCGAAGCATTTTCCAGACAAATATATAGGACTGAGCGCTTACAAATAGATTAACAGTTCTTAGACTCCGCGTTGAGGGCGTCCGGGCACGCTCTGCGCGGAATCCTCGGCCCCAGCTCAGGGCGATGGCTGCCGCATGGTCAGGGGCTTGCCACAGTTCCTGAAACGATGCACGCGGCTCAGTCGTTTGCCCCCGCTCTGCGCCACAGCGAGGTCATATTCTGCCATGCTAAAATTCAAGCGCTTGAACCCGGTCCGCCGGGCTCTATAGAATGCAACGAATATCAGAGCCTCGCGCATTCACTGACAGTCCAGCAAATGGCCCATGGATTCTCAGGTTGAGATCGGACTGCGGATGAGAATCGCAGGTTCGATGCGAAGCGCCCTGGGCGGGCCGGCAAGAGACAGCAAGGATGGAAGAGACGCACCCATGAGAAAGACGAAGCGGTCGGAGAACGGCGATGTGATTCTGCTGAAACACACTTTGGCTGAGCGGCTTCGCGCGGAAATTGTCAAAGGGGTGCTGCGGCCCGGCGAGAAGATCGTCGAGGGAGTGTGGGGAAGATCGCTCGGCGTCTCGCAAGGATCCATCCGCGAGGCCATCAACATATTGGCCAAGGAAGGCTTCGTTACCAAGGCCCTGGGCCGAAGCGCGCGGGTTGTGAGCCTGAATGCAGAGGACGTAAAGCAGATTTACCAGTTGCGTGGAGCGATGGAAGGTCTGGCGGCAAGACTTGCGGCTGAGAGAGGATGCGACACTTCCAAACTGGAGCAGGCGCTCAAGACCATGCGCCGCTCGGCTGAAAAGGATGATGTTGCCGTGTTGCTGGACGCCAATCTGGCATTTCACCTGGAACTCTGCCGGTTATCGGAAAATTCGTACCTGCTCGAACACTCTTACAGAATTCTTCCGCCGTTCTTCGCGTTTGTACGCATACGAGCAATTGTCAGCGGGCAAAGCGCATCGCTATGGGCCAAGGATTTTGCGGCGTATCAACGCATCATCGACTTTGTCAAAGAAGGCGAGGGTGAGATCGTTGAGCAATACATTAAACGGATGATGGTGCGCATCGCGGAAACCGCGTACGACAGTTGGGAGAAGAAACCCTCGACTTTAAGAAGCTGATCGGACGGCGCATCGTGGCCTAGAAACAAGCTCAACAGGGCGCAGTCTCTCTGGCTTTTCCGCAGCCGTGGCCTCACAGCTTGGCGGCTGCACTTCGCTGCGATCCATTCATTCCGCCGCATACGGCAGCGGCAGGAGGAGCGAAGCGCCCTCGCCGGCCGTTCCTCGATTCCCCTGACCGGGCAATCGGCCATGCGGTTGGAAGGTGATGAAATTCGGCCCGCCATCCCGTATCGGCGCCGCGGTGGCCAGATTTGCCGCCCTGAGCGGGGAACGCTGCCCCATCCGAAAAATCTTCGCAAGAGCCACCGGGAAGCTGAAACTTGCCCTACGATCACCACCCGGCCTCACAAAGAGGGAGCGGCGCCAGAACTTTGGCCAGTCCCAGCCGGATTTCAGGCAGATCTTCTTTTGAACCATCGAGTTGTGAGATCCAGCCCGGCGCAGCCTTGCTGTCCTGAAAAAGGCGTCGGAAATGCTTTCGCCACGAGGAAAGAGCCACCGAGATTGAAGAAGGCAAAAAAGCCCTTGACAATTCCATGAGGTACGGCAGACAATTTATGAGCGCTCAAATATGAGGATTCTCGGGAACTATGGCTGTCATATCGCAACATGTGAGGAAGATAAGCGCTCATACTTCCTCGGCGCAGAATTAGAACCTTGCGACGCTTCTCCCTGCATAGCCACGCACCATCGGAGCGTTGAGTGTTAACGGAAGATCTACAGTCCACAGCGGGCGATGGCCAGGATGCCACTTTCCCAGGCTTTGGACCAGAATGGAAGGCCAAAATCATGTTGATAGATTTCGTCGAAAGAACCAAGGTACCTGCAATTCGCGCCTTGTGGTTCGGCATTTGCGCCTGCCTGCTGGCACTTGTTGCGCCAGCGGCATGGGCACAGACCGACCAGGGAGCCATCACTGGTGTTGTTCAGGACGATCAAGGCGCGGTGATTCAGGGTGCAAAGGTCACGCTCACAGCCACAGACACCGGCTTCGCCCTCGAGCGTACGGCCAATGGCAGCGGTGTCTTCGTCTTCTCCCCAGTCAAGATCGGAAACTACAAGCTGACCGCCAGCGAGGCCAACTTCCAGACGACAGTCCAGGAAAACCTGCATCTGGATATTCAGCAGCGCCTGAACGTCACACTCGTATTGCACCTCGGCGCCGTGATGCAAGAGGTCACCGTCTCGGCGGAGAATGACCCTCTCATCCAGTCCCAGACCAGCGACGTGGGCCAAGTGATCAGCGCCGAAACCATCGACAACACCCCGCTCAATGGGCGCAACTGGGTGTATATCGCGCAACTGACCGCGGGTGTCTCTCCGCCGTTTGGCAACACACGCGGCAGCGGTACCGGCGACTTCCTGGCCAACGGCCAGAACGCCGAGCAGAACGACTTCATGCTGGATGGCGTCGACAACAACACCAACCTCATCGACTTCCTCAATGGCTCCAGCTACGTCATGCGGCCGCCGCCCGATGCGCTGGCTGAGTTCAACTTGCAGACCAGCGACTTCAGCGCCGAGTTCGGCCATTCGGCCGGCGCGGTCTTGAACGCCAGCATCAAGTCCGGGACCAACCAGATCCACGGCGATTTGTGGGAGTATCTCCGCAACACGAATCTGGACGCGCAGAATTGGAACGCCACATCGAAGGGACCCTACCACCAGAACCAGTTTGGCGCCACCCTCGGTTTCCCCATCTGGAAGGAGCACGTCTTCTACTTCGGAGACATGGAGGCAAACCGCATCTCGATCGCCAACCCCTCCATTCTTGGCGTGCCGACCGCAAATATGCGCGGCGGAGACTTCTCTGAGTTGCTAAGTCCCTCCCTCACCAATCAAAATGAGCCGATCCAGCTTTATCAACCGAATTCGGGCGGCACGCAGACGTTGTCCTGCAACGGCCAGAACAATGTCTTCTGCCCGGGTCAGATCGACACTGTTGCGCAGAACATTCTCAAGCTGTACCCCAGTCCGAATGCCGGTATGGCCGGACAAACCTACAACAACTACAACGTGAACCTGGGCCAGGCGGACGATACCGTCCAGTGGGACCAGCGCCTGGATTGGAACATCACCCAGAAAGACCAGATCTACGCGCGCTTCAGCTATGCGCACGAGATCAAAGAGAATGGACTTCCGCTCGGCAACCTCCTTGATGGCAGCGGCTTCGGCGGCAAGACCGACACCAACCTGGCCAAGAACTTCATGATGAGCGAAACCCACTCCTTCGGGCCAACCCTCACCAACGAGTTCCGTTTCGGCTACAACTGGATCGCCTCCGTATACCACCAGCCGAACGCCAACAACGACACTCTCGCACAGACCCTCGGCCTGGGTGGAGTTCCGGATCTCGGGCCTGGCCTGGGTGGCCTGCCACTCGGTGGTGTAAGTGGAATCCAACAATGGGGCTCGGTCGGTACGCAGGACGAAGCGCAGAACGTCTATCAGATACTGGATAACCTCAGCAAGACCATCGGCAACCATTCGCTGAAGATTGGTGTGTCGTTTCAGGCCATCCGCGTCTTCGACCGGTATGCAGCTTCCCCGCTCGGACAATACTTCTTCAGTGGTCCCTTCACAGGGGCTCCGGGCGTGAGTTACACCGGCTCCGGCGTAGGGGACTTCCTCGCCGATCAGATGAATTATGCCGACATCTATACCATCCCGTCCTTCAACGATTCGCAGTGGTACAACTCCGCCTATTTCCAGGACGACTGGAAGATCGCTCATAACCTGACCCTCAATCTCGGCCTGAGATACGACCACTACGAGAACTACAAGGAAAGGCTCGGAAACCAGGCAAACATCACGCAGGCCACCAATCTGGGCATCGGCACCGGATCCGCCGTGTATGAGATCCCTTCCAGTTCGAAAAACGTGGATCTGGGCGCGCCTTTCCTTGCCACGCTCGCCAAAGACAACATCACTGTCGAGTACGTAGACAACGAGCGCCTGGCGAACACGCAGAATCTCAACTTCGCTCCGCGCTTCGGCTTTGCATATCAGCCGCTGCCGAAGACCGTGGTTCGCGGCGGCTTCGGCCTCTTCTATGGCGGCCTGCAGAGTGAGGGAAACACAAACTTGGGAAGCAACTTCCCCTGGTCGAACTCGGCGTATATCTTTTCTCCGAACTGCGTTACCGGGAACTGTCCGTCACTCACCAGTGAAGGCATCACGCTGGAGACGGGGCTGGTGGCAAAGACCGGCAACGGCCTGCAGAACTTCGTGTCGAATCCCGGCCTGAATGGCATCGACCCCAACATCAAGACGCCGTACACCCTGAGCTACAACCTGTCCTTGCAGAGGCAGATCACCAATGAGTTAGCTGCGACGCTGAGCTATGTTGGCAACGGTTCGCGCCATCTGCCTATCTACTACAATCCGAACACGGTGATGGGTCTTTATGCGCCGGGCACCAACACGCAGCAGTATCAGCCCTTCCCCGACATGGGCGGCATGGGCATCATCGACTTTGCCGGCGTCAGCGAATACAACTCAATGCAGGCGAAACTGGAAAAGAAGATGTCCAAGGGCCTGAGCTTCCTTTCAACCTATACATGGGCGCATAGCCTCACCGACGATAGCGATGCAGGCGGTCTCAGCACTGCCGTCGGCGACCGTAACATGGCGATCATCCCATGGGGCCAGGAGTACACCAATTCGCCCTACGATGTCCGCCACAGAGTTACACTCAACGGCAACTACCAGTTACCTTTCGGCAAGGGTAGACAATATCTGAACAATTCGCGCATGGCGGACAAAGCAGTTGGGGGCTGGTCCACCAGCCTTACCTTCGCGGCCCAGACGGGAACGCCGTTTTCGGTCTCTCCCGACATCAGCACGGCAGCCGGAGGCGGTGCAAGGGCGATCAAGATCCGCGATCCCTTTGCTGTGGGCGGCGTTGCAGACACCGTCAACAATCCCGGTGTGGAATGCGCAACCCAGACAAGGACAAAGGAGCATTGGTATAACCCCTGCGCCTTCGCCAATCCAATTCCCGGGAATGCGATTGCACCGGTCGGTACGCCGGTCGGCACCGGGGGCTATCAATTCTATGGGCCGGTCACGGATGAAGCATCGGCGCTCCAGTTGCTCGGCGGCAGATCGAACACGATCTACGGTCCCGGCTACTACAGCGTCAACATGTCACTCTTCAAGAACTTCACAACGTTCCGCGAACAGTACCTGCAGTTCCGCGTGGATTCTTTCAACCTCTTGAACCATCCGACCCTCAACAACCCGAACAACAATGGCAACAGCTCGAACGGCTCGAGCGGCGGCCAGATTTATGGGCCGAATTTTTTCCAGAACGACACACCGGACGCGCGCTTCCTGCAAGTATCGTTGAAGTACGCCTTCTAACTAAACCGCCATCGCGGAGACGGAACGGATTGATGTTCGTTCTGTCTCCGCATCTCTATGATGTGCTTAGGATATTTCATGGAACGCGCTCTGAGTCTGAAGCAAATGGCGGCAACCGCCGCCGTGATGGCCGCCGTGGCGCTTGCGCCTTTTGCCGCACCAATGGCCGCCGGCCAGGTCTCGCCAAACACTGAAACCGAGTTCACTTTTCATCATCCATCCGTCCTTATCCGCTATCACCGCGCGACGGGCGGGATGGACATCGAGTGGAGTGACGGAAAGAAGCTGCTCGGCATCAGCAGCAGTGCGCTGCTTGAGGACGGACGGCAGATTTCGACGGCGAGTTATACGGTGCACACGCTCGACAAGCCGCAGAATATCGGGGGCGCCCAGGCTGCCGAGGAGTACACCATCCGCAGCACGGCGCCGGGACTGCCCGACTTCCTTCAGCACATATGGCTCTACGACGGCCAGGCTTCGATCGCCATCGAGGCCGAGCTGGTCTCGAAAGGAGCGCCGGTCGGAACGCGGCACTTCGACCCTGTCGTGCTCAAGGACGCAGGCGCGATTGGCGTCGGTCAAGCGAAATCTCTGCGCGTGCTTCACGTGCCTTTCGACAACGACATGTGGTTCCGCTACAACAGCATCGCGGTCGCAGGCATCAAGTCCGGCCAGACGGTGACCAGCAACGAAGTAACGGCCATCTACGACAACACGACACGCCAGGCCCTGGTGCTTGGCTCCATCACGCATGACACCTGGAAGACAGCCATCGAAGTCGGCGCAACGCGTGGAACGCTCACCAGCCTCGATCTCTACGGCGGCATCTCTTCGCCAACCGGCGTGCGAACAGATACGCACGACACGGTTCCGCACGGCATCGTGCGCGGCCAGAACGTCACTTCGTCCCGCATCTTCATCGGATCCTTCGCCGACTGGCGCGACGGACTGGAAGCATACGGCGCCGCCAACGCGGCTGTTCACGCACCTCTCAAATGGGCCGCGGGAGCTCCGATGGGGTGGAACAGTTGGGCCGCCTACGCGGACAAGATCAACGACCATCGCTATCTGGGCGCTGCTGCCTTTGTACGCGACACGCTTGTGCCGCAGGGCTTTTCCCGGACTAAGATCATCTACGTCAACCTTGACGCCTTCTGGTCCAACCTCGATGCCGTGCAGCTTGCCGATGCAGTTGCCGAAATCAAAGCCATGCGCGGAGCGGATGGAACGCGTTTCGAGCCGGGCATCTACTGGACGCCCTTCGCCTATTGGTCCGATGATCTTGACGCCTATGTCGAGGGAACAGGGATGAAGTACCGTTATCGGGACATTCTCATCAAGGCGCCCGATGATTCGATACTCCCCAAGGTGGATGGAGGGCTGGCCATCGATCCGTCGCATCCCGGAGCGAAGGCGCGTGCCACTTATTTTCTGGCGCAGTTTCAGCGGCTCGGGTTTCAATATCTCAAGCTCGACTTTCTCTCCCACGGTGCTCTGGAGGGCGTTCACTTCGACCCCGTAATTCAGACGGGCATAGAGGCCTACAACCTCGGCATGAAGCAGATCGCCGACGAGACCGCAAATCGGATGTTCCTCAGCCTCTCCATCGCTCCTCTTTTCCCGGCAGGTTACGGGCATGCGCGGCGTCTTTCCTGCGACACCAAGGGCCACATCAGCGGCGGCGATCAGTCGACCGAGTACATGCTCAACTCACTCACCTATGGCTGGTGGACAAGCAAGAATCTCTACATCACCGATCTCGATCACGTCGTCCTCGGCAACAAGGCTGACCAAGGCGCGCGCAGCGTTGAGGAAGGCAAGAGCCGGCTTCTCTCCGCCATCGTCAGTGGCGGCATGATCCTGGACAGCAGCCGTCTGGCCGACGATCCGCAGGGCCGGGAACTCGCGCGCGCGGTCTACGACAATCGGCCGTGGTTCGCGGTCGCTGCGGAAGGGAAGACTTTCCGTCCCGTCGAGGGCGACACCGGCGACAAGGCGGCCGACGTATTCCTGCGCGCCACTGCTCACGGGGCCTACGTCGCACTCTTCAACTTTGACCAAGAGCAGCCGCACACCATCACCGTGCCCTTGGATCGCATCGACGAGACCCTTGCGAACTCGGCGTCCGTGACCGTAATCGATGTTGCTTCCGGAACGGTGCTCAAGCCGGCTCACACCGGCCTCAGCATCGAATTGCAATCCTCGGCGTCGACCCTGCTCGAACTGCGTTGGAAGTAGCTCGCGGTGTCACACAACTTCTCGAAAGGACTCGAAATGACGTCGACAAGACGCGAATTCGTGTTAGGGTCTGTAGCCCTTGCAGTTTGCCCTTCTCAGTCCCTGCGCGCAATCACCCATGAGCCGAAAAAGGAAGAGGAACTCTGGTTCGCAAGCCCGGCAACCCGCTGGATGGAGGCCGTGCCACTGGGCAACGGGCGCATCGGAGCGATGGTCTACGGCGGCGCGGCCGCCGAGCGCATCGATCTGACTGAATCCACCGTCTGGTCCGGCGCACCCAGCGACGGCGACGTTAGCCCGACAGCCCTCGAGAACCTTCCCCGCATTCGCCAGCTCATGTTTGACGGCAAGTACGCGGAAGGCGGCGAAATCTGCAGGCAGCATCTTCTCGGCAGCCCGGCTTCCTTCGGTACGCACTTGCCGATGGCTTCGCTTCAGATTGCCTTCGCCGGAGATAACTCCCCAAGCCGGTATCGCCGATCCCTCAACCTGGACGAGGCCATCGCACATGTCGACTACACGAGCGACAAGCTCCGCTTCCAACGCGAAGTCTTTTCTTCCAATCCCGCCGACGTGCTTGTCACCCGCCTCACCTGCGATCATCCTGCTTCCGTCAGTTGCGACATTTCTTTCGCGAATCTCGCGCTGCCCGGCGAAGTAACTGTCGAAAGCAATGAAACCCTCATTCTGAAAGGTCACGCCTTCGAACATTTGCATAGCAACGGCAAGCAAGGCGTAGCCTTTGTAACGCGCGTTCGCGTGCTCGCCGATGGAGGCCGCATCGTGACGAACAACGGCGCTCTGCACGTGAGCCATGCCGACAGCGTAACTCTGCTCGTCGCTATCGCCACCAACTACCGCGGCGGCGATCCCGCGGCGCGCTGCGTGCAGACCCTTGAATCCCTGCGCAACAAAACCTACACTGAACTTCGCGCCGCTCACGTCGAAGACCACCAGGCTCTCTATCGCCGCATGTCGATCGATCTCGGCACGAATCCGGTTGCGGAGCGAAAGCCGACCGATCAGCGGCGCAAGGCAGTGCGCGCCGGCGATGCGGATCCTGGCCTCTCCGCGCTCTTCTTCCAGTTCGGCCGCTACCTGACCATCGCCGGCTCGCGCCCCAGTTCCCCTTTGCCTCTGGCCTTGCAGGGAATCTGGAATGACGGACTCGCCTCCAGCATGGGTTGGACCGACGACTTCCACCTTGACATCAACACGCAGCAGAACTACTGGCTCGCCGAGGTAGGCAATCTCTCGGAATGTCAGGCACCGCTGTTCGACTTCATCGATCAAATGCGTCTTGCAGGGCAGTCTACCGCGCGAAAAATGTACGGCGCGCCCGGTTGGGTTGCCCACGTGGTCACCAATCCATGGGGATTTACCGCCGCGGGCTGGGGGCTTGGCTGGGGAATCTTCCCCACGGGCGGTCTCTGGCTGGCAATGCAACTCTGGCAGCACTATCAATTTACCGGGGACAAGCAGTTCCTCCAACAGCGCGTCTATCCGGTCTACAAGGATGCCGCCGAGTTCTTCCTCGCCTACATGGTCCAGCATCCGCAGCGCGGCTGGCTGGTCACCGGCCCCTCCGTCTCGCCGGAAAACTGGTTTATCGCTCCTGATGGCAAACGCGCCTCCGAGTCCATGGGAACGACCTGTGACCGGGTCTTTGTCTACTCGCTGCTCAGCGCCTGCGTCGAAGCTTCCACCACCCTGGGCATCGACCGCGAATTCCGCGCCCGCGTCCAGGGCGCCCTCGATCGCCTGCCGCCGCTGCAAATCGGAAAGCACGGCCAGGTGCAGGAATGGCTCGAGGACTTCGACGAAGGCGAACCGGGCCACCGGCACATGTCGCATCTCATGTCGCTCTACCCAGAGCATCAGATCTCGCCCTCCGCCACACCGGCCCTCGCACAGGCGGCACGCGTGACGATCGAGCGCCGCATCAGTCAGCCCAACTGGGAAGATTCCGAGTGGGGTCGCGCCAATCTCACAAACTTCTATGCCCGCCTTCTCGACGCGGAGAATGCGCACAAGCACTTCCTGGGACTTCTCGCGAACGCCCTCGACGATTCGCTTCTTTGCGAGACGCGCGAAAACGAATTCGCTGTCAGAAGGCTCAGCTTCAAGACTCGTCAGGGGCATTGCGAGAAATGGGAGCGAATTGTCAGCGAATGACTTTCGGCTTCCTTGAACATAAAGGTCGAGCAACCAAAGTTGAGCGCCACGCGAGAATGACAATAATAACCTTTGAGGAAGAAGAATTGATCTTCCCCAGAAATCATCAGTAGCTAGCCGCCAGGCTGCTGGCGAATATCGGGCGGCGGCGAAAACTAGTAGATTTAGTATAACTAGGGAACCTCTGCGCAGGTGCCTGATTTCTAAGCGAAGAATTGGGCGCGAAAGATTTTCAGCATTTGGACCAAGAATCGTT
>PLGM01000053.1 GCA_003139795.1 Acidobacteriaceae bacterium | reverse complement strand
AAGTTAATAACAGGCTCTAGAGATGAATCCAACCTCTGAGGGTTCTCGAAGAGTTTCGCCGTTTCTCCGCTCTTGCGAAGGGCATTTCTCGCCATCTCAGAGGTCGAACGGTACCTTACCCAGGCCACGCCGATCGCGGTGAGCACGGCGCAACCGCATGGACCGCCAAAAGGTACGACTGCGCAGGTGTTCGTGACCGGGGTGCTGGGCAATACGGCGGCGAACGGCCTGTTCAGTGTAACCGTAACCAGCGCGACTTCGTCCTTTGCGTGGGTGATCGTGCGCCAAGCAAGGCTCTATCACTGGACGGAGGATGCGAAGAGACGCGTGCCTTCGCTTTTCACCGGGGACAAAAGAGACTGGCCCGCGGCGGATTTACCACCGGTTAACTCGTAGCACAGGGACCGACTTCGCATGCCTACGGAAAGGAATCGCCGCAAGCCTGCCCCAAAACAGCCTGACCCAAAGCTGGATTGACGGCGGCTCAAGCCGCGCCTTTTCAAAATGCCGACTATTCGGAGACCCCCTAAGGTTGCGCCAGGGGCAGGCGGATGGTGGCGCGGGCGCCTTCACCGTCTTCGCGGTTGAGAAGGCTGATTTCGCCGCCGTGGGCGCGGGCGATCTGCTGGGCCAGCGCCAGGCCCACGCCACTGCCGGCGGGCTTGGTGGTGTAGAAGGGGACAAACAGGTTTTCCGTATTGGCGATGCCCATGCCGCGATCTTCGATGGCGACCAGAAGGACGGAATCGGCGATGCGCCAGGTGGTGCGCACCGGCTGGGCGCCATTGGCCAACGACGCGTCCACGGCGTTGGCCAGCAGGTTGATGAACATCTGCTCCAACTGGTCGGGATCGGCATGGAGCACGACCGGCGGGCCGGTTTCGAGTTGAACCGGGAGACGCTGCTCGAGAAGGACAACGCGCTCAAGGAGCGGCCCGAGCGGCACGGGCTTGAACTGCGGCGGGGGCAACTGGGCCAGGAGACGATAGGACTGCACGAAGCGGTGGAGCGCGTCGGCGCGGCTCTCGATAACGCCCAGGCCGCGGCGAAAGTCGTGCAGCGTGGCGGGGTCGCCGTCGATGGAGACTGTCTGGCCCATCTGACCCGTCTGGCCCATCTGGTCTACCCGCGCCAGGAGGCTGCCGGCGATGGACTTGATGGGCGCCAGCGAGTTCGACAGTTCATGGCCGAGCACGCGAATCAGCCGCTTCCAGGCGATCTGTTCCTCTTCCTGAAGCGGCAGGCTCACATCGGCAAGCAGAAGCAGCGTGTGGGGCGCGCCGTCCTGGCGAAAGAGGGCCTTGCGCAGGAGCCACCGCGTGGGTTTGCCGCCAAAGGAGTGGATGCTCTGGTCCGGCGCGGCAAGCAGATCTTCGAGGCCGAGTGCGCGGGCGGTGTGGCCGAAGCAGCGGGCATGGGTGAGACGCAGCAGCTTGACCCCGGCGTTGTTGACCAGTTGGAGAAGATTTTCGCGGTCGAAGGCAAAGAGCGGCGCGTGCATGACCTCAAGGATGCGGGCCAGCAGAGCCGTGGCTTCAAGCGAGCGCACGCGCTGCTTCTGCAACAGATCGGCCAGTGCGTTGACCTCCGCGGCCAATTCCGCAAACGCGTCCTGCGTGCCGGCGCCGCGGGCGCGGAAAGAGTAATCGCCTTCGCGCAGGGAGGAGACGACATTGGAGAGCGTCTGCAGCGGGCGAATGATCCCTTCAATGAGCGCCGCAGCCACCAGCAAGAGGTAAAGCAGCAGGCAGCCTGCGAGCAGCAGCGCCGGCGCGAGAGCGATTGCCCCCTGGTAGAGAAAAACCGCGGCGAAGACGAGCGCGGGCAGCACCAGCAACAGGCAGTAGATCCACGCCCGGCGGACAGCCGGGCGGCGGCGGCGCCTGCGGACAGTCTTTTCAGAGGCCATATTTTTCGATGCGGCGATAAAGCGCGGCGCGGCTGAGTCCGAGGGACTCGGCGGCCTGGGAGATGTTGCCATCGCAGCGGCGGAGCACCTTGCGGATGAGCAGGGCCTCGACGTCGTCGATGCTCATATTCTCAAACGACTGCGGAGCAGACCGGGCGGCTGCAATGGCGAGATTGACCGGCTCGACCTCCTCGCCGCGGCACAGCAGAACGGCGCGCTCGACGGTGTGCTCGAGTTCGCGCACGTTGCCCGGCCAGGGATACTGCATCATCTGCTGCATGGCGGCGGGAGTGAAACCGACGACCTGCTTGCGATAGCGGGCGCGGTTGCGGTTGAGAAAGTGCGCGGCCAGCAGCGGTATGTCCTCGCGGCGGTCGCGCAACGCGGGCAGGTGGATTTCGACGGTGTTGATGCGGAAGAGCAGGTCCTCGCGGAAGTTGCCGGCCTTGGCTTCCTCGTGCAAGAGGGAGTTGGTGGCGGAAAGAATGCGCACATCGACGCGCCGAGTTTGCGAGGAGCCGACGCGCTCCAGTTCGCCGGTCTCAAGAACGCGGAGCAGCTTGGCCTGCTGGCGCAAGGGGACGTTGGCGATCTCGTCGAGAAAGAGCGTGCCGCCGTTGGCGAGTTCGAAGCGGCCGATGCGGTCGGTGCGCGCGTCGGTAAAGGCGCCCTTTACGTGACCGAAGATTTCGCTCTCGAAGGTTCCTTCGGGCAGGCCGCCGGCGTTGACCGCCACCAGCGGGTTGCGCGCGCGGGGCGAGGCGGCGTGGAGCAGCTTGGCGACGATTTCCTTGCCAGTGCCGTGCTCGCCGGTGATGAGTACGTTGGCATCGGAGGGCCCGACCTGCGCAATCAGCTCGAGGACCGGCTGCATGGAGGGCGCGCCGGCCACAAACTCCGGCATGCCTTCGGCGCGCAGAAGGCGATTCTCCAACTCCAGTTGGCGCGCGCGACGCAAGGCGTGATGCAGCTCGGCGTGAACGCGAATGAGCGAGATCAGGCGCTCGTTCTCCCACGGCTTTTGGATAAAGTCGCGCGCGCCGCGCTTGATGGATTCGACGGCCAGGTCGATGTTGCCCCAGGCGGTCATGACGATGACCGGCAGGCGCGCGTCGTACTCCTGGATACGCGCCAGCAGATCGAGGCCCTCCTGGCCGGAGGTGGTGTCGCGGGTGTAGTTGAGGTCGATGAGCAGCACATCGTAGTCGCTTTGGCTTAGCGCCTCGAGGAGCAACCGGGGCGAGCGGACGCAGTCCACGCCAATGCCCTGCGGGGCGAGCAGCAGCTCGACGGCCTCAAGGATGTGCGGCTGATCGTCGGCAACCAGCACACGAATTCGCTCTTGCTTACTGGGAATGGTCCGCCTCCACTACGCCGGCTTTGGCGTCGGCGATCGAGATGCCGTATTCCTCAAGAATCGAACCGGTGGCGCGTCGCACCTCGATGCGCGCCTTTTCATAGGCGGTCTCGGCGGTCACCAGAGCCGACTCGGCCAGGGCCAGGTCGTGCTCGGACGAGAGCGTCTGCTGATTCGATCCCACGCCCAGCTTTTGTTCCTTCTGCATGATATCCAGTGTCTTCTGCGCCAGATCGCGGGCCTTGCGGGCCGCATCCACGCGACTGGACCCTTGCTCCAAAGCATAGCTCGCGTTGCGCACCTCTATGCGAATGCGCTTCTTCAATTCTTCCAGATAAACCTGCGACTGGCGGTACTCGAGCTCGGTGCGGTACTGATCGGCCTTGGCGATGCGGTTGCGCAAGGGAACGCTCAACTGGAGGCCCACCTGGTATTCAGGCGACGAGTAATTCAACGCATTCTCGACCGTCCCGCCGAAGCCGCCAGGGGCGTTGGTGCCTGTGTTGTTCAGAGGATTGGCCGTGCCGCCGTATCCCGTGCCCGCATAGAAACCGTACACGGAGAGCGCGGGCAACAGTGCGTTGCGCGCGGTCTTTCGGCTGAGTTCGCTGTTCTGCAGAACCAGGCTCGACTCCTGCAGCTCGGTGCGATTCTTGAGCGCATCCGCAATCATATCCTGCACCGGCTCGGAGATGGCCTGAACCGGGTTGCCGATGTGGTCCACCGGGACCACCGGCATCTCCTGCAGGATAGGGTTGTCGAGCGAGCGGGTAATGGCGTTCTTCATGTAAAGCTCTTGCAGCTCGAGATTGGTGCGGGACACGGTCAGATCCTGCTGGCGATTGGCCACCTCTGCCTCCGCCTTGAGCACATCCATCTCGGGAATCGCCTGCAGCTCAAGCTGCTTGCGGCTGGTATTCAGCGTTTCGGTGGCGAAGGCCACGGAACGCTCCTGCACCTGCTCGTCATCATAGGCGCTCACCAGATCCCAGTACAGATCGCAGATCTGAGTCACGGTGGAGATTACCTGCGCGCGAAAGGCGATGTCGGAGACTTTCTGGTTGGTTTTGGCAATGCGCAGGTAACGCAGGTTGGGCCCAAAACCGAAGCCGGCCAGTAGTTGCTGCTGCATGTAGACCTGGACATAGGAGGTAAGCACCGGATTCAGGTTGATATTGGGGCTGTTGGTGGTTTGACGCTCGTTGTTCCATGCCACCTGGAGACTGCCCCCGGTGGGAAACGCCTCCTGATAGGTAAAGTTGCCCAGAAAGGTGTTCTCGTGGATGACCGGGATGCCGTAGAGCGTCTGGTTGGGCAACAGTTGCGTGAGGTGATCCACATATGTCTGCGCCTGGATATACGGGTCGTAGGTGGAGACGGAGGTGCCCGTGCCCAGGGTGGACGTGACCAGACCCGAAGCCCCGGCGCCGGCGCCGCCAGCGCCGCCGGTAGTGCCGCCGGCTCCGGCTCCGGCTCCGCCCCCAAATGCAACGCCAGCGCCGCCGGGCGTGCCCGACACCACGCCGGTATTGACTCCGCGCACCGAGCCGCCCGCCTGCGTACGCAGGATGTCCATCTGCGCGATGGGAATGTTGTAGCGCGCGATGACCAGATCGAGGTTGTTCTCAAGCGCCAGATCGATGGCGTTGTGCAGGGACAGATAGAGCTTGCCGTCCCGCACCAGC
The DNA here is from genome assembly GCA_003139795.1 of Acidobacteriaceae bacterium. Taxonomy (GTDB): domain Bacteria; phylum Acidobacteriota; class Terriglobia; order Terriglobales; family Acidobacteriaceae; genus Telmatobacter. Next base: position 21,544 of record PLGM01000053.1, on the reverse strand, counting down.
GAATCGAGGCGCAGAGAGTTCGCCAGGCTGGGCGGCGCTACGCTGGCGCCGCGATAGGCGTTGATGGGATTGCGGGAGGGCCGCAGCATTTCGTTAAAGGGAATCTGCGCAGAACGAGCCTTGGCAGGCGCGGAATCCGGTACGGGCGTCTGTTGGAAGGCCGGCGCGGGGGTCGCAGGCGGCGGGGCCACCGGCTCCACGGCGAAGGCCAGGTTCACCTGCAACAGGAGAATCGCGGCTGCGGCCTGCGCGCATTTGGCCAGATCCGGCTTTCGATGGTTCGGCTGGGAGTAGTTCACTTGGCGCTGACCTCCGTTGTCCTTGCTGCAAGCGTTTCATCGCGCGTGAGCCAGCCGTCGCGCAGTTCGAGGATGCGCTTGCCGTAGCGCGCGTTCTCCTCGGAATGCGTCACCTGCACGATGGTCGTGCCGGCGCGGTTGAGCTCGCAGAAGAGCTCCATGATTTCGCGGGCCTGCGTGGAGTGCAGGTTGCCGGTGGGCTCGTCGGCAAGCAGCAGCGCGGGGGCGTGGACCACGGCGCGCGCAATGCCCACCAGTTGCTGCTGCCCGCCGGAGAGTTGCGAGGGGAACAGATCCTTCTTGGCAACGATCTGGAAGCGGTCGAGAATGTCGGCCACCATCCCCTGGCGCTCCTTGGCGGGCAGGTTCTTGTAGGAGAGCGGAAGGTCGATGTTTTCGGCCACGGTGAGATCGTCCAGCAGATGATAGCTCTGGAAGACCATGCCGATGCGCTGGCGGGCGAGGTCGGCGCGCTGCTTGCGATTGAGCTTGTGCGCGGGAGTTTCGTCGAACCAGTATTCGCCGAGCCAGCCGTCATCGAGCAGGGCAAGCACATTGAGCAGCGAGGACTTCCCCGCCCCGGATGGGCCCATGACGGTGACGAACTCGCCCTCTTTGATGGTTAGGCCGATGCGGCGCAGCACCCAGGTTTCGGTGTGGCCGGTCTTGTAACTGCGTTCTACGTTTTTCAGTTCGATCATGTGAGTTACTCCGATCTCAAAGCAAGAACAGGGTCGACCGCCGCGGCGCGGCGCGCCGGCAGCCACGCGGCAATAGATGAGACCGCGGCAAGAACAAGAACCACCGCGGTGAAGGTGAGGCCGTCGTGGGCCTGCACGCCATAGATGTAGCCGCTCGTGAACTTGACGGCAAACCAGGCCAGCAGGCCGCCGATGGTCAATCCGACGCCGACCAGCAGCAGGGCACGGCGCAGAATAAGCGAGAGGATGTTGGCCTGCGGAGCGCCCAGGGCAAGACGGAGGCCGATCTCGCGCGTGCGCTGAGCCACGGCGAACGAGAGCAGTCCGTAGAGGCCGACGGAAGCGATCATCAGCGCCAGCGCGGCGAAGCTCTCCAGCAGGCGCGCAATCAAGGTCTGGCTGCCGAAGGAATCTTCGACGGCCTCGTGGATGGTTTTTACGTCGGTGGTGGTGGCGTCGGGCGCGACTTCGTGCAGCGCCTTGTCGAACTGCGCACGGAGCGAATCGGCTGGAACCGCGCCGCGGATCGCTACCTGGATGAAGGCCATGGCGATGCCATAGAGCGGTGTTCCAGGATCGGTCTGCGCCAGGCAGAAGTACATCTCCGGCTTGGTGGCATCGGTGACCTTGGCTTGCTTGACGTCGCCGATGACGCCAACGATGCGCATCTCTGCGAATCGTCCGGTTTTGCCCATGCCGAAGGTGTGTCCGATGGGGTCCTGTCCAGGCAGAAACTTGTTCACGAATGCCTGGTTGACCACCACCACCGGCGGCGACGTGGATGAGTCGTCTTCGGTGAAGAAGCGGCCGCGCACCATGGGGATTCCCATCGCCTCCACCAGGCCGGCCGAAGCCAGCCGCCCGTCAAACGTCGGCATCTTCCCTCGCGGGGCTTCCTTATGATCGAGGGTCCCCATGATCATCACGGCAAACTCGGCGCGCATGGGCAGCACGGAACTGAGCCCGGCCACCTGCACGCCGGGAATGGCGCGCAGGCGCTCGAGCAGCGGCAGATAATCGGTGCGGACGATATTGGTTTTCTGCTCCGCCGTGCCCTCCATTTCTTCCAGTTGATGCGAACCGGCGTTGAGAATGATGCCGCCGGTGAGAACGTTCTGCTGCGAAAAACCCAGCGGCACCTGGCGCAGCGCATGAATGGTGCGGAGAAACAGTCCGGCTCCGACAAGAAAGACGAGGGTGAGCGCGAGTTGCGCGACTACGAGCGCCTCGCGGGTGCGATTCTGGCTGGCAGATGCAGTGGTGGTGACGCCGTGCAGGCTGCCCTGGACATTGCGCCGCATGGCGCGCAGAGCCGGGAAGACGCCGACCACGACGGCGGTGACAAGGGTGAGAGCCAGCAGGCAAGCAACTACGCGCCATTCCAGATGAACGGCGCTTGAGAGCTCACGCAGATTGTGATCAATTTGCCGCCACAAGAGCTTGATTGCGGATTGCCCCAGAAGCAATCCGAAGACACTGCCGATTCCACTGAGCAGGAGACTTTCCACGATGGTTTGTTGCAGCAGCCGCGCGCGGCTGGCGCCCAGAGCCGCGCGCACGGCCTGTTCGCGGGTACGCGAGACGGCGCGGGCCAGCATCAGGCTGGTGACGTTGAGGCAGGCCAATGCCCAGATTCCGAAGACCACGGCATAGAGCAGCATGAGCGGCTTGCGCAGGCGCTGATTCAGCGACTGCTGATAGCCGGTGGCAGCAATGCGCGTAGGCATATCGTCGCCGTTGGTCACTTCTTTTGCGATGATGGCCTGTGTCCGGCTCAGGCCCGCGGACAGTTGTGTCGTGGTCATTCCCTCCGGCACACGCGCGTAGAGATCGCCTACGATCACAGAATCGCCGCTCATCGCCGAGCGGCTGGCCGCGCCCAACGCGGCTGGCGACCAGATCTGCATGTCATCGCCAAACGGAAATGAGAAGCCCCTGGGCATGACGCCGAGAATGGTGTACACCCTTTCCTTGATGGTGAGTGTCTTGCCTACGATCTGCGGATCGGAGTGATAGAGCTTGCGCCACACATCCTGGCCGAGGAGGACCACGCGATTGCGCCCCGGCTCGTTCTCCTCATCGCGGAAACTTCGGCCCAGCATGGGCTGCGCTCCCAGCATTGAAAGCAAGCCCGACGTCACCTGCGAATGTTCCACCTGGAAGCGCCCTCCGGGTCCCACGACGCTGGCCATGGAGTCGTCGAACTTTGCGCCTATTTGCAAATTTGCTCCGACGGCGTCGCGCAGTTGCAGCATGTTGGCGTAGCTCATGCCGTAGTAGGGTCGCCCCCCGGAGAACTCGACGGTGACGATGCGATCGGGCTGCACGTAAGGCAATGGGCGCAGGAGGATTCCGTTGAGGATGGTGAAGACGGCGATGTTGGCGCCGATACCCAAGGCCAGCACGGCAACCGCCGTAAACGTGAATCCCGGCGACTTGCGCAACTGGCGCAACGCGTAACGCAGGTCCTGAAGAATCGATCGCATCGTGAATCCCCTTTCTCTTCGGTGCGGCCTCAAAAAATGCAGCCCCGCACAATTCATTCCGTGCGCAGGGCCTGCATGGGTTCAATGGAAGCGGCGCGGTGGGCGGGCAGCCACGCGGCGGCGGCCACGGCAATGGCTAAAATGCACAGCGCGCCGGTGAGCGAAAGCGCGTCCAGCGGGCGCGCGCCAAACAGCACCGCAGCCTCAAGGCGCGCGGCGGCCAGAGACAGCGCGAGTCCCAGGCCCAGGCCGATGGCGCCCATGCGCGCGGTGTCGCGCAAGACCAGCCACGCCGTGGCTTGGCGCGTTGCTCCCAGCGCCATGCGGATGCCGATCTCGCGCCGCCGCTGGGTTACGCGGAAGGCCAGGAATCCGTAGAGGCCCACGACGGTGAGAGCCAGTCCGATGAGGCCCAGCGCGCTGACCAGTTCGGCCATCATTTGGTAATTCCCTGCCGAGTAGCGGATGAGTTCGGGCAGAGAGGTGACAAACATGGGGTCCAAAAGAGGGTTGGCGTGGATGAGCACCTGGCGCGCATCCTGAGCCATGGACATTGCGTTCTGGCGGGTCTCAAGCACAAAGGTGAGTTCGCCCATGTTCGACAGATGGGCCTGGTACTGCTGAAACGGGATGTAGAGAAAAGACTCGGGCATCTCGCCAATCTGGATGATGGGTGCGTCCTCCGTGACGCCCACCACGCGCGCGTCCACATGGCCGTCGGCTAAGCGAACAACCTGGCCGATGGGGTCCTGGCCTGGCCAGTATTTCTGCGCCATGGTCCGGTTGACGAGCACGGTTACAGGCGCATCAGCATTGTCGGCTTCAGTGAATCCGCGACCACGGACGACATGCGTGCCTGTCACATCCAGGAAACCCGGACTCACCGCGTTGAATTTGATTTCAACCGGATCGCGTAACTCGGGATGGCTGGGCAGCAGGGCTTTGACCGCGATGCCACCCTCGGAAGGCATGAGCGGGGAGCGGATGCCATAGGCAACATTCCGGACGCCGGGCAAAGCATGCAGATTCGCCTGAACGGTGTCGCGCATGGCGGCTTCAGGGTCCTGTGTGAAAGCGACAAGCACCTGGTTGCGAGTGAGGCCGATGGACTGCGTGCGCGTGTTCAGGAAGCTGCGCACCAGCGCACCAGTGGAAACCAGCAGCGCGAAGGAGATGCCGATCTGCAGCCAGACGGCAGCGCGGCGCAGCGCGGGCGTTCGGCCCGTAACCCGGGAGGCCATGCCCTGCTGGAGCGCGGGAAGCAGTTGCGAGCGCATTACCTGTCCGAGAGGAACCAGGGCGAGCAGCAACATGGTGACCAGGGCAAGGCCGCCGGCCAGCGCGAACACGCGCCAGTCCACCTGGAAGCGGGTTTTGGCTCCCAGCGATACGAGCATGGCGGGCTCGGAAACGAGCAAGCGCGGAAGCAGGGCTGCAAGAACGGCTGCGAGAGCGAGGCCCCCGGCCCAGCCCAGCGCGCAGAGCACGAGGTTCTCAATCAACAACTGGCGTGCGACGGCCCAGCGCGTGGCTCCCAGGGAGAGGCGCATCGCAACCTCAGAGGCGCGGCCCAGTGCATGCGCCATCAGCAGGTGCGCGACATTGACGGTGCACAGCAGCACCACGCCGCCCACAATGGCAAAGAGAACCAGCCCGCTTGCTCCAGCCTGAGCCATGCGATAACGAAAGTCGGAAATAGTGCGTGCACCGCGGCCGCGATTGTCGGCAGGATCGGCAATCTGGAGAGCGGAGGCAACGGCCGCAACTTGATCGTTGGCCTGGGCAACAGAGGCGCCGGGGGCCAGGCGGCCGAGCAGATTGAACCAGCGGAACTCTTTCGAGGTGAGTTCGGAGGGATCGACGACGGCGGCCCAGGTTTCAGCCGGCATCCAGAGGTCGCGGTCGCTGTTGGGATCGATGTCGCGAAAGTCCGGCGGCAGCACGCCCCATACGTCCACCTGGCTAACGCCGTTCTTGCCGTGGCGCAATGAAATCTGACGGCCGACGATGTTGCGGTCGGCGGCAAACTCGCGCTGCCAGCAGCGATAGCCGAGCAGCACGCCGGGGCGTGTGCGCAGCATCTCCGCATCATGGGCGGTGAAGATGCGTCCCAGAAGCGGATGTACGCCTAGCACACTGAAGAAATTGGCGGAGACCACGTTGGTGAGCAGCAGGGTGGACGTGCCGTCGAGTTTGGGCATCAGGCTGCCGCGCCCGCCCAGCGCAACCAATCCCGCAGACGAGCCCTGGAAAGCGTTGGCCCGCTGGGTTAGCGTCAGGTAGTCGGAGTAGGTGAATGCGTCGTCTTGGTCCTGCGCCGAGGTGGAGAAGATGCGCACCAGTTCGCCGGGATGGGGAACGTGCATGGGATGGAGCCAGAGTCCGTCCATGAGACAGAAGATGGCGGAACTCGCGCCCAGTCCCAGGGCCAGCGTGAGCACCGCCGTGAGCGTGAAGCCCGGCGCGCGGCGCAACTGGCGGAGCGCGTAGCGAAGGTCGTGCGGCAGCGTGTTCATTTTCGCGTCTCCTTGCAAAATGCTGAATGCGGGTTACTCGGTGCGCAAGGCCTGCATGGGTTCAATGGAAGCGGCGCGGCGGGCGGGAAGGAAACCTGCCGCCGTGGCGCAAAGGACGAGCATGAAGGGTGCGCCCGCAATGGCCCACGGATCGTAATTGCCAACGCCATAGAGCACGGCCTTCATCAGATAGCCGGCGTACAGCGCGGCGGGAATGCCGAGCAGGAGGCCGATGAGGATTTGCCAGAGCACGCCGCGCATGACCAAGGCCACTACGCTCGATCTAGTTGCGCCCAGCGCCATGCGAATACCGATTTCGCTGGTGCGGCGGGCCACGAAGTACGACATTACGCCGTAGAGTCCCACCGAGGCGAGAATGAGCGAGAGTATGCCGAAGAGGCTGGAGAGCTGCGCGACCAGGCGGTCTTCGTTGAAGTTGCCAGCCACCTGTGCGTCGAGGGAGCGCAGATCCATCACGGTGAGATTGGGGTCGATGCGCGCCAGCGTTTGGCGAATAAGCGCGTCAACGTTCTGTTGCGGAGCGTTGAATTTAATGACCATCGCGTTCATGAACATCGACTGCACTTCGGTAGTATTCATCTCCGGCTGTTTGAAGATCATTTGTTGCGTGATGGGTCGCAGAAACACGGGGCGCACATTATCGCGGGGATTGTTCATCTTGAAGTCGCGGAAGACGCCGATAATTTCCCAACTGCCGGAGTTCGCCGGATAGTCGATGCCGAAGTGTTGGCCGATGGGGTCCTGGTTGGGAAAGAATCGCTTGACGAAGGTCTCGTTGACAACGGCGACCTGCGGGGAAGTGGCTGTGTCCTGTTCGGCAAGGCCGCGGCCACGGACAATGGGCACGCCGATGGAATCGAGAAAATGATTGCTGACGCGATCCCAGGTGGAACCGCACTTGTCGCCGGGCCGTGGAGCGGGATGGCCTTGCTGGATGACACATTCGCCCCAGTTATCGCCTTCGAGAGGGCTATACATGGCCATGCCGACAGCTTTAATGCCGGGCAACGCGGAGAATCGATCTTCGAGCTGGCGATTGAGCGCGGGAATTCGGTCGACGGTGTAACCGGCGCCTGCCGGGTCGAAGTGCAGAACGTAGCGGTTGGCGGTGGCAATGCCAAAGTTCTGGTGCTCCAGATTGATAAGGGACTTGGTCATCAGGATTGCGCCAGCCAGCAATACGAGCGAAAGCGCCGCCTGAAACACGACAAGAGCCTTTTGCGGAAGAGACGAGCGGTCGCGCGTGGAGCGGTTGGCTCCGCGCAGGACTTCCGCAGGCTGTGCATGGGAGGACAGCCACGCCGGGCCGGCGCCGAAGAGAACGCCCGTCGCCAGCGAGACCAGAAATGCAAAGCCAAGAACCGGGAGGGACGGGCTGGCAGTTATGGGCATATTTCTTGCATCGGGAAATGCGAGAGCAAGAATGGCGTGCGATGCGGCATAGGCAACGGCCAACCCGGCCAGGCCGCCGATGCAGCTCAATAGCACGCTCTCAGTAATGATCTGGCGGATGACGCGGCGGCGTCCGGCTCCGAGGGCCATGCGCACGGCCACCTCCGCGCGGCGCGTTGTGGCGCGCGCCAGCATCAGGCTGGCGATGTTGGCGGAAGCGATGAGCAGGACGACCGAGGAGAGAATCATCAACATCTTCAGGCCGGTACCCGTTTCCTGTTGCAGGCTCTGGATCCCGCCGCCGCCGGGCACGACGATCACGTGCTGCTTGGGAATGACGGCCGACCCGCCATTTTCGGTGTATGCAGGACGCGTGGAAAGCCACTGTCGCAGCGCCACCGAAAGCTTTGTCTGCAGTGCGCCGATGTTGGTTCCGGGGCGGACTCTGCCCAGCGGATAGAGCCAGTTGGAGTCGGGATGATGAAGGATGGCACTGTCTCCACGAACATAGGGCTCGGTCTGAATGGGCATCCAGAAGTCGGGTGGATTGTCGGAAACGCGATCGCCGAAAAATCCTGGCGGAGCGATGCCGATGACGGTGAAGGGGCGAGTCTGGATGAAGATCGTGGACCCCACAATCGACGGATCAGCGGCGTATTCGCCTTGCCACGCCTGGTAGCTGATCACGGTGGCCGGCGCAGCCGAGGGTGTGTCGTCGTTGTCGTTCAGCACGCGTCCCGCATAAGGTCCCAGGCCCAGCGTCGAGAAGTAGTTGCCGGAGACGAATTCGCCGTGCAGCGATTTGGCCGGCGCATTGCCGCGGCGCACGGTCCATCCCCACTGTCCGGCTTGCACGGCGGCCAGCTGCTCGAATTCCGGCGCGGAGTTCTTGAGGTGCTGAAACAGGTCGTAGGAGAAGATGTCGAAGTCGCCGTTATCGCCGACAAAGCCGCCCTCGACGCAGCAATCGTCGGTGTCGCCGATGCGGTAGAGCTGCGCAGGATCGGCAACCGGCAGCGATCGCAGCAGGATGGCGTGTATCAGCGTGAAGATGGCCGTATTGGCGCCGATGCCCAACGCCAACGTGATGACTGCGGTGATGGTGAAGCCCGGCGACTTGCGCAACTGGCGCAGTGCGTAGCGAATGTCCTGAAGCAATTGGTTCATCGCGATTCTTCTCCGTTACCTTGTTCGGCGTTCTCGCCTATTCGGTTCTGAGCGCCTGCATGGGTTCAATGGACGCGGCGCGGCGCGCGGGAACGACGGAAGCCGCGAGCGCGAGCAGAAAGATGGAGATGGCCGCCAATACAAGAACCAATGGATCCAACGGATCGACCTGGAACAGCATGGAGCGCAGCAGGCGGGTGGCGAATACGGCGGCGATCGCTCCGATGCCGCAGCCCACCAGGCCTAACTTGGCGCCGGAAACAAGGACCAGCCCCATCACGCTGGAGCGCTGCGAACCGAGCGCGAGACGAATGGCCAGCTCATGGGTGCGCAGGGCCGCAGAGAAGGCGATCACGCCGTAGATACCGAGCAACGCCAACAGTAGAGCAGCGGCGGCAAACGATGAGATGAGCACGGTCGAGAAGCGGCGCGAGGCTTGGCCCTCCTGAACCACGTGCTCCATGGACTCGACCTGGGTTAGCGGAAGCTGCGGATCGATGGAGCGAACCACGGCGCGCAGGGAGTCGGCCATCTGCTCCGGCGGCAGTTGGCCGCGCAGCGCAATGGAACCGTAATTGCCGGTGAGCATGTCGGGAGGAGCGAATGATCCGATTGCAGCTTTGAACTGGCTGGCGGGCGTGTAGAACTGATTCAGCGTATCGGCATCGGCTGAAGTCTGCTTGATATCGGCGATCTCTCCGACAACAGTCATCCAGGGGTTTGGAGTTTCCGCCACGCCAATTTTCATGCGCTTGCCAATGGGGTCCTGGCCGGGCCAATAGCGCTCGGCGAGGGTACGGTTGACGATCACCACCAGCGGAGAGTCCGCACGGTCCGCCTCGGTGAAGTCGCGTCCCCGCTGGAGAGGAATGCCCGCGGCGCGGAAGTAATCGCCCATCAATTGGGGAAACCAGGCCAGAATGAGGCCGGCGCCCTTGGGTGGGACGTAGCCTTCCGGAACAAAGACGGTGCTGCTGTTGCCTCCCCCGATGGGTAGCAGTGTGGTGACGCCCACCGCCTGCACGCCGGGCAACTGTTGCAGCCTGCTCAGCAGCGCCGAGTCGAAAGCGTCCACGGCGGCCTGGGTTGAGTATTGCTGGTGAGGCAGTCCATAAAACGCGGTAAGAGTGTGATCGGTGCGAAAGCCGAGGTCGACCGAGCGCAACTTCTCAAAGCTGCGCAGCAGCAGGCCGGAGGCGGTGAGCAGAACCAGGGCGACGGCGAGTTCCGCGATTACCAGAGCCGAGCGCAGGCGCCCATGGCCGCTGCCTGCAGTGCCGGTTCGCCCACCTTCCTTCAGCGCGTCGTTCACGCCGGTGCGCGCGGCGGCAAGGGCCGGAATCAGCCCGCAGAGCAGGCCGGTGAGAACCGCCAGCAGGAGCGCAAAACCGACCACCTTCCAGTCAAGACCGATGGAGCTGATGCGCGGCAGCGATTCCGGCAGCAGGCTGACGCCCACGCGGAGCCCAACCGACGCCAGAGCCAGGCCGAGTAACCCGCCGCCAACACTCAACATGAGCGCCTCGACAAGAGATTGGCGCAGGACGGCGGCTCCGCTGGCGCCGAGCGCGAGGCGCACCGAGATTTCGTGGCGGCGGCGAATGACGCGCACCAGCAACAATCCCGCGAGATTGGCGCAGGCAATGAAGAGAACCACGGCAACGGCGAGGAAGAGCGTGCGCACCAGCTGCCTCGCCTCGGCAACCGTAGCCTCGTTAAGCAGCTGAACAAGAGCATGAATGCGCAGGCTGCCCATGGCAGGAGGAAAGTTGCGCATAATCTCTTGCACTGCGGGCTGCGCATCCTCGAGGACCTGCGCGAGTGTCACGCCCGGCTTCAACCGGCCCACAATTCCGTAGTTCCAGCTTCCCACCCCGTTGACCAGTTCGCCCTGGGTAAAGCTCATAGGCACCCAAAGCTCGCTGCGGTTCAACTGCCCCGCTACCAGCGGAAACTCGAATTCGCGCGGCATGACGCCAATGATTTCGTATGGCTTGCGATCGAGGAGGACCTTCTGGCCCAGAATGTGCGCATCGCCGTGGAAGCGGCTGTGCCACATCTGGTAGCTGATGACGGCCACCTGCTGGCTGCCTTCATCTTCCTGCTGCGTAAAGGTGCGGCCGATCAAAGGCGAGACGCCGAGCGCCGGGAAGACGCTGGCGGTGAAGCGCGCGGTGCTGATCTGCGCCGGATCGCCCAGGCCGGAGAGTTCATAGCCGGTTTGCTGATAACCGCCAAGACCGGAGAAGACGTGGGTGTCGCGGGCATAGATGCGAACCGCGGGCGCCGTTGCGCCGGGCGTGCCCATGGCTGCGCCTACACCCTCAGGAACATCGCCGAAGAGCACCAGCCTGTCTGGTGCGGGAAACGGCAAGGGCCGCAGCAGCACGCCCTCTACGATGGAGAAGATGGCGGTGGTGGCGCCGATGCCGAAGGCCAGGGTGAGCACAGCGGTCAGCGTGAATCCCGGCGATTGGCGCAACTGGCGCATTGCGTGGCGAATGTCCAGCCAGAAGTTGTTCATCGTGTGCTCTCTCCTATGCCGATGGCGGCTCGATCGATTCGGTTTTTGTTACTCAGCTCCTGTTACGCGGGCTTGAAAACTACTCGGCTCTGAGCGCATGCATGGGTTCAATGGATGCGGCGCGCGCGGCGGGAATGAGCGCGGCAACCAGGCCCGCGACCAAAAGCAGCAAAGCCAGAAGGAGAAAACCGCCGGCCTCTTTTTGCGCGTCGAAGTAGATGACCATGCCGATGAGCTTGCGCGCGACGAGGGTGAGCGCGAAACCCACTACCGTTCCCGCGCCCAGCATCCACGCGACGCGGCGCAGAACCATGCCCAGGATGCGGTTGCGCGTGGCGCCCAAAGCCATGCGGACGCCGATGTCGCGCGTGGATTGCTCCACTTCGTGGCTGACAAGGCCGTAGAGGCCCACCATGGCCAGTGCCAAGGCGAGGCCGGCGAAGATGCCGAAGAGCCAGCTCTCCATGCGCTCGAAAACCAGTGTCTCGGAGACCACTTCGGTCATGGTGGACGCGGTCTTGAATGGGACTGTCGGGTCCACTTCGTGGAGTGCGTTGCGCAAGGCCGGAATAAGCAGTTTGGGATCGCCGTCCGTGCGTAGCACCAGCGTCATTCCGCTGAGAAGTCCGGCGCGGTCTTTCAAGGGAAGCTCGTCCATGAGCCAGTCACGCTCAGCCAATGGCGCTTCATAGATGTTCTGGCGGACGTTGCCGACGACGCCGACGATCTGCGTCCACTTCTCCTGCTTATCGTCGTCGTCGATGCGCTGCGCGGCGGGGTCAAGACCGGCGGGAATGAACTTCTTCACAAATGCGTCGTTCACCACCACGGTGGGCGCGATCTTTTCCGGACGGTCCAGACTGGGAGACAGCGCGCGTCCACGATGCAACGGGATTCCGAAGACATCGAAATAGCCGGTGCTGACAAATCGATTCTCGGCAAGCATCTCCTGGTTGGGCGGATAGGGCGGCTGGCCGGCGATGTGAATATCCGAGTTGCTTCCATCGTTCTCAATGGGCAACAGGCTGATGAGGCCCGCGGCGCGGACACCGGGCAGATGAGAAACGCGGTCGAGCAACGGCCGGTAGAAATCGGCGACGACGTCGCGGCCCTGATAGCGAGCAGGCGAGAAATCGATCCCGGTGGAGAGGATGTGCGCGGGATCGAATCCCAGGTCGACGTGACGATAACGCGAGACCACGCGCAAGAGCAGTCCCGCCACCACCAACAGCACCATGGTCAAGGCCACCTGCGTGACCACGAAGCCGGAGCGCAGGCGATGCTGTCCGCGCTCGACGCCGGCGCTGCCGCCGGCCTTGAGAGCGCGGTTGGGATCGATGGAGGAGAGATGGAAGGCCGGGAAAATCGAGGCTGCAAGGTTGGCGCAGACGGCAATGGCAATCGCGGCGGCCAGCACGGTCCAGTTGAGATGTATATCGGCGCCGCGGGCCAGGGCGTGGATGAGGAACGCGCGCATCAGGTCGAGGACCGTCCAGGCCAGCAGGACGCCGCCGGCCGCGCCCAGCAGGGCCAGCAACACACCTTCAGTAAGTAGCTGGCGGAGCAGGCGGATACGGCCCGCGCCGATGGCCACGCGCATGGCCATTTCGCGCTCGCGCTTGACGCCGCGCGCAAGCAGGAGTCCGGCAACGTTGACGCAGCCGATGGCCAGGACCGCGAGAACCGCGCCGAGCAGCGTCCACAGCGGACCTTTGCTTTGACTGTTGACGCTCTCGGCCAGCAGTTGCAGGCGAACCGTCCGGCCTTCGTCGGAGGAATTGGCCTGACCCAGATCGCTGAAGACATGCGCCAGATCGGCTTGCGCCTGCTCGATGGTAAAGCCGTCCCTGATGCGCGCCACCGTCCGCAGCCAGTGGTCGCCACGACGGATCATCCAGGGCCTATCGAGGTGGATCGGCGTGTAGATGGCGTTGCGCCTGTTGAGCGGAAAGCGAAAACCGGCGGGCATGACGCCAATAACCGTGTAGGTCTGGCCATCCAGCTTGACCGCCTTGTTCAGAACGTTCCGGTCGCCGCCGAAGTAGTTCTGCCACATCTCGTAACTCAGCACCGCAATGTCGTTTTTACCTTCCTGCTCTTCCCCGGGCAAAAAGGTACGCCCCAACATCGGCTGGACGCCAAACACCTGGAAGAAGTTATCTGTCGAGCGGACGTTCGGAAACTCTACCGGACCGTTGGACGGCGTCTCCATCGTGGTGTCGAAGTAATCGGCATAACCGGCCAGCGCGGCGAAGGCGCTGGCCTGCGCGCGCTCGTCCTTGTAACTGGGCCAGGAGGCGGGCTGCGTATAACCGCTGGGGCTGCGGCTCATGACGTCAACGATGCGATCAGGATGCGCATAGGGCAGCGGACGCAGGATCACGTTATCGATGACGCAAAAAACCGCGGTGGCCACGCCCACGCTGAGGGCCAGCGTGAGCACCACGGTAACGGCGAATCCGGGGGCGCGGCGAAGTTGGCGCAGCGCGTAGCGAAGATCCTGAAGCAGCGTGTTCATTTCGTGCTCTCCTACTCGCTTCGCAAAGCCTGCATTGGATCGACGGAAGCCGCGCGGCGCGCCGGGAGATAACATGCCGCCAGCGCGACCACGCAGAGCAGGACTGCAACCGCGAGAAACGTCAGCCAATCGGAGGTTGCTACGCCGAACAGCATGCCGCGCAGAAAGCGGGTGAGGAAAAGCGAGACGGCAATGCCGACGGCCAGTCCGGCAAGAGTCAGGCGCAAGCCCTGGCCCACTACCTGGCGGAAGACAAGGGCCTTGCTGGCGCCGAGCGCCATTCTGATGCCGATTTCATGGGTGCGCTGCCGGGTGGTGTAGGCAACCACGCCGTAGATCCCGACGACGGCCAGGATCAGCGCCAGCAAGCCGAACGAACCGGCAAATACCGCTGCGATGCGCTCAAAGACATTTCCCATCTGCATTGATTCCCTGAGTGTCGATACGTTGAAGAGCGGCAGATCGGGATTGAGACCCGCGGCTGTCCGCTCAACCGCGGAGGTAAGCGCCAGCGGGTCGCCGTTTGTGCGTACATGAAGGATGACCTCGCTGGTGTAGCGCTGCATCAGGGGCACCAGGACGAGCGGAGCGGTGTCGTATGTCATGCGCCGGTACTTTCCGTTGGCCGCAACGCCCACGACCGTGCACCATCGTCCGGCAACCTGGATGCGCTTGCCGATCGCGTTTTGACCTGGCCAGTAGCGATTCACCAGGGCCTGGTTGACGATGACTACCGGCTGCGTGCCGGCGCTGTCCTGGTCGGTAAAGTCACGCCCGGCAAGGAGGGGCGTCCGCAGCGTTTGAAGATAGCCGGGCCCCACTTTTCCCCGATCCGCCTCTACGGATTCGTGTGGGTGCGGGACGTAGCCTTCGGGCATCACGCCATCGGAGTGAATGGTGAAACTGAGGGGCGAGAAATCCGCCAGGGTCGCGGATTGGACGCCAGGCAACTGCTTCACTCGATCCAGCAATTGCCGTTCGAACTCAACTCCCGCCGCATCGGAATAGCCCATCGGATCCAGGTCAAAGGACGCGAGCAACACACCGTTGGGATCGAAACCGGGATCGGACTTCTGCGCGTTGTAGAGGCTGCGGACGAACAATCCCGCACAGGTGAGCAGCAGCAGAGAGAGCGCAACTTGCGCGATGACGAGACCGGCAGCAAGGCGCGATTTCTGCAGACCGCCTGAGGTGTTGAGCGCCTCGTCTTTCAAGACCGACATGGGAGACAGAGCGGAAGCGCGCATGGCCGGAACGATGCCGGAGACCGCGGCTGTCAGGATGGAGACGAACATGGTGGCCACAAGCACCGTGCCGTCCAGGCTTCCGTTGATGGAAAGGGGGAGGGTGGTGGGAGGCAGAAATGCGGCCAGGGATTTAGCCGTCCAAAAAGTGCCCAGGAGCGCGACGGCGCCTCCTGCCAGCGCGACGATGAGGTTTTCGATTAGGAGTTGCCGCACGAGTCTCCAGCGGCCTGCCCCCATGGCCAAGCGAATGGCGAATTCCCGGCGCCGCGTAACCGAGCGCACGAGGAGAAGATTCGCTACGTTGGCGCAGGCCAGCAACAACAGCACCGCGGCCAGCGCCAACAAAATGGGTAACGTTCCAGCAAGGTAGACGTTGGCGCCGAAGGGCGAGCGCCAGAGCGGATCGGTGGAGATCTGGTTTGCGCCCTGGTGCGAGGTTGGGTAGCGCTCGACGATGCGCTGCATCAGCAGGTTGAGTTCATTCTCAACCTGGCGATGATCGACTCCCGGCTTCATCACCCCCAACACCTGGAGCCAGGAGACGCCGCGATCCTCAGAGGGATTCCAGCCCCAGACCTGGCGAGACATGCCGAGCGGAATCCAGATTTCCGCGCGCAATCCGCTCTTGCACCCCTGGAAGCTCTTGGGAGCGACACCGACCACCGTGTAAGTGTGGAGGTTGATCTCGATGGTCTTCCCGACGATGGACTCGTCGGCGGCAAAGCGGTTCTGCCACAGGTCGTAGCCCAGCACGGCCTCTGCGGTTGCCGCGGTTTCATTCTGCTGTGCAGGCAAGAGAGAGCGGCCAAGAATGGGCCGCACGCCCAGCACTTCGAAGTAGTTGGCCGTGGTGAGGGCGCCATAGATGCGCTGCGGCTTGCCGGACCCGGTGATGGCCATATAGTCGTCGTGATAGGCAAGCAGGCCGGAGAGGGTCTTTGAGTTATCCCGAATATCCACGTAGTCGGGATAAGAGAACGGCGGGGTGGGATGCTCGCTCCGCTCGCCTCGCATGAGGGTGATCATCTGGCCGGTTTGCGCGACGCCGGGGATAGGGTTGAACAGGGTGGAACTGATCCAACTGGCAATGGTGCTGTTTGCGCCGATGCCCAGAGCCAGCGTGAGCACTGCGGTCACGGCAAACCCCGGCGATTTGCGCAACTGCCGCAACGCATAGCGCAGGTCCTGGAGCAGCATGGCTAGGCCTCCACTTCTTCGGTGAGCTTTTTGAGCTCGTCCTCCGAGACCACCTTTCCGTCGAACAGATGCACTTCGCGCTGGGCGTGCTTGGCAAAGCGCGGATCGTGGGTGACCATGCAGATGGTCGAGCCCTCGCGGTGCAGATCGGCGAGCAGGTGCATCACGGCTTCGCCGTTCTTCGAGTCCAGGTTGCCGGTGGGCTCGTCGGCCAGCAGGATGGACGGCGAACCGGCCAGGGCGCGGGCCACGGCGACGCGCTGCTGTTGGCCGCCGGAGAGCTGGGCGGGATAATGCCTCATGCGGTGGGCCATGTTGACGCGCTCCAGTGCTTCCTTGACGCGGCCCTTGCGCTCGGCAGAGGGCATTCCAGCGCGATAGGTGAGCGGGAGTTCCACATTCTCTTCGACCGTGAGGTCGCCGATGAGATTGAAGCTCTGGAAGATGAAGCCGATCTCCTGGTTGCGGATGCGCGAACGGTCGCCGAAGCTCAGGTTCTCGACAGGATTGTTGTTGAGCAGATAGCGGCCGCCGGTGGGCGTGTCGAGCAGGCCGAGAATGGAGAGCAAGGTGGACTTGCCGCAGCCCGACGGACCGGACATGGCCACATACTCGCCGCGCGAGATGGTGAGATGAATGCCGGAGAGCGCGTGCGTCTCCACTTCGTCGGTGTAGAAGATCTTGGTGAGGTCCTCAATTTCAATCAACGTGTTGTTCGATGCCATCCTGTCCCCCTTGTGGTTTCTAGAATCCTTTGGTTCGTTGCTTGTTCCCTGTTCCCAGTTCGAGCAGCAACTATTCCAGCCGGATGCGGTCCACGGCGTCCTCTCTCGACATGTCGGAGAGGATCACCGTGTCGCCTTCCTTGAGCCCTTCGAGCACCTGGACGCTGTTGACCGAGGCGCGGCCCACCTTGACCGGCACGCGAACGGCGCCTTTGCCGTCGGCGTCGATCTTGAACAGGCTCAGCGTGGAGTTCTCGTTGCCCAACGCCGGGCGGCCCACGTAGAGCACATCGGTCATGCGCTCCAGATCGATGGTGCCATCCACGCTCAACTGCGGAACCGCGCCCGGAGGCAGCGGTCCATCCAGTGCTACGTCAACCGTGCGCGTTCCGTTCACGACAGAAGGATCAATTCTGGTAACGTGACCGGGAATAATGCCGTTGTGGGTGTCAATGGAGGCGGGTTGGCCGATCTGGATGTCGCGAGCCTGGGTTTCGGCGATCTGGAGAGCGGCCTTGAGCTTGTCGAGCTGAATGACCTCGGCCACCGAGGTGCCCGCGGTCACGTGCTGTCCCACCTGCAACGGAACAGCAAGCGGCGCCAGCACACCGGAGATTCCGGCCCTGACCTGAAGCGCTTGCGCCTGCTTCTGGTAGAGGTCGAGCAGGGCCTTGGCCTGGTCGATCTTGGTCTGCGCCGAAGCAAGCTGGACCTCGATAGCCTTCTGGTTCACGTCAAGCTGTTCATGACTGAGCTGGTGCTGGGTGGTCAACTGGTCGGCCGTATTCTTGGACTTGCTGTAGGTAAGGCCGGAGATGACGCCCAGGTCAAAGAGGGCTTTGTCGGTCTGCGCCTGCAACTGGTCCTGGGTGTAGTCGGAGTTCACCTGGGCGGCAGCGGTCTTCTTGTCCATCAGCGTGCTTTCGAGCGTGGCCTGAAGGCTCTTATAGTCGGCCTGCGCGGCCTTCAGCGCCAACTGCGCGTTGAGCAACTCCTGCTCCAGTTGAGGATCGGCCAGGTCCATAAGGACGGTATCGGGAGTGACCATGGCGCCGGGCAAGACACGTATTCGGACGATGGTCGCGTCGGTCTGCGCGGGAATGAGCTCGATCGAGTCCTCGCGTGGGACCAGGCTGCCGGTAGACCCGCGCACCTGACGGATCATGGGCCCGCGCTTGACCGTGTCGGGCCAGACGGTGGAGCGGTCCACGGAGGGCGCGGCCGGCTTGAGGCGCGACACGGCCACAATGGCAACGGCCAACACCACCACCGCAACGCCAGCCCATATTGCATACTGGCGCATCTTCTTCTTCTTCAAGTCTGGGCGTGCGATATCCATCACACCGTGATACAGCACTTGCCGTGCCAAAGGAATTGAACTCCGGGGCGTTGAAAAGAAAGGATTTCGGGGATGGCGGGCGAGCGTGGCGGCAAATGCAGTGACCGCTTCCGGCGCGTGGGTGTTCGATTTCGGACAGTGGGCCAGGGTACTTTCGAGCGAATGTCCTTCGGTCGCGACTCGGGCATGGAAGCCGGGCGAGGGCTCACCTCAAAGACGTTCGACGGCGAGCCCAACGGCATTGCCGCCGCCAAGGCAGAGCGCGGCAATGCCTTTTGAACCGCCGCGCTGTTGCAACGCGTAGAGCAGCGTGGCCAGTACGCGCGCTCCGCTGGCGCCGATGGGGTGGCCGATGGCGACCGCTCCGCCATGCACGTTGACCCTGGCGGGATCGAGGCCGAGATCGCGGTTGACGGCCAGGGCCTGAACGCTGAAGGCCTCGTTCAGCTCGAAGAGGTCCACATCGCCGAGCGCCCAGCCGGCCTTTGCAGCCACGCTGCGCACGGCCTCGATGGGCGCCAGGCCGAACCACTCCGGCTCACCGCCGCTGGTGGACTGGGCGCGGATCACGGCCAGCGGCTGGAGGCCGAGTTGCCGCGCACGCTGCTCGCTGGTGACCACCAGCGCCGCCGCGCCGTCGCTTACGCCGGGCGCATTGCCGGCCGTCACCGTGCCGTTCTCCTGAAAGGCCGGCTTGAGCGCGGCGAGGATCTCGACGGTGGTTTCGGGGCGGATGGTTTCATCGGCGTCGAAGAGGCGCGGGGGCGCACCTTTCTTTGCCGCTGGAATCTCGACGGGCAGAATTTCAGCGCGGAAGAGACCTTGCGCGGTGGCCGCGGCAGCGCGCCGGTGCGACTCGGCGGCAAAGGCGTCCTGTTGTTCGCGGCCGATTCCATACCTGGCTGCAATCATCTCCGCGGCCGCGCCCATATGAAAGCCCTTGTAGATCTCCCACAGGCCGTCGTAGATCATGGAGTCTACCAGCGCACCGTTGCCCATGCGATAGCCGGCCCTGGCCTGGGGAAGCAGGTAGGGCGCGTTGGTCATCGACTCCATGCCGCCGGCGACGACGATCTCCGCGTTGCCGGTGAGAATGGCCTGCGCGGCGAGGGCTACGGCCTTGAGGCCGGAGCCGCAAACTTGATTGACGGTGAACGCGCCCGACGCCGGCGACATTCCGCCATGGATCGCCGCCTGGCGCGCCGGATTCTGCCCCAGACCGGCCTGAAGGACGCAGCCCATGATGCACTCGTCAATCTCTTCGGCCGGGACGCCGGCGCGGCGCACCGCTTCGCGCACCGCCAGCGCTCCCAGCCGCGGCGCGGAAAAAGACTGGAGCGATCCCTGGAACCTGCCCGTTGGGGTGCGCGCGGCCGAAACAATCACTGCGTTTCTCATGCCTGATGCTTCCTGAGCGCGGGGATGACGGCGGTGCTCCGCCGTGAATCATCTGGCCACCCGCTCCCGTGGCCAACGCTGAGCATCCTACCGCATGAGTGATACAGTCCGCCAGAGATCATCGGACTAGCTTGCGGCGCATCTTGTCCGTTCTGAGCGCTGTCAAGTGAAATCTTCGGAACCGGACTGAGCATGGACTCTCCTGGCTGACAGCGATTTCGGACGCGGGTTCGACTCCCGCCGCCTCCACCAATACCAAGTCATTTATAATTAATATGTTATCCTGTTGAAAACTCGGCTGTTTAGAAACTGCGCCAAAATTGCGCCAAACTTTTGGTATACTTTTGGCTATGTTGTTCGTGTTTTCGCGCCACAAACCCGGCTGCAAGCAGGCTGCGAACCCGTCCTCAAGACGCTGCTCGTGCCCGAAATATATCGATGGGACTCTGCCTGGAAGGTCGGGGCGATTCCGTGTTTCGGCTAAGACGCGATCCTGGGAACAGGCCGAGATTCTGGCCCGGAAGTATGAGCACTCCGCTCTCGACGGGGACAACGTCAAGAAGGCGAAGGAACTTCCCACCGTCAAAGAGGCGGTGGCCCGATACATGGGCGACGCCCGGGCCAGGGAACTGGCCGAGGCTACGATCCAGAAGCTCTCCGGGATCTTCGAAGGCCGGCTACTGGACTTCTGCGAAAGCCAGGAGATCAAGTTCCTGCTGGATCTGAATGCGCGCAACCTCACCGCATGGCGGGAAGCCTGGACTGACGAGGCGCTGGCCAAGAAAAAGAAATTCGAGCGCGTGGTCGGCTTCTTCTGGTTCTGCGTCCGCCTCGGGTGGATCAGAGAGAATCCCACCGCCGCCATGAGACGGGTGGTGGCCCGCCAGAAGCCTACCGACTACTTTCCCAAGGACGAGTACGCCCGCATCCTCGCCGCCACCTACCGGCTCGACGAGTATGAGGACAGGACCTACGACGTCGAGAAGCGCGGAGCGCGGATCCGGGCGCTCACCGAGCTGATGCGCTGGAGCGGGCTGCGCATCCGCGATGCGGTCACCCTTGAGCGGATGCGCCTGAATGGCAACAAGCTCCTCCTCTATCAGGCCAAGACCGGAGTGCCGGTCTATGTGCCCCTGCCGCCTCACGTAGCGGAGATGCTGCGAAAGATCCCCGATGGCCTCAAACCGAATCCGCGTTATTTCTTCTGGAGCGGCAATGGGCTGCCAAAGACCTTCGTCGCCAACTGGCAGCGCGCCTACCGCCGCCTCTTCAAGGTGGCCAACATCTGCGGTGCGGATGGAACCCGGAAGCGCTGCCATCCCCACATGTTCCGCGACACGTTCGCCGTCGAGATGCTGCTCGCTGGCGTGCCCATCGACCAGGTCTCGATCCTCCTCGGCCATGCCAGCGTCAAGGTCACAGAGAAACACTATTCGCCCTGGGTACGCGCGCGGCAGGATCAATTGGAAGCCAGTGTCCAGAGTGCCTGGAAGCTGTTGGGCCCCGGCGGCGAGCCAGCCTCCAAGGGCGTCAACGCCCGCAGCCGGCGACGGGCTGCCAAGGATGTCGCAAGAGGCACATAGACCTCTGGCCCAGCCACCCTGAAAGCATTGGAATGCGGAGGCGCATTTCCCGTGGATCTCCTCCTCTCCTGCCCTTTTAGCTCCTGCCCAGCTCCCATCAACTTCTGGCTTGCTGTAGGCGACCACAGCCGGGAGGAGCGACGCTCGATTCGTCCGTCTCGGAGTGGTGAGCCAGCCGCTGCTGATGCTGAACTTCGAGATTATCCGGCACGGTATCCCGTTGGGTGCTGCTTTTTATTCTTCCCTTCTGAATCGTCGATTGTATTCCCTGAATTCAGGGTGTAGTCTCCGAACAACGGACGGTTCAACAGCTTCCAGCTGTTTCGAGGCCGCTCAGGGCGAGGAGCGAACGATCGATGTACACGTGGATACCGCTAGGGAACCTCTGCGCAGGTGCCCGATTTCTAAGCGAAGAATTGGGCGCGAACGAT
>PLGM01000366.1 GCA_003139795.1 Acidobacteriaceae bacterium | reverse complement strand
AACCTGGCACTGTCCAGTTATAGAACGAGACGACAACAAAATCCGGCTGCACGACGCTCAGATCCAGGGGATTGGTAGGCACGAAAGCAGCCGCGTCCAGCAGCACCCGCCATCCTTTGTTTTGTGCGGCCGTCACCAGTTCCAGCGGATGCTTGACGCCGGAAACATTCGACTGCGCGGGAAAGGTAAATAGATTTTCATGGGCTGGATCGGCTTGATTCAAGAGCGCATCCAGCCGCTCCCGGTCCAGGCGCAGCGTGGCCGTGTCCAGCGGAGCATAGGCGATTTTCGCACCTTTCGCGCGCGCGAATTCGCGGATTCCGTTCACTGAATTATGGTTGTCGAAGGTGAGCAGCAGGCGGCCTTGCGGAGTAAACGGAAACGACTCCCCGATAAGCTTGAGGCCTCCAGACGCGTTGGGCGTGAAGACCAGGATGTACTCGCGCGCGCTGGCGTTGAAGTAGGTCAGTACCGACCGTCGGGTGCTCTCGAGTTGCCGGGTCATTGCCGCGGAGGTTGGGTTGTTGGAGTGCGGATTGCCAAAGACGCCGGAGCGCAAAAGACTCATGTGCTCTTCAAGCTGCGACTCGGCAAAGAGAGAACCGCCGGTGTAATCGAGGTAAACCTGGCCTTGCTCGTCGAGTCGGCGGTACTCGGTGGTGCGCAGCCGGTCCAGCGCGGCGGTACCGGCGTAGGCGGGATAGCGCCGAGCGACGTCAGCATGCGCGGTCTTCATCTGCGCTTCACTCTGGGTGGTGCCGGATGTCATACCGGTCCTCTTATCCGGAATCTGCATTTTCGACGCTCATTCCCTCAAAATGTGCAGCCCCTGAGGGGAGTTAAAGGACCAAAAAAGCAATTACAGTCGAGAAACCAGTCGATTCCGTGCAGCCCTGGTCCTGCACGCGTAATCGTCAAGTCCTCTTCTTCAATATCTCTGACACAATTCCCTCGTCAGTTGTTTATGGACATACGGCAAAATACTCATATTCGAAGCGTCCCCGGGAAGCCGGGAAGAACCGGCTCGTTTGGTCAGAGCACAAGAGTCTGTCGAATTCCTAGCGGATGCAGGACGCGAAACGTGCTGTATCCTCCGGAGAGATTGCGAGCGCGGAAGCCATGCTGGGCCAAGATTCGGCAGGCATAATAGGCACGCTGCCCAACGCCGCATGTTACCCAAATCTCCTCTGATTGTGACAGTTCTCTGAGACGCAACCGCAATTGGCCAAGCGGAATGTTGACCGAATCTGGGATCGAGCCTGCGTTGAACTCGTGAGGTTCACGCACATCCAAGAGGAACGCGAGAGTCGAGTCGAGATCATTCCAAGGCGCAAGATCCGCATCACCGCGCAGCACATTGGCGGCAATCATGCCCGCGAGATTCACGGGGTCTTTGGCGGCGCCGTACTGGGGCGCGTAGCAGAGTTCCGCTTCCTCGAGATCAAAGACTGTGGCTTTCATCTGAATCGCATTTGCGATAACGTCGATACGGCGCTCCACGCCCTCTTCGCCCACACCTTGGGCACCCAGCACACGCCCGTCCGACTTGCGGAACAGCAGCTTCAAGTGAATGGCTTGCGCTCCGGGATAATAGCCGACGTGCTGGTTGGGATGCAGGTAGATGCTCAGGTAATCCTTCATTTCTGCACGGTGAAGCGCCTTTTCCGTTGCTCCGGTAAGCGCGACGGTCAGGCCAAAGAAACCGCATACCGCTGTAGCCTGAACGCCATCGAAGCGCACCTCGCGTCCGCAGATTGCGTCGGCGGCGGCACGCCCCTGGCGATTCGCGGGCCCGGCCAGAGGGACGAGTTCCCATTGGCTTGTGACACGGTTCCTGACTTCGACGGCATCTCCGACGGCCCAGATGTGCGGATCGCTGGTGCGCATCTGGCTATCGACTCGGATGCCACCCCGTTGACCCATTTCAAGACTTGCGTCGCGAGCGAGGTTCGTCTCGGGACGCACGCCGATGGCCAGGACAACAAGGTCCGCGTCAAACGCCGCGCCACCTTGTGTGCGCACAATCAGGCTTTCATTGCTGCCTTGCGCGAACTCTGCAACGCCGTCTCCCAGCGACAGATTCACTCCGTGCGACTCCAGCCGTTGCTTAGCGTACTCAGCCATCTCCGGATCGAGTGGCGGCATCACCTGGTTGGCCAGTTCCACAATTGTTACATCGATTCCGCGATGGGCAAGGTTCTCCGCCATTTCCAGGCCGATAAAACCGCCGCCCACGACAACCGCCCTGTTTGGCTTCCTGGTTTCAATCCAGTGCTTGATCTCCCGGCTATCTGGGACTGTGCGCAGGGTGAAGATTCCCGGCAGATCGACTCCCGGCCAAGGCGGGCAGATCGGAGCGGCACCCGGTGATAGCACCAAGGCATCATAAGACTCACGGTACTCCCGGCCAGTCTCCAGATCGCGCACTGAAAGGGTTCGCGCCTCGCGGTCGATCGCGGTGACTTCGTTCCTTGTGCGCACATCGATGCAGAACACTTCCTTGAAAAATGCAGGCGTGGCCAAGAGGAGCTTGGCCTCCTCTTGAATTACGTTGCCCACGTAGTAGGGCAAGCCGCAATTGGCAAAGGAGACATAGTGGCCGCGATCGAGCACGACGATCTCTGCATTCTCATCCAAACGCCTTAAACGCGCCGCGCACGTTGCTCCGCCCGCGACTCCTCCAACGATCACTACCCGTTTCTTGCCCATGGTCTTCCTCAGGATTGTTGGCGGGGTCACAGGCGGCAAAGAATACGCCGGATACCCCCTTTCTTATTCTACGGCGACGGCTCAGACATTTACGGGACCAGCGAGAACGCGGTGAAAACGCAGATCTGGATCGCAGTCTCGGTCTATGTCCTGGTGGCGATCGTGCGCAAACGCCTCGGCATTGAGGCCAGCCTCTACCAACTTCTACAGATTTTCAGTCTTACCCTGTTCGAGAAAACCCCCATTTTACGGGCACTTCAGCAGATCGACTCCCAAAACGATTTACCATGCCCCGGCAACCGACTGATTCTGTTCGACTTTTAACCGGACAG
>PLGM01000363.1 GCA_003139795.1 Acidobacteriaceae bacterium | reverse complement strand
AGTTAATAACAGGCTCTAGTCGTCGTGTTCCTCGTGTGTCGAGTGCTTTGGCGTCTCGGCTCAAAACTCAAATAGACCGAACCCCAGCGTGGACTGTGTTTTGTCAACTGGCTTATTTCCCTATTTTGCATCCAGCCGTCGGATAGCTTCCGAGTTCCGGGTGAGTTGTCGGCAAACCGTCAGTTATAAGTTCGTCAATACTCGAACAGTAACTGCCGGTTGGCCGGTTATACGACCGGGATCCGAAAGATGCTGCGCTCGATTCCAACTTTCTGGTCGAAATCGCAGTGTGCGAAGGCCTCAGGCGGGAGCTAGAACGCCCGCAAAGGACAAGGTCAGAACAGTAATGTCGTCTTCCTGACCGAATTCCTGCGCGGCCGTGGCGAGTGCGGAGGCCGCTACACCTTTGCGCAGCATCTCGTCAATGCGGTCAAAGCCGAAGAGCTGGCCTGCGGCGTTCTGGGCTTCGGCCACGCCATCGGTCATCAACATCAGCGTGTCGGATTCTGCAAGCTTGAAACGGAGCACGGGGAAGTCGATGCCCGGAATGGCACCCAGTGGCAGCGCACCCTCCATCGCCAGTTCTCGCCCATTCAAGTAAGGCGGCAGATGTCCCGCATTGGCCAGTACGATATTTCCGTCCCTCTCGATGCGCAGCGCCAGGCACGTAGCCAGCCCCCTGCCCTCCATCCGCTTGTTCAGGAGCGACAAGATGCGTCCTGGCTCGGCGGTGAACTCGTGGGCCGTGCGAAGGGCGCCCACAATCAGCGTCGCCAGCATGCCGGACTTGAGACCATGGCCGGCCACGTCCCCCACGACGATCAACACGCTGCCATCCGTGGCGCTGGGGAGCACCTGGAAGAAGTCACCGCCCACCTCGCGCGCCGGCCGGTAGACGCTATCGATAACGAGCCCAGGCGTCGCCGGCAGATGATCCGGAATGAGGAACTGCTGCACGCTGCGCGCCGAGGCAAACTCGCTGGCATAGCGCTCCTCTTCGCCGCGCGTGCGGGAAAACCGAAGCACCAGGATGGCCAACAGAGCGATGGGGAAAAGGGCATCCGCCGCCTGTTGCAGGCTGATCGGGAAAGGCGTGCTCGTCAATGGGATGTAGCCGCTGAAACTGCTTTGCCAGCCGAGCTGGCCGGTGACTTGCGCGATATCGGCGATGAGAAACAGAATCGTGTAAGGCAGTTGCGGCAGCAGAAGCAGCCGGGCATCGTGCGAGCCCTCGCGCGCTTTGGAAATCAGCACTTTCAAAATCCACACGGACATGGGCAGGCCGGAAAGGGCGCCGATCAGGTTGAGCAGCCAGGGATGTTGAGTGGTCCCGGCAAAATCGGCAAAGAGTGCGATGACCAGGTTCGCCACCAGTAGTGCGATCGAAATGTTCAGCAGCCGCGAGCGCCCCGGTTTGAGCAGCTTCAAATAGAAGATCGGAATCGCAAGCCAGCCTCCAGTGAGGAAGATAATCTCGACCGCGTCCCGCAAATAAAGGTTCCAGACCACGGAGATCAACGAGACCTGGAGCCAGTTGTCCGCCGCGTAAAAGAGCATGGCCAGGCCGAGCCACAGATACTCCGGTTCCTTGCGCCGGAGCAGAAACAGCGCAATCGCGCCCAGGCCCGCCAGGGTCTGCAAAAGCGCCAGAACTTCTACGAATGAACCATGCCAGAACACCTGCGCCTGCAGAGCTGAGCGGCGGCTCTCGATCTGCCTGGTGTCGCCGACCAGTCCGCCGCCGGATGCAGGTCCGCCGCCGGCGTACGCGGCCCAGTCGGAAAACTGCCAGACGCGCAGGGCGATTTCGATCTGCCCGCCGGAATGGCCACCGGCAGGGAGCTTGTAGGTCTGACGGCCACCCCCGCCGTAGGGCGCCTTGTTGGGCGGCATCTTGCCGAAACTGCCGATCAACTGGCCATCCGCGTAGACCTCGTAGCAGGTTCTGATCGCCGGCAGCAGCAGTGAAACCTGGTTCAGTCTGGCGGGAACCGTGACCAGAAACCGGTACCAGGCCATGCCGCTGTAGCCGTTGTATCCCTGCTGGTTCCAGTCTTTGTTTGAGCGCAACAGCGGCCACTTGGAGTCGTCAAAGTCCGGTTTCGCCCAAGCAGGATCGTCTCCGGTATGAAAACGCCACAGACCGTCGAGCGACGTAACTCGCAGGTTGCCGTCAAGGATTTCGAAGCTCTGAGCGTGCGCAAATCCGCATCGGAACGTCGCGAGCAGTAAGAGCAGCAGCTGAAGCTTCCTAATCATGTGTGCAGGAATCTGATGAACCTTCGCAACCTATACCACAATAGCAGGCACCCCAGTAGCAGATGCGCCAGTAGCAGATGCGCCGATTCACGGCCCAAGTGCTCCAGCTGCGCGAGCACAGCCCGCCGCACCGCATGTGGCTGCTGTGCGGAGCGGTAAGGATCGGCCTGGGAGAGGTGCATGAGGAGAATGATGCCAATAGCACGCACGCTTATCGAGCCCACGGGTTCTGGCCGTTTGGTCGGCAAACCTCCCTTAACGTGATCTGGCTCGCGTTGCTTCCGGTTTGCCGGTAATACAACCGGGTGGTCGGCAACTCGGAAACTTCGTGGCAACGGGGCTGGATTGATGCATAATCGCCGAGCGCTGCTTCAAGGGAGAATTGCTGGCATTTTTGCGAGTGGGGTTGCTGGTTCTTGCGACAGATTGTGGAGGAGTCCTACTGCCTTCCATCCTTCGCCGGTTCTGCGGCGGTATGCCCGGCCCCACTCGCACCTGTCCCACCAAGACGGACTCGGGGACGAACCAGCTTCGAGATTTCCGTCGAGAATTCCTTAATCTCAATGAACTGGTTCTTCTCCGTGTCGGCAAAGTGCTGGCGCGTATCGCTTGCCGGCCACCAGAGGTCGAGAGCCAAGATGCGCGCATGGTGACCCAGTCCGATATGCTGCTCCATCGGATTGCCTCCGAACGAGCTGCTCTCACCCACGACGCGGAAGATCGTTCGCGGCGCTTGGTCGTCATCTGACACGGTGATCTTGATCTGCGCGCCCACGCCGGACCGGTTGCTCTTTATCCCCACCAGACGTACATTAATCCAGTCATTGTCATTTCCAGGATTCTGAAACACTCGCAACGCATGCCGGTCGCCCGGCACCATCCCACCAACATTGGTGACAATAGCCTCATTACCGCTTCTGTCGAGGTCGGCGAAAGCCGTCCCGTGGCCCTTGTGCAACTCCCCGGTCCCAGAGGAAGCAGTGATATCCACAAACGATTGGCCATCCTTGTTGTGCAACAGCGCGTGCGGCACCAGTGCCGTATAAGATGGATTGCCGTTTCCAAGATACACATCGAGAAAACCGTCGTTATCGACATCGCCGAAGTTAGAACCCATTGTCATAAAGACCTTGTCCAGCCCCACCTTCGCTGTAACATCTTCAAAGGTCCCGTCGTGCTTGTTTCGGTAAAGCTTCAGCGTCTCAGCATTGTGCGGCTTGCCCAGATAGCTGTACAAGGATTCACTGAGCGGTTGAAAAAAAGCGTTCACAAACAAATCGGGCCAGCCGTCGTTATCGTAGTCGAAGAACCATGTGGAAAAGCTGTACCACGGAGCCTGCACACCCGCCTGCCGTCCTATCTCCGTGAATGTGCGGTTACCGTTGTTATGATAGAGAAAGTTAGCGCCACGCCAGTTCGAAACATATAAGTCAACGTAGCCGTCCTGGTCATAGTCGGCCGCCGTCACTCCTTTGGAAAAAGCGACCCGGTCTATGCCGGCCGAATGCGATATGTCCTCGAACGTGCCGTCGCCCTTGTTGCGAAACAACTGAGCCGCCGCGTTCTCATTCCCGATAAACAGATCCAGGTACCCGTCATTGTCTATGTCGGCCCAGACCGCGGCATTGGTTGCCGTCGCAACGCGTCCCAGGCCGCTGGCCTCCGTCACGTCTGTGAAGGTGCCATTGCAATTGTTGCGCATCAACGATAACCTCTCCGGGTGTCCCCATCCTCCACGCGGAATAAGAATATCCATACAGCCGTCGTTGTTATAGTCCGCCTGCACAATGTTGAGCCCGCCAAGCTGATCGGAGAGGCCTGCCTCGGCCGTTCGATCGGTAAACGTGCCGTCCCCATTATTGTGTAAGTACCGGATCGGATCGCACTCATCCATGCTGGAAGCCACCACGTCGAGCAAGCCATTGTTTTTGAAGTCGTCGACGATCACCCCTCCCGCGCCGCGCATGACGTTCAAGCCCGCCGCCGGCGCAACGTCGACAAAGCGGCCGATATTCTCCTTCGACTCAAACACGCTTTCGGGAACCAGATATGCCTCCGGAACTCCCGCAGGATATTCTCCCAGAGTCATGTAGGCCAGGTTCAATAGCCACTTCACTTCAATATCCTCCGGCGTGTGTGAGAGATATTTGCTGAAGTATTGAATAGCAAGCTTCGATTCGTCCTTCTTCTCATAACTTGCCTTGGGATCCACTGGCGGAAAGAGATCGAGATTACTGGGGTGAAGATAGACCCCGTTTTCCATTTCGGAAAGATGCAAATAGGCGGCGCCGAGACTTTCCTCAAGATTGGGTACGCCGCCAGGTACGTAAGTCCTTGCAAGATCATAGGCAATCTTCAACTCCTTGATCGACTCATTCATCTTGCCTTCGTAGGCCAGAAGCTGAGCAAGGTCCGTGTGTCCTTGCAGAAGGTCGGAGGCGCTGTAGGCTCCGCCGGGCTTCAGAACGGCCAGAGCGTTTGTCAATCGCTCCACGCTTCTGGCATAAGATTGCTTCCGCAATTCGCATGTCTCGTGTAAGTCGTGATCCCAGCCTTGCGGCTTCGGATACTTTGCCAGCGACCTGTCCGCCTCCACTGATCCGTCGAGGAAAGCACCATAATGAATGGCCCCGCTCGCCACCAGGGCGTCGAGGCGATTCCCAGTCAAATCCTCTGTCACAGGAGCCGCGGGAAGAATTTTGAGTATGGCAAAGCCTGACGGCACGGGGAAGATACTGGTCAACTGTCCCGTCGTGTGACCCGCGAGCGCATTGCGATAAGCGGGGGCAAGTTGGTCGGGGGTCACGCGTCCCATGTAGCCGCCGTTGCTGGACGAATGGTCAATCGACTTTTCCTTGGCCAGTACGCCGAAGTCCATTCCAGCATTCAGTTGCCGCAATACGTCAGCCGCCTCTGCCTCGCTGGAGCAGACGATGATGCCCAGTTCCAGGGGATGTGGCGCCGCATCTTGCTGCGAGAGCGCTCGCGAACCGATGCCGGTGAAAAAAAGCAGAAGCGTAAATGCAAGCAATTCCCAAGCAAGGAACGGGCGTAAACGCTTGTCGATGAGCATGGGTTCCTTCATTGCCGGCGCAAGTGATTGAACTGACTGCGCACAATGCGCAAGTAATATTGCGCTCCTTGAGATTGTATAAGCTTCAATACGCCCGAACGCGTGGCTGCCCGACTGTTGCCGCTTCGCCATCCGGTCGTCGAAACGCTTCCCGGCCTGGCGATCAGACCGTTGCCCACCCCTGAGAACGATTCGAACGAAATCCTCACTCAGTTCATAAGAGTAACCTGCGGCGACCAAACCAACTTCAGCTCGAACAAGCCCAGCGTGTAGGCGTCCATCAGCTCGCGCGCCGACGGGCTGGTCGGCAGGAGGCGATAGGCGGTGTGTCAGTGGGCCGATCATAACAACACACTCAACGAATGTGGAATTCGATGAGTCTACAATGTCGCAGAATGCCGCCGTTTCTTGCAATCGCCGACTTTTTACGCCCGCCGATCGCTGGAACTCGGCTCAACATTCATCTACGGAGTGAGGATTTCGTTCGAATCGTTCTCAGGGGTGGTTAAGCTCGCTGCTCTCGCGGAAATCTTCGTTCCGCCTTTACCCCCGACACCCGAAGAACCAATTCCGGATGCTCTGCGGCGGCTGATCGGAAAGTTTGACCCAGTGGAGCGGGACCGCCGCAATCATGCTCTTCGAAAGGCCGGTGAAATGCCACCAAAAGCACTGTCGGGACACCCAGCACACCCAACGTATCTGACCCTAGGCGCTCGACCCTATTCATCCCTTTTCCACACAAACGCCCCCTGCTGCGGCAACCGATTCTCAATCCAGGCTTGGGGTTCTGGCCGCGGTAGGGACGGCCTTCGCAGGCCGCCCCCCGCACAGATCCGTGCAAGCGCGTCTACGCACACGGCTCTTACGAAGGATGAGCGGCGTAGAAGCGTGGCTCCGGATAGGGGTGTAGAACTCGGGGCGGTGGAATCCACCTTTTCAAGACCGGGGTAAGTTGCTCCCACTTCTTCTTCGCGCATTGACTGCGGCGAACCAGAACGTTGCGCCACAGTCGGTTTACGCGTTTTCTGAAGATGCGCAGTTGGTCGATATTGCCGGGTACTGCGTGGTATTGGTAGTAGCCTGATACGACCTTCCGAAGCCATGCACCGACCTCGGGTACGCGATCGTGCATTCGGCGCTGTAGCTCGACCTTGATGGCCTTGAGCCGGGCAACCATTCGCCTTTTCGCAGTGATCCGCCAGACGGTGAAGGTCAACCAGGCTACCAAACAGCGCGAAAGGCGCCAGAGTCCTCACTCGTATGGAAGATCTCGTCGTCTTCAAGCGACCACCGGAAGGTACGGCAGCAATGCAATTCTTGCGTGATACCTCTTCCGCGTCAAAGGATGTATTTCGGTGTTTCCAAGGACTTACGAGATTTGGCAAGTCCGCCAAGTTGCTGTAAGTCCTTGATAGTACGTGCGGGCCATTTGGAATGCGCGTTGGACCGCGGGTTGATCGGCGGTTGATGACTTCGGTTTTGTAACCGATGGCCGAATCACTAAGAAATCCCCCGTTTTCTTTGTGAATCGAAGGCGTGGGCAAGCGTTTCACTTTTTTCTTGACATACATTTGTTGGTCGATTATGCTTTCGATTAATTTCGTGCGGGGGTTTCTGGCCTTACGAAAAATTGCGGATAGTGCCGATTCGATTCATGATTCCTTATCCAAGACTTGTCGTAACGGAGGCTGGAGAGATGTTTGGAAAACGATTACAAGAAGCATTTTGACCAGTGCCTTACTGGCGCTGTGTTACGGCCGCTACGTTCAAGGAGGAATGGCCTAGCGCACACTGAAACGGAATTCCGCGAGGATGCAAACCCCCGGGGCGCGGCAAATGTTTTGGCGCTCGCGTTTCTTTCTTTTCTGCGGCTTTGGCAGTTCCCGCAAGCACCGTCGAGGAGTACGCGAAGGGCGGATATCATTAGCTGCATTTGCGGGATTGGATAAAGCGGTAAACATTCGCGCCTCTTGTGGACGTTCTAGATCCCATCAATGCAAACGCTCGTTGATATGTGGCTACGCTTTTGCAGACGGGGCCCCCCAAAAAGTGCATTGCGAGGAGGCCATGACAATAACCACGCAGCAGAACTTATGGAGACTCCAACACCATGTCAAACAGACCGTCGAAAGTCATGAATTGCCTGTTACTGGTGCTACTCGGGACATTTTCATTGGCCGTGACCAATCGCAGCTATGGGCAGGACACAAATGCCTCGCTGAGCGGGACGGTAGTGGACCCAAGTAACGCCATCGTGCCGGGTGCGAATTTGACGCTCATCAACGAGGCAACCGCATACCAACAGAAGGCCACATCGAATAGCGTGGGGGAATACACGTTCCGCAACCTGACGCCGGGAAAGTACGACGTGTCCGCCTCCGCGAAGGGCTTTGAAGGAGTCCTGCAAAAGGGCATCGAATTGGCAGTAAACCAGACTGCCCGTGTCGACGTTCACCTCAAGGTTGGCCAAGCCGATGAAACCGTGACTGTGATCGGCGATGCATCGCTGATTAACTACGAGACTCCGACGCTCGAAGGCGGTGTGAGCCCGGAGACTCTGCAGGACATGCCATTGACGGTCTCAGGTCAGCCGCGCACCGCCATCGGTCTTGCCATTCTGATGCCCGGCGTCAGCACGGGAAGCTCCGGTAACGCCTATAACGCCCGCATCAACGGCGGCCTCGTCTCAGGCGACGAGGCGCTGTTGGATGGCGTGACCATGCAGGAAGGCTTCGATAACCAGAGCGGCATGGTTTCTCTATACGGAGATTTTCAAATGTCGCCGGATATGGTGAGCGAAGTCCACGTGCTTACTGCGAACTACGAGGCGCAATACGGGAACACCACCTCCGGACAGCTGATTGTCCAGAGCAAGGGTGGCGGCGAACAGTTCCATGGAGCTGGGTTTGAGTACAATCGCAACGACCTCTTCAACGGCTTCCAGTACGGAACGTCCACCTACGTCCTCGACGCGAACGGGAATCCGACCAGTGTCAAGACGAGGAAGACTCCGGACAAGGAGAACAACTACGGCGCCAATATAGGCGGACCGGTTTATCTACCCAGACTGCACGGAGCGAACTCAAAGCGCAAGGCGTACTTCTTCTTCAACTGGGAGGCCTACTTCCAGCATGGCGCGGCGGAAGCCCCGACCTTGACGATCCCGTCAACCAACGCTCGCGCGGGCAATTTCAGCAACTACGAGGATGCCAACGGGAACATGATCCCCATCTTCTACCCCGTTGTAACCGACCCGACCAACCCGCTCTACAAGTATTCGGGACAACAGATCCCAAACAACATAATCGACCCGGCCATATGGGCCGCGGTCGAGGATCCGATCGCCGCTGCGTGGACCGCCGTTGCCCCGACCCCAACCAACAATGGCGAAATCAACAACTACCTGGCTCCCAATGGCGGACAGGGTTCGCTTGTCAACGCCGAGAACGTGTATATGACCCGCGAGGACTTTATCCTCGGGAGCAGCGATCACTTCTACTTCACTTATTGGCGGCAATACGCACAGCCCAACCTCAACAGCGCTTTGCCCGCCGCCATATCCACCGCCCAGCCCGCCAGTCCCGAGAATGCCCCCATTTTCCGCATGAACTGGGAGCACACCTTCTCGTCCGTGTTGACCAACCACGCCAGTTTCGGTTATCTGAACCGCAATGAGGGCTACTATGCGCTGAACGCCAAAGCGGGCGCGAACCTGCCCAAGGTTGCCGGTGTGGCAGACAGCGATCTGCCAACCTTCAACTTGAATGAGTCCGGCATGGTGTTCGGAAACAGCTATGGAACACCGGGTCATGAACTTACCGTTCGCCCCACCTGGGCCTTCAACGATGTGCTTACGTTTGTGAAAGGTAAGCATACCTTCACCTTCGGGTATGAGTGGAAAAATGCGGGCGGAAACCTTCACTACTCCACCAATCAAGGCGGCAGCTTCAGCTTCGATAGATCCACGACAGGCGTCAGCACTGTGAATTCCGGCGACGACATGGCCAGCTGGTTTCTGGGCGCGACCTCAAGTGCAAACGTGAACTACTACACGGTTGGCACCACCTACCCACGCCAGTTCGGCTCCGCCGCTCACGCCGGCGATTCGTGGCGTTTCAATTCCAAGCTGATTTTAACCTACGGCATGCGCTGGGACTACGACGCGCCGTTTGAAGAAAAGCAGAACAACCTCTCCTTCTTCGATCCAAACGGAGTCAACGCCGGCGCCTGCAATGGGAGTTCCTGTCTGCTGGGTAGCCTGGCCTTTGCCGGCAACAAGGCGGGCGCGGCCAGCTTCGGCGCCCGATACCCTGAAAAATTGGACTTCGATAACTGGTCGCCTCGCCTGGGCATTGCCTACTCACCCAACGAAAAAACAGTCGTTCACGTTGGATACGGCATCTACTACGGCCAGGCATTCTATCCCGGCTGGAACGCCGGAATGAACCTCGATGGCTTCAACCTGAACGACATCGCTTCCCAGGCTGGGGCCGGAAACGCTAACGCTCCCACCATTTTCCTCAGCCATAACGGATTCACGCCGGCCAGTCCCGCCGCAACCGGTAAGCCGATTACCAGCATCACTTCGAGCGCCGACAATGGCCTCTCGCCGATGTTCCGTCCGGAAGACGCAAACCACCGGCCCTATTCGTCTCAGTGGAACCTTACCCTAGAGCGGGAATTGCCACATAACTTCTTCTTCAGCGCGTCGTACGTGGGAACGAAGGGTACAC
This sequence comes from Acidobacteriaceae bacterium, assembly GCA_003139795.1. GTDB lineage: Bacteria > Acidobacteriota > Terriglobia > Terriglobales > Acidobacteriaceae > Telmatobacter. The sequence goes on along the minus strand of PLGM01000363.1, from coordinate 11,395 downwards.
ACCTACCCTCACAGAAGAGCCCAATCAACGTCATCAACCCGTACAACGGGCAATACCAACAACTCGCTTCTACGCCGTTCACCACTTACGTGCAGGGTGTTCCTACCACTGTTGACACTGTGCTGAAGGCGGACTACAACGCGGTGCAGACCACCGATGAGTATGGCCTTGAAGGCTATAATGGCCCGACGGTTTTTGGCGCGGCTGGTGTATCCACGCCCTACACCAACTGGAATAACCAATTGAATCCCGGGGCGGGTGCTGGCTCTTGCTCCTCAACTCTCGCGCAGGCGCTGGTGCCATTCCCACAGTACTGCGGTGTGGAACAGGGCTTGAACGAAGAGCATGGCAATTCGCTCTACAACTCTTTCCAAGCGCGCATTGAACGCCACATGACCCACGGCCTCTATGTCCTAGGCTCCATGACCATTTCCAAAATGTACACCGATGCAACCGAGACCACGCAGGCGGCCCAGGACACGGGCGGCGGACAGAATGCTTTCTCGCCCTACAACATCAAGCCTCTCATGGCCCTCGCCGAGGACAACACGCCGATCATCGGTTCGTTGGCCTTGGTGTATGACATCCCAATCGGGCACGATCAGCGCTTCCTGAACGCCGGTCCGGTGAGTTCCGTTGCCACCGGATGGAAGCTGGCCCCGATTACCCGCTACGAGTACGGCGTCCCATTCACGTTCACCTCCGCCGCTTGCAACGTGGTCAGCCAAGTCCGTGAAGGCTGCCTCCCCGGCATTCTTCCCGGACAGCAATTGCTTCTCAACGGCCGCAACGGCTTCGATCCAACGAAGAACAACGGTCAATACATCAACCCCAATGCCCTTGAACCAGCGTCCAACTTCACGGGGCCTTACGGTTACCTGGGCACTGGCATGGCTGTGACGACGGTTTACGGCTCGAACTACAGGGATACCGACTTTTCCCTGATCAAGGAAACGAAAATCCACGAGAGAGGGAGCTTCGTGTTCACCGCGAACTTCTTCAACGCGTTCAACAACCACTACTTCATCAATACCGGTCAGCAAACCGCCGTGTCCTCCGCCTTTAATACCACGGTAGGAAGCACCGGCTTCGGCCAATGGAACGGAACGGTGAGCTCACCACGAACTATTCAGTTCTCTGGGCGCCTGGAGTTCTAATCCGCGGCAGTCTCTTGACTGGCTCCTGAAATGCAGCCCTGCCAGGAATTTAGCCTGGCAGGGCTGCATTTTTTGCCCGCCTCCCGAGGCAGCTTTAGCTGTCCCAAAACAAACGGCGACAGAATGGCATCCCTGGTTGGCGGCAGGTAAGCTGTGGCGCCGCTTCAGCGATCTGGAGAAATGGTGACAGGATTTGCCTTTGCGTGGAGGCTGCGATACGTCCGCAGCTCTTCCTGCGCGGCCGGTTTCTTGTCAAGCTTATGTAAGATGCGAGCCAAAGCGAAATGCGGTTCAGCATAGTTCGGATCTAGCCGGGCCGACTCTCTCAGCTCGATGATGGCATCCTCCGCCCGGCCGAGATCTTCAAGCACGCTGCCCAGTTGATAGTGCCCTTGCGCGAAATGCGGTTCGAGGCGGATTGCCCTGCGCAAATTGGCTTCCGCTTCATCGAGTCTATTGAGAAACTGGAGTGTGATGGCGAGGTTGAGGTACGGCCATGCCGAAGGGTGGGGGGAATTGCGGTCAAGATCGATAGCCTTCTCGTAATTCTCAACGGCTAGCTCATTCTCGTTCTGATAGAAATAGCAGAGTCCAAGGTTGTCGTAGGCGCGCGCCATCCCGGAATCGAGCGCGATGGCTTGGCGAAAGTGTGCCATCGCCTCTTTGTAATGCTGAGCATCGTACTCAAGGCGGCCCAGCCAATAGGGGTAAAGGGCCTTATTCTTATCTTTCGCGGCCAGCGACTGCAGAATCCCTCTCGCCCAATCTGGATGCGCCAGACGAATATAAACCATGGCCAGCGAGAATTGGAGTGACGGCGTGAGGGGAACGATTGCATCGGACTTTTTCCAAGCTATGGCGGCGTTGAGATAATCTTGGTCGAGAAAATAAACTCTGCCAGCGAAAGCCAGCAGTTGAGCTGCACGAGGCGAGTGGGGATCGGGCTCGATTTCATTCAGCAGAAGCCTTTCTGCCGCTGGGTAGTCGCGGGCGTCGACAGCCTGCCTTAACTGCGATGCCTTTTCCCCAGTAAGTCCAAGCGATGCAATGGGCGAGAGGGACCGGACGGGTTCATCGGCGGCGGTTTGACTGCGAGCATGTGGAGTGAGGAGAAAAACAAGCAGAAGACCTAGCACGCATCCGAAAGGCCTTCTATCGCCTTGTGGTTTCATGGCAGTATTTTAGTATACTGGAGCGTAACAAGATTGTGCCAAGCCACGGTCCGGTGCAGACATCGGGAATGACTCATCCGCGAAAGGGCGGTATGCGAAGTGTGTCCCTGTTGTTTTTCGCTTTTGCGATCTTTGTGCCGGGAGGAGGCGCGCAAAATGCTGCGGACTCTTATCGGCAGACCGTGTTGACCATACAGCAGTGTATACAAAATGACGATTTGACCGGTGCGCGTGCATTGCTTGCCAAGGCCGTCAAGCTGTTTCCCGCCAACGGCGGCATTGAGAACCTCCTTGGGATCGTGGAGATTCAGCAAGGGCATCCCGAAGGGGCCAAACAGGCATTTTCCTTGGCGATACAACACAGCCCAGGTTTTACCGGCGCATATCTGAATCTAGCCCGTATCTATATGCAGACGGCGGCAAGCAATCCCGAAGAGCGGGCAAAGGCGCTTCGATTATACGAACGGGTCTTGAAAACGGAACCGGCCAATGCTGAAGCAAACTACGAGGCCGCAACGCTCGCGATGTGGTCGCAGAATTATCAACGCTCGTTCGAATACCTGGAAAAGCTGACTTCAGAAGCTCGCAGGCAAGTGGGTGCTGAGTCCCTCATCTGTGCGGACGAGGCTGGGTTGGGACACAAGGAAGCGGTGAATCGCGCTGCTGCTTCGCTTATAGCCAATCCCGACCTGGCAGAACAGGATGCTATGACAGTTCTGCCTGTTCTGCGCAGCTCGGGCCGAGCCGACCTGGTGGAGTCGATCTTTGCGACGGTCGCCGAGCGGCATCCGCTTTCACCCGCCGGCCTGCGCGTAATGGGCCTGGCCCAGGAGGCCGAAGGGAAGCTGGAGCAAGCGCGCGCGACCATGGAGCGCGCGTTTATCGCGGACAGCACAGATGTGGGCCCGTTGATCGATCTGACACGCATTGCCGAAGCCGCCAACGACCACGTTGGCGCACTCGGTTACCTGGCTCATGCGCGAGACCTGCAACCGAAAGATGCCAGCCTCGCCTATGAGTTCGGAGCGATTTGTTTGAAACTGGGCCTGCTGGAGGAGGCACGCAGGGCCATGGGAGAGGCGGTCAAACTGGCGCCGGATAATCCCGAGTACAACTTTGGAATGGGCATTGTGTCGTCCTTTGCGCAAGATCCGACGGAGGCTCTGCCCTACCTGGAAAAGTATCATGCGCTGCGCCAAGATGACGCGCCGGGGATTCTCGCGTTGGGGACAACATACTTCCGGGCAAAGGACTTCGGGACCGCATCCAAATGGCTGAAACAGGCAGTGAACAACACAAACACGGCTGCCGATGCGCACTACTATCTGGGGCGCATTGCGCGCCAGGAAGGGCAACTAGATGAAGCTATCGCACAGTTGAGGGAGTCGGCGACGTTGAAGCCCGATCAGCCTGCCGTCCTGGCCGAGTTGGGCCTAGTGTATACACAGATGAAGAAATATGGCGATGCAGAGAAACAATTGGATCGGGCGATCGCGCTGGAAGCGAACAACTATGCCGCGAACTTCGGCCTGCTGCAGCTTTATGCGCGCACCGGCGATTCAAGGCGCGAAGAGCAGTCGAAGCGGTTCGATGCAATCAAACAAGAGAATGAAGAGCAGCTTCGCGACGCGCTGCGAGTTATTGAGGTGCATTCGCAAGCCGAGGCCGGCAGAACGCCACAAAACGAGTAACGCTTCGCGTCAAGAGAATTCAACTCTCTGATCAGGGCAATCGCATTTGGAATGTGCTGAACCTGGATTGGTACTTTCAGCTTTGGTGGAGAAGGTAGAGGCTCGTTCACATGGGCAGTTGCGATGAACTTTGTTGCATGGATCGAGCGAAGGTCAAGCTTTCCCTTTTCCCAGCCAGTTTACGCCAGCGATGTTTAGAGCGAAACCAGAAATACTGTGCCCTGGCGAGTCTGTGCAGGGTCGCCGCTCCTCGTGGTTGCGTCGACTTGAGGGCCGTGCCTTCGGGATACACCAATTCTGGTTCCGCTATAGACTGCGGAGGGAGTTCGGGCGTCCCGCGTCCAGCAAGCGGTTGAGGACGGTGAGGCCGACAGCCGCTTCGGCCTGCTGGCCAGAGAAGCTGAGCGCTCGCAGACACGGACCGATGATCGCCTTGTATCGGCCCATTGCGGTTTCAGCCAGAGAGCGTCGGCCATAGTTAGTTTCCTTTGCCACTCAACTGCCGATAACCTTGCCATCGAGGATATTGAAGGCGGCTGACAAGATCGTGGTCCCGTGCCGTTTGCAGTCATGCGTCTGGCGCTCCGGTAATCCCGGCCGCAGGGGTAGGATAGGAGCGGTGCGGTCCAGCGCCTGGATCTAGCTCCTTTCGTCGACGCAGAGTACCGGAGCGCGATCCGGCACGTCCAGGTAAAGGCCGACAACGTCCCGCACCTTGTCTTCAAACTTCGGGTCATTGGAGATTTCGAATTTCTCCACGCGGTGGGGCTGCACGTTGTAGCGTTGCCAGACACGCTGCACCATCACACTGGACGAGACATGAAGTAACACCTTGATTCCGCAGTAAGTCGCGCAGAGCCGGCGAGTATACTTCGCATATGGGAGTGGCAATTCACCTTCAATCGAGAGCACGCTGGCCAGCCGCTCCGCTGAGGATTCGCCTGTTCACGGCATTCGCGACCAGGACAAGAGGCCCGCTGAAAGAAGTTAGTGGGGTCCTCTTGTTCGTGTACCTGCTGATCGCTTTGCTCCCGATCGCTCCGTCGGCATTCGCATTGCAGGCTAGGCTGCCTTCCGAGGGTTCAAGGCCGCAGTCCGCATCGTCCAGCAAAGTAATTTCGCCGCCGGTCGCGGCGCCTGAGAGCCGAATTTCTTTCGAGGATTTGATCGAACGATCCAGTATCCGGTTTCAGCTGAAAAACAGTATCAGCCCGCAGCGATACTCAATCGAAACGATGCTGGGCGGCGTGGCAGTGTTCGACTACAACAACGACGGCCTGCTGGACATCTTCCTTACGAACGGCGCGGCAATTCCCTCGCTTGAAAAGACAGACCCGAGTTACTGGAACCGACTTTACCGCAACAACGGCGACGGGACGTTTACCGATGTGACGGAGCAGGCAGGGGTGAAGGGCATTGGATATTCGATGGGTGTCGCTGCCGGGGACTACGATAACGATGGTTTTGTCGACCTCTACATTACCGGCGTGAATCACAACCAATTGCTGCACAACAACGGCGACGGGACGTTTACCGATGTGACGGACAAGGCGAGGGTGGGCGGCACGATTGCCGGCAACGGCAAGCCCTGGGCGGTTGCCGCGGGGTGGTTCGACTCCACCAATAGCGGCCGCCTGGACCTGTTGGTCGTCAATTATCTCGACTACAACATTGCCAATGCCAAGCTGTGCTCTATCGGCAGCGCGCGCACCTATTGCGCGCCGGGGAACTTCAAAGGGACGCCGAACATTCTCTACAAGAACAACGGCGACGGGACGTTTACCGATGTGTCGGCGTCTTCGCACATTGGGCAGTATGTGGGCAAAGGCATGGGCCTGGCCTTCGCCGACTACGATAACGACGGCTTTACCGACATCTTTGTATCCAACGACACCTCTCCCAATTTTCTGCTGCACAACAACGGCGATGGGACATTCAAGGATGTGGCGCTGGAACAGGGCGTGGCTTACACCGCGAACGGCAGTTTGGTCGCCGGCATGGGAGCGGAGTTTCGCGATTTGAACAACGATGGTCTGCCCGACATCTTTCACACCGCAATGTTCGGCGACACATTTCCGCTCTACAAGAACACGGGAACGCAGTTTGACGATGTGACCGATGTTTCCGGCGTGACCGCCTTCAGCCGTCGCATGACGGCGTGGGGGACCGGCGCATTCGACTTTGGCAACGACGGGCAAAAGGACTTGTTCACGGCGGGCGGCGCGATTCTGGACAACGAGATGGAGGTGCTCCACCGGCCCACCTTGCAGCCCGACGGTCTGCTACGCAACAACGGCAACTTCACCTTCACCGATGTGAGCGCGACGGCAGGCGCCGCGTTTCTTTCGCCGCGCCTTCACCGCGGCGCAGCCTTCGGTTCCTTCAACAACGACGGGAAGATCGATGTTGTGGTAAGCGTCATCAACGACAAGCCGCAACTGCTGATGAATCGCACCGCCAACGGAAATCACTGGATCATTCTCAAGCTGGTGGGCACCAAGGACAACCGCGACGGCTTGGGAACGAAGGTGAAGATTACGACCGCAGAAGGCGTGCAGTACAACCACGCCACCACTGCCGTCGGCTACAGCTCATCCAGCGACAAGCGCGTGCACTTCGGGCTGGGCAAGGCTGCAATGATCGAAAGGATTGAGATCTCCTGGCCCACCGGAGTCAAGCAGGTGTTGACTCAGGTGAAGGCCGATCAAGTTCTGACGGTGGTGGAGAGCGCGCAAAGCCCTATTGCAAAGTGAGCATGGACAGCGCCAAACGACCGCTGGTGACCTCCAGTCCGTACCCGGTGCGCGACGGAAGTTCTTATCGTCGTCTGAGCGGGCTAAGAACCTGCGGCGGGTTCATCCACTTTGAGGATCTGATCGACGGCGGGGTGGTCAATGCGCTGAAGAATGCCGCTGGGCCAGCGAATCTCCACGTGGCCGATCTTCGCTTCGGCGCCGAGCCCGAAGTGGGCCCTGCGATCGCTCGACGACATGAATCCCACGCTGGTAGTGACGTGGTTAAAGAGAGCGCGACCTGAGCCGCTAATCACCTTGATGGTTGCGCCGATACCGTTGCGATTGCTCTTGCGTCCACGCAGATCGAACATGATCCAATGATTGCCGTTGAGAGCGTTGTTCATGAGGATGCGCGGCTTTTCTTCCAATGAAGTCACAACCAGGTCGAGAAAGCCGTCGTTGTTGAGATCCACAAAGGCCGAGCCGCGCTGATAGCCCGTGAACGCAAAGTCGGGACCCATTTCCTGCGTCACGTCGCGGAGGGTTTTGCCGCCGATGTTCTCAAACATCGTGTCGTGCTGGCGGGAGGTGGCGGCCAGGTTGTCAACGTCACCATTGGCTGAGTAGATGTCTTTCCATCCATCGTTGTTGTAGTCAATGAAACCAATGCTCCAACCGGATAGGTTGCGCGAGAGCGGCCCCAGCTTCGAACTCCAGGTCGCATCGGCAAAGAACTTGCCGCCTTCGTTCTTCATTAATCCGAAGACCTGCCCGGACAGGTCGTTATAAACGATGTCGACCCAGCCGTCATTGTCGAAGTCTTTGGCGTCCGAACCCATGCCGGAGACTCTGTCGCCATTAGCGTTATAAGCCACACCGAATTCGAGCCCGCTCTCTTTGAAGGTCCCATTTCCCTGATTGATAAAGAGAAAATTGGGCTCGGTGTCATTTGCGATGAAGACATCCATCAGGCCGTCACCATTGAAATCTGCAATGGAGATGCCCATCCCCTTTCCCAGCGCCTTGCCAATCTGGCTGGTATCGGTGACGTCTTCAAAACGCCCTTTGCCGAGGTTACGGTAGAGTCTCGAAGCCACGCTCGAATAGACCGTGGGACTGCAATACTCCTCGTGCTGCGGGTCCATCATGCAGTGCTTGTCAGTCTGCGGGGTCCAGACAGTATAGTTCGTTACGATCAGGTCGAGCAGGCCGTCGTTGTTGTAGTCGAACCAGGCCGCGCCCACGCTGAGAACGTTCTCCGGCTTGTAGTCCAAACCCGAACTGGCTGTCACATCGGTGAAGGTCCCGTCCCCATTGTTGTGATAGAGGGTGTTGGTTCCTGCGTTGCAGATGAAGATGTCGTCGAAGCCGTCGTTGTCGTAGTCGGCCACAGCCACGCCGAAGCTGAAGCCGAGGGCGGCGCCGTTGAGGCCTGCCTTTGCGGTTACATCCTCAAAGGTGCCGTCCCCTTTGTTGCGCAACAGGCAGTTGTAGTATGCAGAGCTGGTCTTGGCGAGTTCCGGCAACTTGGCGCCGTTGGTGAAGAACAGGTCCATCCTGCCGTCATTGTCGTAATCGATGGCTGCCACGCCGCCGCACATGGGCTGGGGGAAGTACTTTCTTCCCTCGAAATCGTTGTTGGTCCGGTAGGCAAATGCGGACCGGCTGGCGATATCGGTAAACCAAGCGGATGGCGGTTTGTTGCGAGGCAAGCCGCCGTGCTGGGCTTCGGGGTGCGCGCCAGGCAAGTCGGATTGCGCCTGTGTGTAGAGCGGCCGGGCGAAAAGTCTTCGTCCCAGGAACGCGCCTGACAGCGCCGCCCAAAGTGAGGCAATTGCGGTTCTGCGAGTAATAGAAGCCATGGCTCGATAGCTGTTCGCTGAGTCTCCAACGTAGGAATGTTATTCGTCAATACAATTCAACAGAGGAAATGCGTCTGTGCAAAATGCTCGTCTTTCGGATCGCAGAATTTGAGATTCTTCCTCACTCTTGGTGCAAGCTGGGAGATGGAGGGAGGGGTAAGATGCGCGCTCGAAGCAGTTCAAATCCCGCCCGGCCATACATCTGACGCTTGATGGTTTTGAGTTTGTTGATATGTCCTTCTACATGACCATTGCTCCAGGTCTGTTCGACGGCAGCCTCCGCCGCACTCGGGTTCTGCTTCAACGTGCGGACGAACCGCTGCATTCCGTTTATGCCGGAATCGGTGGCTCTCTTCATCCAATCATGCAGCGTCTCGATCTTGCCGGTCCGTAGGATGGTACGAAAGCCCATCACCAGGCTGCGCATGACCGCATATCCGGGACAGACCTTTATCAAGGCATCCACGATCTTCTCCTGCTCAATTGTCATCTTTGGCTGTAGCTTACCGAGTAACGCAGCCGCTATCTGTGGAGATATCGACCGGAATAAAGAGTTGGCTGCAAGCTGGAGTGGTGTGATACTCGCAGTCGGTATCGTGGTCTCAAAAGCCACGGGAGTCCGAGGCCTTTTCCGCCACGGGGCCAGAAATCCGGCCAGGCAGGAAAAGCATCCCTTGCATCCAATCTCTTGCATCTCTCCCATAAGCGGACGAAATTCTTGGCATGGGGGCACCTCAAAAACGTCAAAATCGACGTTTATGGACACCATTATGGACACCAAGGAGTTTAAAGTCAATAAGAGGAAGGGATTCCTATCTATAGATAAATCATTGAAAATTAAAGAGATAAGAAATTGCATCAGCAAAATACCCCCAAAAGTACCCCCCCTCGAAAATTGACTGGGGTTTATCACCCCATTGCGGCATTGGAAAGTGATACCGCTATTTGATCGTGTAACGAGCGCCACGTCCTTTACCGACCTGCACCAGGTAGTGCTGCTCGGCGAGCCGTTTCAGATGCACCTTGATGGTGTTGCGGTTGGCACCGGTCGAATCTTCGATTTCCTTGACGGTGATCTCGCCACGCGTTTTCACTAGTTCAAGTATCTGGCGAGAAAGTGCGGGCAATGACGCGCGAAGCGCCTGTTCCTGCTTCACCTTGGCGGCCAGGTTGTCTTTCTGTTTGACCATCGTTTTCAGGAAAAATACCAGCCACGCTTCCCAGTTCTGCTCCTCCTTGCGGATGGTTTGCTGGGTGCGGCGCAGTGCGAGGTAATAACTGTCCTTGTTCTGTTCGATTACGCCTTCCATTGAGCTGTAGGGAACATAGCCATACCCGGCACGCAGCAGAAGCAATGTTGTCAGCACGCGCGAGAGCCTGCCGTTGCCGTCCTTGAACGGGTGGATTGCCAGGAATACGACAATGAAAATCCCTACCAGTATCAGAGGGTGGTGGCTTTCCTCCTGTACAGATTGATTGAACCAATCGACGATTTCTGTCATCCATCCGGGCGTTTCAAATGGCGTGGCGGTCTCAAATACCACGCCCAGGCTCTTGCCGTCAGGTCCGAAGGCCTCGACGTGGTTGGTTACCTTCTTATACTCTCCGCGATGGTCCTGATCCTTGGAACTGTATTTGAGCAACACGCCGTGCAGTTGCTTAATGTGGTTTTCAGTGGCGGTGATGACTTCGTAGCCCTCGAAAATCATGTCCATTGCATCGGCATAGCCCGCAACTTCCTCCTCGTCGCGGCTGGCAAAGGACTCGCTCCGCAGGCCGGACAGCAGCTTCCCGACCTCCGCATCGCTGAGTTTGGCACCCTCAATGCGCGTGGACGACCCCACGCTCTCAATTGTGGCAATTCGCCGCAGGCTCGTCAGCTTTTCGGGTGCAAGGGTTTCAATAACCTTCCAGCGCCCCTTGAACTCGTCGATTTCAGCGATGAGCTTGAGGATTTCCGGCGTGATGGTGATGTTCTTGATGTCGCGCATGGGCGGTATCCAATTTCACCCATTTTCACCCATTTCATAGCCAAAGGCAATAGATATCTATTTATACCCATTTATATCCGCTCGATACCCAATGGCGGCAATCACGCATGGAGCCACTTAAAAGTTCCTAAACCTAGCAGGCTCAACATATAATTGTGCAGTCCTCAAATGCAGTCCGTGAGCCGGCGATCTCTTGCAAGGCACGTCTGAGCAATTTGGCCATCCGTGAAGGAACTGAATGAACCAAGAGAGCGAAACCATCGAGTTTTTCGGCCCTCTGCTTGCCGATTCTTCGAAAATCAAGCGCGAAGCTGTGCACCGGCGTAAACAGTTTGATGAGAAATCCATCGTCGCCGAAGAGATCCCCGCGTACGAGACTGACGGTTGGCAGGTCGATAGAAGACTGAAACGCTCGATTCGAGTCAAGCGACCAAAAGCTATCGATGAGCGCCTGGAAAACCGCTTCTGGATGCTTCTAGCCAGGTTGGGCTATCCCGAAATCAACTCTGGTCGCAAATTCACGATGCTAATCGACCGGAAGGGCGCGGAGCCCCTGCGAAAACAAGTAGATGTATTCGCCAAAGATGACGAGACGGTGATTGTTGCGGAGTGCAAAGCATCAGGTAGCTTCTCCAGGCGAAGTCTGCAAAAGGACATAGAGGAGTTTGCCAACCTCAAGAAGCCTATCGCCTCTGCAATTCGTAGGCACTATGGTGAGGAAAAGAAACTCAAGATTATTTGGCTCTTCGTCACTGAAAACATTATTTCTGGACAGTGCCAGGTTCTC
>PLGM01000399.1 GCA_003139795.1 Acidobacteriaceae bacterium | reverse complement strand
ACTGTGACCGTGAGCGATCTGCCGACCAACGGGGTGACCGTGTACGCCCGGCTGTGGTGGGAAATCGACGCAGTCTGGAAGTCTGCCGACTACATCTACACGGCACAGTAGGGATCCCGATGGGGGCGGCTCCCTGGCCGCAGAAAGCTCACGGTCTTGAGCGGGGCGGATTTGAATTTGACCAGGTGGTAGTCGGCAACCGCTGGGGGCCTTGCCGCCCCCTCGTCCGGCAGATTCCCTCATCGAGTCTCGCCGTCGCTCCCCGTCAACAGCCACTCGATCGATTTCCCGTACAGCCTGGCAATCCTGAGGTTGCGGGCATGCACGCGCCGCGGCTGGCTGCTGATCGTGAATGATGCTTATGGCGACCTGGGCGGCGTAGAGCGGGGAGCTTGCTTCCTTGCCGGCGAATGCTCCTTTGGAGACGCCGTTCCGTGCCGGCACCGAGAGCACACGCGATGGGAGTCGCCGTTGACATGTGTGACGGGTTCAGGCGGCTGGCGCACCCAAGGCCCTGTGCCATAACTATGCCGAACTGCACACCACCGCCCTACGGCCGCTGCGATCCGGGCAGGCCCACGGTCACCTGGGAGGCAGCGACGCGCTACGGGGCTGTGGTTGGGCGGCCCGGTCAGCGGAGAACCACCTCGGCGTGGGCACCTTCCATACTTCGCCGCACGGGGCGACACCGAGGCCCGACGAACTTCGACTGATGGGCACATCCGCAGCTGTTGGTGGTCGAGTAGCCCCGGGGAATTGTCGAGTAAGCCGAAGGAATTTCACCTCCGGCTTCTCACGGAACCGTACGTCAGCCTCTCGACTTATACGGCTCTTCGCGGATTGCCTCGGCCGGCGGTAATCCTTCAGCCAGTGCCGGTTCTTGTCGCGGGCAACACGGCGCCGGCGCCTAACTAACCCTCTGCCACACATAGGGCCATAATGGCCTGCGCAGCAGCTTCCCGCTCCGCAGAGTCCAGGGGATGCTTGTCCCTCTCCAAGAAGAGATTGGCCATCCTCGCGTTGTAGGCCGCCCACTTTAGCGCGGCCGTCTTGATTTGGTCAGCTTCGATTGGTTCCGGCATGGCGCACCTCTATAAGCTACCTTCGAGCGCATTACGCACTCACCGCAGCCCCCATCCCCCGCATCGCCGCGACCACCTTGTCATCCAACTGCGGGAGCCTTGATTTGACCCAAGGAGCGTAGTGATCCTGAGTCGTCTTGATCGACGTGTGCGTCAGCAGCTTGCTGACGTCCTCCAGCGATACCCCCGCCAGCAGCAGTTCGACCGCGTATGTGTCGCGCAGCATGTGGGAATGGAAGGGAAGTGGCTGACCATCCTCGCCGTTGAAGTTCAGGTACGCGTTCAACTTTTGGATCATGATGTCGTACTGGGTGGAGAGTGTCTCCGACTTCCTACCCTCCCGCCAAAAGTAGTAACCGGGGCGGAAACCCGGCCGGTCAGATAATAGTTTCCCGAGGGCCTCAACCACGCAGTCGGGTACGGTCCGGTTCTCAATTTTGGCACCAGTCTTTTCGGTGGTGAGGCTGAGACGATTACCCACGAGCCCAGTCCGGGGGAGCATGAGACAGTCGAGGATGCGAAGTCCAGCCCAACGTTGGAGCAAAAACAGCGCCTTCAGTTCCAGCGCGTACTCTTTCGTAACGCCAGTAACCTCCGCAATGAAGGGATCAACAGCGGCCAGTAACTCATTGAACTGGGCGGGTGTCAGTGGCTGGGTGCGCACATCATTCAACCGGATCGGCTGAAGGAGGGCAGAGGGGTCCCGTTCCAAGTTTCCGGTGGCCACGCACCAACGGCAAAAATTTTTCAGGCGACCCTGGAAGTGCGACTGGCTGGTCTGGCCGATGCGACTGTACACCTTCTCGGCATCGGGAGCCCATGTACCCCGCCACAGGTCCAGCGCGTCAGACCTGATGTCGCGGACATTGGGTATCTTGACGTCGAGTGCCCAATCCATGATCCGCCTGGCTGCTTTACCGCGGATAACCTCGGTCACGTGGCTCTCTCTTGTGAGTGACTTGAGCCAGCGGTCGGTGGCATCCACAACCGTTAAGTTCTTCGACTCCTGAAGCGCAGTCTTCTCAGCCTCGACCGCCTCGATCTCCATGAGCCGCTGCTTCACCGGATCGCGGCGGTCGCGCTCTGCATGCGCGTACGTCTCTGCCTGCTCCCATGAGCGTGTCTTCGCCGACACGAAGGTCGCTTTCCCGTCTGCGTAGATGTACAGCGACTTCCTGCACTTGCACCGGCGCCAGTACCTGTCAGCGGCCTTGGGGCAGTCGGCGGAATGCCGCGTGAAAACTGCTACGGTAGTTGTGGTTGGGTTGATCTCGCTTGCCATGCAACCACACAACTCGTTATGCAATTATTTAGCAATACGATGCAGTGTTACATTATGTTCTTGATTCTATTCGACTCTGTGACTCAGGAAACCATCAACATGATTCACTAAGCCTGGGCAACCGGGCCGGGCCGGCCACAGATTCGAAAAGCTCCTGGCTGGTGCGCAGATCGCGCGCCCGCCAGGGGCGTTGTTTTTGCGCCAGACCAGCGCAGGTCACCGAGACGGTCATTGTCGCGGATGCGGGTCCGAAGCATCCAACGGAGGCGCCGGCCCGGCCCAGGCACGAAGCTGTTGCGGTCGAGCTCGGAAAGTGAGTTACGAACTGCAGAAGGCTTGTTGGCAGGATTCGATTAAAGCCCTTTCGGTTTATCTCCATCTAAGGAGACTCTGCACAAG
>PLGM01000178.1 GCA_003139795.1 Acidobacteriaceae bacterium | reverse complement strand
GGCTACCACTGTGACCGTGAGCGGTCTGCCGACCAACGGGGTGACCGTGTTCGCCCGGTTCTGGTCGGAAATCAGCGGAGCCTGGCAGTCTGCCGACTACACCTACACCGAATCGGGCACACCGGTGCTTCCGGCGCTTACCACTCCCACACCGGGCAGTGTGCTGTCAGGTTCCAGCGTGGCCTTTACGTGGACGGCCGGAGCCGGGCCCGCGGCGTACCAACTATACGTGGGCACCACCGGGGTAGGCTCGCACAACCTGTATGAATCGGGTGCAACAACGGCTACCACTGTGACCGTCAGCGATCTACCGACCACCGGGGTACCCGTGTACGTCCGGCTGTGGTGGGAAATCGACGCGGTCTGGCAGTCTGCGGACTACACCTATACCGCACAGTAGCGATCCCGTTGGGGGTGGCTCCTTGGCCACAGAACGCTCACGGTCTTGAGCGGGGCGGATTTGAATTTGACCAGGTGGTAGTCGGCAACCGCTGGGGGCCTTGCCGAACCCCCGGCTCGTCCGGCAGATTCCCTCATCGAGCCCCGCCTTCGCTCCCCGTCAACCGCCACTCGATCGATTTCCCGTACAGCCTGGCAATCCCGGGGTTGCGGGCTTGCCTGCGCCTGCGCGCCGGCCTGGTGGCCAGGGGGCGGCGCTTCACCCCGCGGGATCTGCGCAACGTGGGCTTCGTGCAGCTCCTTCTGTGCGCCATCGCCGAGGCCGGCTCAGCCCGCTGCCCGCTCGCCGACGTGGCCGCGGAGAAGGCCTCTCGCCGCTCCCGCTTCCTGAGCATGGACCGCTCCGAGCTGCGCCGGGCCGAGCGTTACCTCAGGGCCCAGGGGATGTACTTGGACGTCGAGCGCCGTCTGGCCATGCTCGATGCCCCCGAGTTCACGTCTCTCGAAGACATCCAGAAGGCGTGGCTGGTGCTCAACTGCCTCCACAACCACATCGATGCGCCGCTCGATCGCATGCAGGCGGCGATCTCCCACCTGGAGCACGGCCGCGGCACGGGCGCGATCGCCTCGCGCCTGGCGGACATCTTCATCCAGGGGATCGGCCGCGCCACCACCGAGCTGGACTCCATCCCCGACCCCACTCTGCGCCTCTTTTTTCTGACCACCGCCGGCTCGCTGCTCGAATACCTGTCCGACGCTGAGCAGCGGACCTGCGTCGGCGAGCGCATACGCGGCTACCACTGCACCTCGGACTGCTATCAGAACGGGGGCCTCCGTGCCTGAGACCGCTCCCATGCCGGTCCTCGATCGCCTGCTGGACGGCTTCCCCTTCGCGCCAGGCGCTGGTCCTCGACGAGGCCCACAACATCGATCGCGAGGTCATCTCCATGGTTGGCATCCAGGTGACGGAGGCGAGGTGCGAAGAGTTGTCGATCGCCCAGCCGCCGCGCTTCGAGCCCCGCCAAAAGGCGGAGACGCTGGACTGGCTGAACAAGACCCTGATGCCTGCCGTCAAGGCCCGCCTGGCCCGCTACGAGGAAGAGGCGCGGCGGCTGGACAGGAGCAAGGAGGCGGGGTCCCGCAAGCAGGCCACGCGGGTGGAGAAGAAGGCCGAGGCGCTCAAGGCCTATGCGGTGCGCATCCTGAACTACTCGAAGACCGAGGACCTGCGCAACTGGATCTCCTGCAGCGACACCCTGGGGGACCTGAACATCAAGCCCTTCTCGGCCGCCGACTTCGCCGAGGACAGCCCCTTGGCGTGGCCGTGGATGAAGTCGGCGAACAGGTGCAGCTCTGCCACGCAGTCTTCGAGAGTGCCACCCTCGCCCTGGGGCGCACGCGATCCAGACAGGCCCATCCCCGGTAACCGGGACGGCCGTGATCGCGTGGCCGGTGTTGTGGGGGTACGGCGGTGTTGAAGGCACGCAGGATGCCCGGGAACGGCCAGCGTTAGGGCGGCCGGGTGCTGCCTCGCGGCGGCGCGGCTTGGCACTGGGCCGATTCTGCCGCGGGGTACACCGCCGGGGCGGATCTTGAACTCTACGATGATGCTGGCGGCTGTGTGCAGACCGACCTTGAAGAGCGCCGCACTGATGAGGCGACCCTGCCGGGACCTGCCGTCTGAGGTGCTCTTGGGTCGGCCAATCGTCCGCTGGCGAACCAGGAAAGGTAGGCCCTGCGGTGCAATCATTCAACTATACTGCTTTTGGTCATCGCTAAGCGGGAGTCGGTCGAAGGATCGAAAACAACCGTGCGCCGTGAGCAAAGACAGACCGCGGTGAAGGAGTGTGGCGCCACCTCGCTCATCACTGCGCGGATGTAGCTGCCTGCTTCGAGGTGATTTCTTTCTTGCCCGTCTTCCACAATCGTATGGAAAGAGCAGCGGGTGGTGTGCTTGCCTCTGTTACTTTTGCCCGCCTTGCGGTTCTTGCCTTCCTTCATGATGCGGGGAAGCTGCACCCCGGCTTTCAGGCCAAAGGATGGCCAGAGAGTGCATGGTGCGGACCTCGCCATGGACATGTGGGGGAAGGTGCCGCGATCTTTCTGGAATCCGATCTCGAAACCATTTCCCTCTCTCTTTGTAAGGTTGAAATGGGCAAATGGGGTTTGGAGCAGGATATTGGGCTCCTCTTCGCAGTGCTTGCACATGATGGCCGCCCGATCGACTACGACCTCACCGCAACCAAGTCCTGGGAGCCGGTGAAGACAGTTGACTTCACGTACGATCCGGTTTCAGCTTCCACTGAGATCGGCGCCACGCTTCGCCGCTGGTTTCCTAAGGCATTCCTGCAAGAATCAGAACTGCTTCCATCAAGACCGCAATTCGCCCATTTTTTCGCCGGCATGGTTGCGCTTGCAGACTGGCTTGGCTCAGACCGAAGATTCTTTCCTTTCGTGCGGGATCTCGATCCTGGTTACATGAATCGGGCTCGCGAGCAAGCCCGACGTGCGGTTTCCGCGATTGGTCTTGACATTACTGACTTAAGAGAAAACCTGGCAGGTAGGGAAGGCTTTCACCAGGCCACCGGTTTTGCCGCTCCCAACACACAGCAGCAGCTTGTAGGCTCATCTCCTTTGGAGGAGCAACTCCTAATCTTGGAAGCCAAACCGGGTCAGGCAAGACAGAGGCGGCATTTTGGCGCTTTGCCCGGCTCTTTGAAGCAGGGTTTGTAGATAGTCTCTACTTTGCCTTGCCCACACGTGCCGCCGCGGTGCAATTGCATAGCCGTATCAACCGGATGCTTCAACATTTGTTCGGAGCGCAGGCCCCGGAGGCAATTCTCGCGGTTCCAGGATACTTGAAAGCTCGTGAACCTGAAGGCGTGGCGCTCCCTTGCTGGCAGGTCCACTGGGACGATGAAGACGGCAAAGCTGAGGAGAAGCTTGCCGCGCGATGGGCGGCAGAGAGTTCCAAGCGCTTTCTGGCAGCAACAATTGCAGTCGGCACGGTTGATCAGGCCATGCTCGGTGCGCTCCGCGTCAAACATGCCCATCTTCGTTCAGCAGCGCTCTCGCGCAGCCTCTTGGTTATCGACGAGGTGCATGCCGGTGACAGCTACATGGCTGAGGTGCAGGGGCACCTCCTCAGGAAGCACCTGGATCGCGGCGGCCATGCCATGCTGATGTCGGCGACACTAGGCTCACGCGCACGTTCCAAGTGGCTTCAGGCCGCACAACCGTCCTACGGGAACGCTGTGCAAACCGCCTATCCAGCATTGTGGTGCGGCAAGCAAGCCGCGCCGGCAACTACCGAATTCGGCTCCCCGCCAAAGCATGTCGCCATGACCTTGCTCAATACCATGGCCGCCGAGCCTTGCGCCAAGTTGGCTCTAGGGAACCTCTGCACA
>PLGM01000259.1 GCA_003139795.1 Acidobacteriaceae bacterium | reverse complement strand
CCATGCCTCCATCGTCAGCCAAACCAAACTGAATCCCCTATCCCAAAGCAAACAAAGGGATAAAGCTAATAACAGGCTCTAGATAGACTACGTTCACGATTTGCGCGTAGAAAATGGGTTGCAAATAGACCCATGATGGGTATAGTAAGGGTGGCTACGATGAAAGATCCAACACTTCCGAAGAGGCTCCAGTTTGTCGAAGCCCGGCTTTCAGCCGGTATCGGGAGGATTATCTCGATGCGGCTTGTACTTCTGATTCTGTTCGTCTTCCTAGCAGTGAGGCCCGGGCATTCGACCGAGCGAGTCGTACAGGAAGAAATCTCCATTAGTCGCGCGCTGGCGGGCCACGTTCTCGTACCGGGAACAGATGAACCAGCAGACGGAGTGACAGTTGAACTCTTTAGCCCTGACTGGAAGAAAGTGCTTACGTCCACGAAGACCGATAAGAGGGGGTACTTCTCTCTGGAACAACCGAAGACGGGAAAGCTGTTTTACATCCGAGTGTCGGCACCAGGCATGGATATTTACGAGCTTCGCGTGCGCATCAAGAAGCAAGCAGCACAGGAACTTACGATCCGTCTCCCCGTCGCCACATAGGGACAGATGGATGAGGGATTCCGGAAGTTGCAGCAGGCTTTGGCCTGCAACCCGGGAGAAGGCGATCTGGTTCCGGGCGCGGGCGGCATTCGAAAACTGCGATGGAAGGACTCCAGGCGAGGCAAAGGAAAACGCGGCGGCCTGCGCATCATCTACTACTGCTTTCTGCCGGATGAAGAGATCTGGCTGCTGACGTTATGCGGCAAGGACGAGGCTTCCGATCTTAAGAAGGACGAGAAGGCGCAACTCAAGAGAGCGCTCGAAGTTGAGCGCGCGGCTCGCAAATGAAGGGAGATGCAATGAGCAAGCAAGCGGGAACGAAACGGAACATCTTCGCGGAGTTGCTGAAAGGCGTTGACGCGATGGGAGCGCATCGCGCGGGCAAAGTGACAATGACAACACATTCTCTTCCTGATGCTGAGGTGAAGGAGTCTCCAGGGGCGGAGTTTTTTGTGGCGGTGCGGGAGAAGTTCAACGTATCGCGGGCGGTGTGGGCCAAAATGCTGCGCGTGAGCCCACGTACGGTGGAGAAGTGGGAGCAGGGCGGGCAGGTGAGTCCACTGGCGGCAACATTTGTCGAGCTGGTCTCACGGTACCCCGATACGATCGAGCGGCTGCAGACGCTGCCGAAGCGGGTTGCACGGTTATCGAAGACGCCTTCTGCCGGTCCTGAGGCCATTGCCGTGGAGCGGCCTGCAGGAGGAAGAAGAGATGCGAAGGCCAACGCTGTTTCTCTTTGAGGCGCCATGGAACTGAATCAACTGGAGACGTTTTTGGCGGTGGCGGAGGAGAAAAGCTTCTCGCGGGCGGCGGTGCGGCTGCGCCGGACGCAGCCGGCGGTGAGCCAGGTGATCCGTAAACTGGAGGCGTCGGTGGGCGAGACGCTGTTCGACCGCGCGGCGCGTGACGGGTCGCTGACGGCGGCGGGGGTGCTGTTGCGCGATTATGCGCTGCGGCTGCTGGCGCTGAGGCGGGAGGCGTCGAGCGCGCTGGGCGAGCTGAAGAGCCTGGAGCGGGGGCGGCTGCAACTGGCGGCCAACGAGTACACCTGCATGTACCTGCTGCCGGCAATCGATCGATTCCGGCGGGAGTTTCCGCAGGTGAGCGTGACGGTACACCGGATGCTGGCCTCGCGCATTCCCGAGGAGCTGAACCTGCGCACATTTGAGCTGGGAATGATCTCGTTCAAGGCGGACCCGGCGCAGTTCCGCACCATCGGGGTGTACGCCGACAGCCTGGCTTTCATTGTGGCCCCGCATCATCCGCTGGCGGGAACGGAGCGGGTTTCGATCACCGACCTGGGGGAGGAGCTTTTTGTGGCCCACAACGTGGCCTCGCCGTTGCGGCGGAAGGTGATCGAGACGTTCCAGCGCTACCGGACGCCGTTGAACATGGCGATCGAGCTGCCGACCATCGAGGCGATCAAGCGATTTGTGGCCATGGGCAACGGGGTGGCGCTGGTGCCGCATCTGACGGTGGCGCGGGAGTTGGAGAGCGGGGACCTGGCGCGGGTGGCGGTGGACGAGCTAGAGATACGGCGGGTGCTGAGGCTGGTACACCGGCGACAGACGACACTTTCTTACGCGGCGCGGGCCTTTCTGCGCACGGTGCGAACGCTGGCCCAGGAGCAGGGACCGCCGTTTTACTACCATGTGGAGCGGGCGGGGTGAGGGGGCGGATGGTTATTGACCCGCCCCTTTGGAATTGCGCGGGCAAGCCCACCCTAGCCGCAAAAATCCGCCGCGGCGGACGCCGAGGGTGGGGCACCCAGTTTTGTTTCAGGGGCACCGGGTTTGTTTCAGGGGCACCCGAGTTTCGTTGTAATCGCCGGGGTGCGGATCAATAACGGGATGGCTGGTATCCCTTTGGCTTGAGGTGCGTCTATAGGCTCAGAAACATCTTGTTGAAGGGCCGGGGGATGGGTTTCTGTCACAGACCCGCCCCGGCCAGTTACAATGCTGAGAGCGGGGCCCGGATCGAACCGGCGCGCCGGATTCGACAAGCTCGTTGCCAGCCGGACGGCGCGCGCAGTCGTGAGGTTCAGGACCGAATGAAGAAGATCGCCATCATCGCATTCCTGTTGGCCGTAAGCGTAGCCGCAGGCCGCGCCCAGGAAAGCCGCCAGGATATCAGCATCAGCGGAACTGCTCTTGTGGAGCCGTTCATTGCCTCGCAAACCGATGTCCAAGTCCACTCCAACTACGCCCTGGGCGCCTTGGCCAGCTATCGCTTCATGCTGACGCCATCGAGCGCGCTGGAGGCCAACTACGGCATTACCTACCAGAACACCATCAAGTTCGTCTATCCCTCGTTTCCAAATGGCGTCAAGGTGCTGACCCGCACCCAGGAGGCTTCGGCGGCTTACGTGCGCACGTTCAACTACCACAGATTCAATCCATTTGCCGAAGCGGGGCCGGCCGCATTCATCTTCCTGCCCATCCGCAACAGCGGTACCCAAACACTGGATGTCAAGCAGCAGACTGCGGTCGGCGCCATTTACGGAGCCGGCATTGCGTACGAGATCAGCCCCAGCTTCGACATTCGCGCGGAGTACCGGGGCATGGTCACCAAGGTGCCGACCTTCGGCGACACCTCGTTTGCCACCAACAAGTGGTACAACATTTACAATCCGGTGATCGGCGTGGCGTATCACTTCTAGAGCCGCGGGCGCAGGTCTGACGAGCAAGACAAAAGGGGATGGGCCGAGGCCCATCCCTTTTTTGCCGAGGGTGCGAAGAAAATAAATTTCGATCGCAGTTTTACGAATGGGCCCGCGCCGGCAGCAGCTCTTCCCGGTAGCGTCCCAACTCCTTCACCATGGAGCAATGGGGTGCGAGCGCCTGGAGCGCGCGTGAACCTTCTTCAGAGGAATGAATCTGGCAATCGACGTAGAAAATGTACTCCCAGGGGCTGCCGTGGACGGGGCGGGACTCGATTTTGGTGAGGTTGGTGCCGAGGGTGGAAAGCTGAGAGAGCGCGGCAACCAGCGAACCGGGGCGATTCTCGACTGAAAACGCCAAGCTGATCTTGTTCGACCTGGGGTCGGCAACGGCGTCCGCGGTGCGGCGGACGAGGAAAAAGCGGGTAAAGTTTTCCGGGTTGTCTTCGATGCCGGATTCGAGAATCTGGGCGCCATAGTGGTAGGCGGCGGCCTCGCCGGCGATGGCGGCGGCGTGGCGGTCGCGCAATTCGACCAGTTGCTTGACGCTGCCTGCGGTGTCATAGAAGCCGAAGGCTTCCATCCTGGGGTGGTTGGCGAGGAAGCGCCGGCACTGGGCCAGGGCCACAGGATGGGAGAAAACCCGGTCGATCTCGCTGGTTGCGGCTCCGGAGATGGCGATCAGGTTGTGCTTGATGCGCAACAGGGTCTCCCGCTCGACGAGCACGTTGTGGGTGAGCAGCAGGTCAAAGTGCTCAGAGACCGAGCCGGCCAGGCTGTTCTCAATGGGAATGACCGCGGCCTCCACGGTTCCGCTCGCCAGTGCCGCAAAAGCGTCCGCGGAGAGCGAAAAAGGAACGATGGCGGCATCGGCGACCAGCTTGATCGCGGCTTCGTGGCTGAATGAGCCGGGTTCTCCCTGAATGGCAATCTTCATTCCGGCGGCTTGATCTCCTGGGAGCAAATTGGGTGTGGTAGCCATGGGGGCGTCTTGAATGGAATGCTTTCTCGCACCATACCACAGGTGGAATGGGGTTTTGACATGGATTCGGGTGGAAGGCGTGAAAATCAGCGGCTGAGCCACAGGTCGGCGGCCACAAAGGCAAGAAAGACGGTGGCGATGACGCCGTTCATGGTGAAGAAGGCGGCGTTCAGGCGGCGCAGGTCGCGCGGGGAGACCAGGGAGTGCTCGTAAGCCAGCAGGAGGGCGACGGCGGCGATGCCGAGCCAGCCGAGTGTCCGAAATTGGAACAGTACGGCGAGCCAGGCGAGGAGGGCGAGCTGGCCCAAATGCATGGCGCGGGCGGCAAAGAAAGCGGCGGGGATGCCGGCAGACTGGGGCAGGCTGTGAAGGCCGGCGGCGCGGTCGTGCTCGAAATCCTGACAGGAGTAGAGGACGTCGAAGCCGCCGGCCCAGAGGGTGACGGCGGCGGTGAGGACGAGAATGCGGGGGTCAAGTGAGCCGCGGACGGCGATCCAGGCCGCGGTGGGGGCCAGGCCGAGGGCGAGGCCGAGGCCCAGGTGCGACCAGCGGGTGAAGCGCTTCAGGTAGCTGTAGCCCAGCAGCACGACGAGGACCACGGGCGACAGGTAGAGGGTGAGCCGGTTGAGCTGGGCGGTGGCCAGCACAAAGACCAGCGCCGCGATGCAGGTGAAACCGAGAACGAACTGGCGCGAGAGCAGGCCGGCGGGAATGGCGCGGGTGCGGGTGCGGGGATTGGCGGCGTCGAGCTCGGCGTCGGCCCAGCGGTTGAAAGCCATGGCCGAGGAGCGGGCGGCGACCATGGCGACGAGAATCCAGACGATGGTGCGGCCGGCGGGCAGGCCATGGGCGGCGAGGAGGACGGAGGTGAGGGCAAAGGGGAGCGCGAAGATGGAGTGCTCCCACTTGATCATCTCCAGGGTGGTTCGGGTTTTGGACCAGATGCCGGGCATGGGGCTCTGATTAGCAGTGTAATGGAGCGATTTTGAAATTGGACTTTTCGCGGACGGGGTATAGGTTGTGGAGAGAAGCCTTGTGCAAGGAGATTGAGATGAAGAGATCGGCCATCAACCGGAGCATTGCCGAAGCCAGCGCGTTTTTCGCGGAGAATCGCTTTGTGCTGCCGCCGTATGCGGATTGGACGCCGGAAGAATGGCGCGGACGGGGCAGCGAGGCGAATGAACTGCGCACCCAGCGGCTGGGGTGGGATGTTACCGATTTCAGCGCCGGGCACTTCGAGACGCTGGGACTGACGCTGTTTACGCTGCGCAACGGGGTGCCGGCGGGCGGGGGGAACGGCAAAATCTACGCCGAGAAGATTATGTTCGTGCGCCAGGACCAGGTGACGCCCTTCCACTACCATGCGCGCAAGACTGAGGACATTATCAACCGGGGCGGCAAAGGGACAGGGCGGCTGGCGGTGCAACTCTACAATTCGACCGCGGACGGAGGATTGGCCGAGAGCCCCGTTTCGGTGGCTTGCGATGGAATCCGGCGGCAGGTGGAAGCCGGAGGTACGGTGATCCTGGGGCCGGGCGAGTCCATTACGCTGACCCCTTATCTCTACCACACGTTCCGTGCCGTGGAGGGCCATGGGCTGATCGGGGAGGTGTCGTCGGTGAACGACGACGACCGGGACAACTACTTCCTTGAGCCGCTCCCGCGCTATCCCGAGATCATTGAGGATGAGGCCCCATTGCGCGTGCTTTGCACGGAGTACCGGCTGGCTTGAGCAGGATTGGCCCCGCCGCTGCCACGGGATGCTTATTTCTTAGAACCTGTATAAAAACTCGCAGTTTTGAAACGGCGCGGCCTTAGCCACCGAGGGAATGCAAAGGATAGAAAACACGTTCCTTCGGGGGCTAAAGAAGCTGCGGA
>PLGM01000313.1 GCA_003139795.1 Acidobacteriaceae bacterium | reverse complement strand
ATATTATGCGATGTTCAGTAAGGAGTAAGTGAGATGTGGGCCACCCGCCAATCGATGCACACTTCATTGCCTCCTCAAGGACGCTCCATATGATAATCACATCTTGACAGTCATATGGAAGCGATGCTAGCGTTTTCTCCCATGACCGATCTGAATACGGATGTAATTCAAGGCACGCTCGACATGCTCATTCTGAAGACGCTGAGCCTGGAGCCGATGCACGGCTTTGGCATTGCGCGCCGCGTGGAACAGATCTCGCGCGGAGTTTTCAAAATGAACCCGGGATCCGTTCTGACCGCGCTGCAACGGCTGGAACGCGCCGGGTGGCTGGATGCCGAATGGCGCCAAACCGAAAACTCCCGGCGCGCAAAGTTCTATTCGCTGACACGGACGGGGAAGAAGCAACTGGAAAATGAAACCGCGGACTGGACGCGGCGGGCATCGGCGATCGCACGATTGCTGAAGGCGGAGGGTTGACGCATGTCACTCTGGCGGCAGTTGACCTACGGCCTGCGCAGACTGACGCACCGGGCGAAACACGACCGCGACGTGGCGGAGGAAGTGGAGCAATACTTTGAGGAAGCAGCGTCGGCATGGAGGGCGCGTGGACTTACCGCTGAAGACGCCAGGAGGGCGGCACGGCTGGAGGCAGGCAATATGACAGTCGTCAGAGAACGGGTGCGCTCGTATGGATGGGAGAACGCTGCCAGAGCCCTGGTGGCCGACCTGCGTTTTGCGGGGCGCCAGTTGCGGAAGCATCCGGCGTTCACACTGACCGCGACACTCACGCTGGCCTTGGGGATCGGCGCGAACACCGCGATCTTTACCGTGGTCCAGTCAGTGCTGCTGGCGCCGCTTCCTTATCAGAACGCCGACAGACTCGCGGTTCTGGACACATATTGGACAAATAGCGGGCACACCACGCCGCGCGTTACCGGGCCGGATGCGGCAGACGTGCGCGACCAGGCGCGGAGCCTTGAAGCAGTGAGCCTATACTACGGCGGCAATTTAGGCGTGCAGTTGCGCGATCACGCGGCTTACACGGTGGTGACTTTTGCGGACGCGAACTTTTGGCGCGTCTTCAGCCTGCAACCGATTGCGGGCCGTCTGTTCACGGATGCCGATGCGCATCATGCAGCCCTGGTGAGCGACCAGTTTGCCCGCGATAACTTCGGCGGCGCGCAAGCTGCGCTGGGACAATTGCTGCACATCGAGAATGAGGCGCTGGAGATTACGGGCGTGTTGCCAGCGGCCTTCGATTTCCCCGCCCAAACGCAGGTGTGGGAGGCTCGCCCATTGAAGGAGCCTGCTTGGGAGGGGCGGACCGCATTCAATTACAAGGCCGTAGGGCTGCTTCGTCCCGGCGTCAGCTTTCAGACGGCCCGGGTAGAACTGAATGGAATTTCCGAGCGGCTTCAGACTGCGTATCCCAGCGCGAACCGAAACAAGCAACTGATCGCGCTGCCGCTGCAGCAGGCGCTGACCGGAGACGTGCGGCCGACGCTTCTGCTTCTGTGGGCAACGGTCGGGTTCATCCTGCTGATCGCGTGCGTAAACGTGACCCATCTTCAACTGGTGCGCTCCATGGAGCGGCAGCGGGAGATTGCGATTCGCAAGGCGCTGGGGTCGTCGCGAGCTCAGGTGATGCAACCGGTGCTTCTTGAAAGCCTGCTGGTTTCGCTGATCGGCGGAGCGGCGGGCGTGCTGCTGGCGTATCCGGCGGTGCGGGTGCTGGTGGCCATTGCTCCCAAGGAACTGCCGCGTGCGGATGAGATTCGCCTGAACGGCTGGGTGCTGGCGTTCACGCTTGGCCTCGCGGTGCTGACGGCTCTGGTGTCGTCGCTGCTGCCGGCGCTGCGGGCGGCGAAGGTAGATCCCGCAGGGGTGATGAAGCAGGACGCCTCGCGCGGCATGAGCCGGCACGGCGCGGCCAGGCTCCGTGACGGGTTGGTGATTGCGGAGGTGGCGGCTACGTTTGTGCTTGCCGTGGGCGCGGGACTGCTGCTGCACACCATGATGACGCTGAGGGCACGCGATATGGGCTACGAGACGCGCCAGTTGCTGGTGGTGGATGCGGATGCGCCGGCGCACTCCGAGCGGGATGCGCATAGCGCTGTGCAGCAGTTTTACGAGCTGTTTGCGCAGCTCGCGGCGGTGCCGGGCGTGGAGCATGTGGCGGGAATCATGGGGTTGCCGACCGGTGCGTATGGTTCCAATGGGTACTACACTGTGACTGGCGCCGGGCCTATCGATACCAACCATTCGCCATACGCCGACTTCAGCGTCGCCAGTCCGGGCTACTTTCAGGCGATGTGGATTCCGATCAAACGCGGACGCGACTTTGGTGCGCAGGATACTTTTGATAGCCCATTTGTGACGGTGATCAGCGAGTCCCTGGCGAGGCAGAGCTTCGGAGACGCCGATCCGCTGGGCAAGCAGGTCCAGTGCGGGCTCGATTCAGACAAATGGATGACGGTGGTGGGGGTGGTGGGCGATGTGCGGCAGGATTCGCCCGCGGAGAAGCCGGGCCCGGCGCTCTACATGCCGATGACACAGCACCCGTTTTATGCCAACCAGATTCACATTGTGCTGCGGACCGAGGTGAAGCCGCTGACGCTGATGAATACGGTCCAGGAGAAGATCGCGCAGGAGAATCCGTTGATCGCGCTGCGCTTTACCACCATGGATGCGATGGTGAATAAGTCCATTGCGGCGGAACGCTTTCGAGCTGCGCTGATTTCTTCCTTCGCCGGAGTTGGTCTGTTGCTGGCTATGCTGGGCGTCTATGGAACGATGGCGTATTCGGTGGCGCAACGGACATTCGAGATTGGCATACGGATGGCGTTTGGCGCGGAAAAAGGCGTAATTCTGCGCACCGTTCTGGAGCATGCCGCGAAGCTGGCCTGCTGCGGCATCGCGACGGGGCTGGCGCTGAGCCTGATGCTTGCGCGACTGGTCGCGAGCATGCTGGTGGGAGTGCGTCCAACGGACCCCCTCAGCCTCGGTGTGGCGGCATTGCTGCTGTTGCTGACGGCACTGGCTGCGGCGTTTGCGCCAGGCTGGAAAGCGACTCGTGTTGATCCAATGGCGGCGCTGCGGGCCGAGTAGCCCCATGAATCCAATGGCACCAAGCAGAGCGAACAATGTGGATCGGACAAACGGCCATTTGGCGATCAGGCCTTTTGCGCTCCGTGAGAGATCTATCGGTCTCCTTTAGGGGTTCCGGGTGTGTGGCCGCCTATCTGGAAACCGACCCACTGCCCTGCAACCGGCGCTGAAATGCAACTGTCGGGTTATACTCGGAACATTCTTTCCTGCGCAATCATTTGCGATACTTCAAACCAAGCGGAGAAACGGTGCCGATGAGGTCGTCCAAACGTTGGGGTTACGCGGTTTGGCTGGTTCTGATCGGTGGTTTTGCGGTTTTGCACGCGCTTAATCTGCGCGCCGATTTTCCCAACCACTCACCGTGGTACATGGACTGGGCCAAGTACACCGATGAGGGCTGGTATGGAAACGCGGCCATCCGCGCCCACCTCTTCGGTCACTGGTATCTGCCGGGGGACTTCAATCCCGCGCCGGCGGCGCCGGTGTGGCCGTTCCTGGAGTGGGTTCTGTTTTTCTTTACCGGAGTCACGATCCAGGCCGCGCGCGGGCTGGCGGTGGCGTTCTTCTTTGTCAATCTGGTGCTGAGCTACATGCTGCTCAGGACCAGGGGGCCGCGCTGGATGGCGTTGCTGGCGCTCTCTCTGCTGGCAACCAGTCCCTTCCTTTACTGTTTCAGCCGCTTGGCCACTCTGGAGCCGATGCTGATCGCGTTCACGCTCGCGAGCCTGAATCTGGCTGTCCGTCTGCCGCGGCTGCGCCGCCCGTTGTGGGCCTCGGCGTGGATCGGCCTGCTGTTTACGCTGATGATGCTCACCAAGGCTACCGCCTTGTTTCTGTTGCCGGCGCTGGGATGGGCCATGGTGCTGCCGCTCTGGCAAAGGCGCAAGTCTGCGCCGGAGATCCCGCGGACTCGGGCGGGCGCCGGGTACCGTCCGGGTGGGGCGCGGCCAACGATTTTTGCTCCCTGGGGTGAAGGGACAGGTCTTCGTCTTTGGGGTGGAGGATTGGCCCTGCGCTGCGCGGTGACTGCTGCGGGCTCGTTTGCCGTCACCTTCGGCCTGTGGATGGCACTCGTGACCGGCTTTGGCTTTCTGCCGGACTACAAGTATCTGTTCTTTGTGAACACCTACGTCAAGCCGCCTGAGTTCTACTGGCCGCTGGTGAGCTTCTGGTGGTCGTTCCACGGCATGCTGTGGGTGGATCGTCTTCTCATTCCGTTGGCCGGACTCGTGGTGGCCGGCGCAGTGCTGGGCTGGCGGAGCGCATGGGGCCGCAATCTATTGCTGGACCCGGTCTTTGGAGCCTCGGTGTGGGCAACTGCCGGTTACATCCTGTTCATGACCTACCAGGACCATCCCCAGCCGCGCTACTTTGCTGTGGTGGCCTTCTTCAGCTTTTTTGTGGTGGCGCAAGGGGCTGGGGCGCTGCTGGGGGAAACGGGTCCGGGCCTGGTGCGCGCCATGCGGCCGGGGCCGGCGCGCTTTGCCGGCTGGGCGGTGATCGGGCTGGCCGCGCTGGCCGTTGGGATCAATGGCGCCTGGACTCTGACCTACGCCGCGCATCCGGAGTACACGTTTGTCGGTGCTGCCGAGCGGCTGACCCGGTATATCGATGAGCACCCCAACGGCAGGCGGATGCTGGTTTCCATCAGCGGCGACCAGATCACGCTGGTGACCCACCTGCCCGCGCTGTGCGACGATTTCGGCACGCCCAGCCCGGCAATTCCCGACCTGGTGGCGAAGCTGGCCCGTTATCAGCCCGGATGGTACGCCGCCTGGAACGACCTTGATCCCGGCACGCTCGAGGACCTCCATTCCCGCTTTTCGCTGGAACAGGTGGCCAGTTTTCGCGCCTTCGACGATTCGGACCGTAATCTTCTGGTGCTCTTCAAGTTGCACCCGCTTGCCGGCGGCCAGGTGCGCAACCCCGGCGACCAGAACCTGCAGGTCCCGCTGCCAGACGACAAATTCGACGTTCCGGTCCAATAGTGGGCGAAGGCTCCCGGCGACGCCTGTTGAACAGGGAAGCAGTCGTAGCTTGCCCTGGCGGAGGAGCGCAGCCGGAGCGCGAGAATCTCCCTCGCCGGTACTGTAGACGGTCCCGTCCAAATTGGTCCTTCCCGGTTCCGGAAACCAATTCCGGAACCGTGTGACTGCAATCACTCGACAGCGGTCCATGCGGATGATAACCTTCCCGTGGCTTTTCCCTTGTGTTCAGAGAGGTCGCGTTTTTAGGCGCCGTCCGTGATACGGCTTCAAACCTAAGTTCGGGAGGACATGTGACTGTTCAGGATTGGGTGTATTTTTTTCTAGGCGTGAGCGTTCTTTCGCTCGTTGTGGCCTTTCTGTTCGCGCGCCAGGTCATCGGCTCGGACAAAGGAACTCCGGCGATGCTGCAGATCGCCGTTGCCATCAAGGAAAGCGCTGAGGCATATGTCAAGCGCACGTACAAGACCGTGGCGGCCCTCCTTGGCTTGGGCCTGCTGCTTCCCACGTTCGCTTACGCCCAGCCGGAACACACAGGCGGCGGAGGCGAAGCCAACCTGATACTGCCGGATTTGTCGAGCGTGAATTTTCTCGGCATGAACGGCCATGCCCTGCTGATGATCGGTTTGCTGTTCTGCGCCGGCGGCCTGTTGTTCGGCCTGACCATCTATGTGCAGTTGAAGAACCTGCCGGTTCATCGCTCCATGCGCGAAATGTCCGAACTGATCTATGAGACGTGCAAAACCTATCTGGTGACGCAGGGCAAGTTCATTCTGCTGCTCTGGGTTTTCATCGCGGTCGTTATTTCGCTGTACTTCGGCTGGCTGGCGCCGGTGCCGAATAAACCGATCTGGGTTACGTTGCCGATCATCTTAGGGTTCAGCCTCCTGGGCATCGCGGGCAGCTACGGGGTGGCGTGGTTCGGAATTCGCGTGAACACATTTGCCAACTCGCGGACGGCATTCGCGGGGTTGCGCGGCAAGCCGTATCCATGCTTTGCGATTCCGCTGAAGGCCGGCATGAGCATCGGCATGTTGCTGATCTCGGTCGAGCTGCTCATCATGTTATGCATCCTTTTGTTCATCCCGGGCGATTATGCGGGCCCATGTTTCATTGGCTTCGCAATCGGCGAATCGCTGGGCGCCGCGGCCCTGCGAATTGCCGGCGGCATCTTCACCAAGATCGCCGACATCGGCTCCGACCTGATGAAGATCGTCTTCAAGATCAAGGAAGACGATCCGCGCAACCCGGGCGTCATCGCCGACTGCA
>PLGM01000123.1 GCA_003139795.1 Acidobacteriaceae bacterium | reverse complement strand
GCCTCAATCCGCAACATACAAGGTGGGAAACCACCAATCTCGAGCGCCGCCCGTCCATGAAGAGCAATCGCCAATGACCGCCGATTCCGTAGCTGATCCCACGGCGGCAGACGTCCTCGCCATTGCGGCCCACCGCGACGACGTGGAACAAACCTGCGGGGGAACTCTGCTGCGCATGGCCTCGCGCGGCCTGCGCACCGCCATTCTCGACCTCACCCAGGGCGAAGCCGGAACCCGCGGCAGCGCCGAGGACCGCGCCCGCGAAGCCGCCCAAGCCGCCCGCCTTCTGGGCGTCTCTTGGCGCCAAGCCCTCGACCTGCCCGACGGCGCAGTCGAAAACACCCTCGAAAACCGCATCAAGATCGTGCGCGTCCTGCGCCGGCTCCGTCCCCGCGTCGTTATCCTCCCCTACTGGCAGGCCCGCCATCCCGACCACTCCGCCACCGCCGCGCTCGGCTATGAGGCCTGCTTTCTCTCCGGCCTCGCCAAGATGGAAACCGGCGTCACCGGGGTTCCCGGCGATGCCCCGACCCTGAAGGGCACCCCGGCGCCCAGTTCGTCGCCGGGGTGGCAAACAGGATCAGTCCCGCACCGCCCGTTCAAGATCGTCTACGCCAGCCTCTACGCCGACGTGCGCCCCACCTTCATCGTGGACATAACCCCCTTCATCGAGCAGCGCCACGCCGCGCTGATGGCCTACCGGTCGCAATATGCCAACCAGGCCGCCGGCAGCGCCCTGTTTGTCCCCGAGGAAGAAATTCGCGAGCGCACGTTTGCCGAGGCCCGCCACTACGGCCTGCTGGCCGGCGTCCGCTACGGCGAACCCTTCGTGCAAAAGGAAGTCGGACTGGTCGACGACCTGACCCTCCTGCCCGTGCAATCGATCTGAGGTGTTTTGCGCTTTTTTTGGCGGCGAATATCGTTCATAAACACCGCTCCCGCAGTTGCGGAGTAGAATGACTCTGTCTTGAGCTCCCATGTTGGCGCGAAATGGGACCGGAGGCCACACATGTCGACGCAGACCTGGGACCCCTCGGATTATGGGAAGAATGGCGCTTTTGTGCAAACAATGGCAAGCGAAGTGCTCGAATGGCTGGCAGCCAGAACGGGCGAAAGCATCCTCGACCTGGGCTGTGGCGATGGCCAACTGACCCAGCGGATCCTTGCCACCGGCGCCACTGTGGTGCCCGTGGATTCATCGCCGGAGATGGTCGCCGCAGCGCGGGCACGGGGCATTCTGGCCCAGGAAGCCAGCGCCGAGTCGCTCCCCTTTTCCGACCGCGCCTTTGACGCCGTCTTCTCCAACGCCGTCCTGCACTGGGTCAGCGATCAAGACGCCATGCTCGCCCAGGTGCGCCGCGTTCTCAAGCCCCGCGGCCGTTTTGTAGCCGAGATGGGCGGACACGGCAACATCGCCGCCATCCGCGTGGCGCTCGGCGTCGTGCTGGCCCGCCACGGCTTCGGCGATCGTGACGACGGCGCCAGCTACTCTCCCACCGCCGACGGATATGCGCAGCGCCTCGAGGGCCATGGCTTCCACGTGCAGCGGATGAGTCTGATTGCGCGCCCCACGCTGCTTGCCGAGAGCGGTGTGGAAGGCTGGCTCCGCACCTTCCGCCGCGGCGTGCTCGACGGCCTGCCCGAACCGCTGCGCGACACGGTGGTCCAGGAGACCACCGCACTGCTTGCGCCGGTTCTCCGCGACGAGGAAGGGAACTGGACCGCCGACTACGTGCGCCTGCGCTTCATCGCCACACCCTGACGTCCTTGCCTCACTGCAGGAACCACATCCGCCCGCCCACGCCGATCAGCGTCAGCGCAAAAATCCGCCGCAGCCAGATCTCCGGGATGTGCTGCGCCCCCGCCGCGCCGAAGTATCCGCCCACCAGAAACCCCGCCGCCAGCAGCAGCGCCACGCGAATGTCCGCGTTGCCCTTGCGGTAGTACTCCAGGAAGGCAAGGATGCCCACCGGCGCCAGCAATGCGCCCAGCGAAGTCCCCTGCGCCTTGTGCTGATCCATGCCCAGCAGCCCGACCAGCGCAGGGACAAATAAAATGCCGCCGCCAATGCCCACCACGCCGGAAACCATCCCCACCACCACGCCAACCAGCACAATCATCCAGGTCATTTGAGCCCCCGAAGACGCAGCGAAGACCGCGCCCGGCTCAATCCTAAACCATGGCGTGTAGGGCCACCCGCTGCGTTGCCGGCAAGGCTGCCGCGAGATGCTCGCGGCCAGCGTTATTGATCCGGCCTCTTTGGGATGCGACCGTGAAATCCCACCCCAGCCGCAAAAATCCGCCGCGGTCCGCCGCGGCGGAGCGAGGGCGGGGCACCCAGTTTCGTTTGAATCGTTAAGGGCCGGATCAATAACAGGCATCCGAAAGAAAAACGCAGAAAATCCGGGGGCTGTGCGCATGAACGGCCGCTCCCCGGTTTTTTGTATGCGGCGTTTCTCAGGCCGCCGCCAGCGCCTTGAAGCGGAACAGCAAGCCCGCAAGGAATCCGCCCAGGCTGGGCACCAGCAGGAAAAGCCAGACCTGGCGCAGAGCCGTGGCGCCCACAAACAGCGCCGGCCCCAGGCTGCGGGCCGGGTTCACGCGCGAAGTTTTTCAAAGGTTTGCGCGGAGTGAAGGAAAACCTGCGTCTCTTGGAGCGGAGCGGCGGCAGGGGGCCCCGAACCGCCGCTCGTCCCGTTCAAATTCACACAACGTTTGCATTCTGTTTGCCTGACTGCATTACTCTGTTAATGGTTCCGTGCGGCCTCCGCATTTGAAAATAAACGGCCGCCGGGCGAGGGCAGACCGTTTGAGCCAAACCGTATTTGTACTGGAAGACGACACCGATATCGCGCGGCTGGTGCAGCATCATCTTGAAGCTGCCGGGTTTGCGGCGCGCCTCTACCACACCCCCACCAACGTGATTCCCGACGCCGAGCGCACGCCGCCGGCCCTGT
This sequence comes from Acidobacteriaceae bacterium, assembly GCA_003139795.1. Taxonomy (GTDB): domain Bacteria; phylum Acidobacteriota; class Terriglobia; order Terriglobales; family Acidobacteriaceae; genus Telmatobacter. The sequence goes on along the minus strand of PLGM01000123.1, from coordinate 2,541 downwards.
TTCTGCTGGACATCATGGTCCCCGGCGGAGACGGCCTCGACGTCTGCCGCCGCCTGCGCCAAAACCCCGCGCTCTGCACCATCCCCATCATCTTCCTCACCGCTCGCGCCGGCGAAAACGATCGCGTCCTGGGCCTCGAGCTGGGCGCCGACGACTACATCACCAAGCCCTTTGCCACCCGCGAACTGGTGGCCCGCGTCAAGGCCGTGCTGCGCCGCTTCGAGCGCCCCACCACGCCCGCCATCATCAGTTTTGAAGAAGTGATCATCGACGCCAACGCCATGCAGTTGAAGGTGCGCGGCGAGCTCACCACCACCACCGCCACCGAATTCCGCCTGCTCGACTACCTGGCGCGCCACCCCGGCCGGGTCTTCAGCCGCGACCACCTGCTCGACGCCGTCTGGGGCGACGCCCGCTTTGTCACTCCCCGTTCCGTCGACGTCTATGTGCGCCGCATCCGTGAGAAAATCGAGGTGGATCCGGAGAACCCGCGCTACCTGAAAACCGTGCGCGGCGCCGGCTATCGCTTTGAGCTTCCCAAGGGCGAGTAACAAAGCCGGCTTATGCCGGCCGTGCGCCGGAATGTGCAGGACGGGAGCGTCGTTTTGACTCGAAGAGTCTTCGCCAGGCTGCTGGGACTTTTTGTCCTGCTGCTGGTTTTCCAAACCGCGGTGATGGAGTTCGTCTTTCGCCGCCTGGTGGAGAACACGGCAGGCGAGACGCCGCACCTGCTTGCCCACGAGGCCCTCTGGGCCGGCCTTATCGCGCTCGTTGTGGCCCTCCCCGTGGCCGCCTGGGCTGCCGGACGCATCACCGCGCGCTTGCGCCGCGTAGTGGCCTTTGCCCGCCGCATCGCCGATGGCGACCTGAGCGCCCGCCTGGCCCTGACCGGCGAGGATGAATTCTCCGCCATGGAAGCTGCCCTCAACCGGACCGCCGAACAACTCGGCCGGAACTTTGCCGAAATCGAGAACCGCCGCCAGGAGCTGGCCGCCATGCTCGACTCCATGCCGGAAGCGGTCGTCGCCATCACCCCCGAGGGCCTTGTCCGCTGGTCCAACGCCGTCATGCAGCGCATCGCCGGAACCCCGATCCACGCCGGCCGTCCGCTGGTTCACTTCGTCCGCGACCCCGATCTCCTGGCCTGCGTCCGCGCCGCCCTCGATCACCATGAGGTCCGTTTCGGACGCGCCAGCACCCTCGCCCCAGGCCGCATCTTCGAGATCAACGCCGCCCCTCTGCCCTCCGGAGGCGCGCTCGCCGTGCTCCACGACGTCACCCGCATCGAGGCCGCGGAAAAATCCCGCCGCGACTTCATCGCCAATGTGAGCCACGAGCTGCGCACCCCGCTCACCTCCATCCAGGGCTACGTGGAAACGCTGGTCGAGGACCCGCGCCCCAGCGCCGCAACCACCCGCGAGTTCCTCGGCATCATCCTCAAGAACGCCACCCGCATGAACCGCCTCACCGAGGACCTGCTCGCCCTGGCCGACGTCGAGAGCCCCGACTACAAGCTCGCCCTCCAGCCCACCCGCGCCTCTGCCTTGGTTCACGACGCCATCGAGTCGCTCGGCGGCATCGTCGTCGACTCCGGGGTCGAGCTCGAATCCTCCGGCGCGCCCGACGCGCTGGTCCTGGCCGACCCCGACGCCATGAACCAGGTCTTCGGCAACCTCATCGAGAACGCCCTCAAGTACGGCAAGGAAGGCAAGCGCATCCGCGTCGGCGCCCGGCTACGCGAGGCCGAAGCCGCCTTTGAAGCCGCCTCCGAAGTCGAATTCACCGTCCAGGACTTTGGCCCCGGCATCGCCTTCGAGCATCTGGGCCGAATCTTCGAGCGCTTCTACCGCGTCGACAAGGCCCGCTCCCGCGAGTCGGGCGGCACCGGCCTTGGCCTGGCCATCGTCAAGCACGTCGTCCAGGCCCACGGCGGCCGCATCTGGGCCCAAAGCGAACTCGGCGCAGGAGCCACCTTCCACTTCACGCTGCCGCTGGCGCCGGCTGCGGCCGTTGCCGCTCCACCCGCTGTCCTCAAATAGACTGCAAGCGCATGCAAATCCGGGTGGTGTCCTATTAGTGCGTTGCTAGGGTTCCAAATCGTTATTGAGGATAAACGGAAGAGACGTTTCAACCTCTTCCAAGGTGGAGCGGTCTCCGGGTTTACGCTCGAATCGGAATTTCAGTGTGCCCCCTGAAGCGACAACCGTCGACACGTCTTTGAATGAACGGAACGTATCACCGTTCGGCTTATAAAGCGTAATGGACTTCATGTGCCAATCCTCCAAGTTTCAGTTGGCGAAATTATAAACTGGCGTAGACTTCCGCTAGGAGGTACCCATGATTGAGTGCGGAGACAAGGTGACTGTGAACGGCGAAGATGGCACGATTTGGGAGGTTGATTCGGCGGGCACCGGCTCCCCAATAGTTCGCATTATCAAGGATCGCAATGCTGCCACTTGGAGGCCAATCGACAGAGCCAACCTCACATTGGTATCGAAAGCGGTTATCGACGATGGCTCTCAGAGCTGGTTCCGCAAATTC
>PLGM01000408.1 GCA_003139795.1 Acidobacteriaceae bacterium | reverse complement strand
CAGAACTCGGTACTCTCAAGTGAAGAGATTCTTCATGATAATCCAGACGCCGTAACCGGCCCTGCAACGTGGACGCCGCCGAAGTTCAAGGCACAGGTTCCCAGGTCGGGGGTGACCCTTCACGGTGGGGTTTTCCAGAAAGCTATGGAAAACAACATCGAGTATCTGCTGACCTCCTACTCAACGGCAGATCTTCTGCGCCAGTTTTATGAGCGCACTGGAAAGGTGAAGGATTTCAAACCGACGGGCTCGCAAAAGTTCTGGGAGGAGGATCTAGCCGGATCGAATGCCGGCCGCTTCCTTATGGGCGCCGGCAATACGCTTCGGTGGATTCATCATCCCGAACTTCAGCAAAGGCTCGATTCAGTTGTAGATGGGATTGCAGAATGTCGTGAGCCGAATGGCTACATCATGGCATATCCGCAAGACACAATTCTCTACTCCGAGCGTGCAGCCTATACGCGTGCCTGGCTGACGCACGGACTCCTTGAGGCTGCATACTGCGGGAATGAGAAAGCACTGCCGATGCTACGCGGATACTATGACTGGTTTAATCGCCAGTCCTTCCTGCCTGAAATGCTGCGTGGAGCAATCCAGGGAGGCCAGGGAATGGTGGCAAATACCCGCGTTGGCACAAGCTCTTTCGGTGTTCCAAAAGATGCCCAGGTCATCCAGCAGTATTACCAGGAAGATGCATGGCTGCGAGGGCTAGCGAGACGAGAAGAGGCACAGGTGTGGCAGTATCCGTACGACCGCCCGCACTGCTATCTGCTCACCGATCTTGAAGCTTACCTCGACATGTACCTGATTACCGGCCATCAGATCTATTTTGATGCAGTGCTCGGCGCCTGGGAGCTTTATCGTGCGCATTGGCAGCAGGCGGGCGGTAGCATTTCGATCATCGAATTTGAGAACGATCCTCCCGACAGCAATTACCTGTCACAGAAACTGGGCGAACTCTGCGGCAACAGCTTTTGGGTGTTTCTCAGCCAGCGCTTTCAGCAGCTGAATCCCGAGGATGAGCGTTTTGCAGCTGAGATCGAAAAGTCCATCTTTAACATAGGTCTCGGCAATCAGGATCATGGGATTGGACTTCGTTACCACACGATCCTTGAAGGCAAGAAAGAGAAAGCAACGCACGAAAACACATGCTGCGAAGGACAGGGAACCCGGCTTATCGGATCTTTGCCTGAGCATATCTATTCGATTGCCCCCGATGGGTTGTTCGTGCATCTCTACGAGCCCTCGACAGTCCGGTGGACACACAATGATCGGCCCATCGAGCTGACCGTGAAAACGCAATTCCCATTTACGACCAAGGTGGAGGCCACTGTAAAAACTGAGATGCCAACGGAGGCCAACATCCGGATAAGAGTACCCTCTTGGTCAGCCAAGGAAATGACTGTGTCTATCAACGGGCAAACAGCGGGTTCAAGTGAGCCTGGCCGCTACCTGGTCCTCAACCGCAAATGGGCAGATGGCGACAGGATTGAGTTCTCATTGCCGGCGGCGATTCGCGTCAGGCGTTATGCCGGGCTGGACCAGATCCAAGGCCGCACTCGCTGCTCAGTTGAGTACGGGCCGATTCTGCTTGCAGCAGTGGGTTCTTCCAATGTCGTTCTTTCGCTCGATTCTGGACATGATCTGGAGGATCTATCCGAGTACTTCCATCCCATTGAGGGATCGCCGCTGCACTTCTCTGTGCGCGGAAATCCCGGGCAGAAGTTTATCCCATACTGGCAAGTCGCTGATGAAGAATTCACCTGCTATCCACAGGTGAAGAATCTGGCCTAGATAGATTCCGAAGGCGGGTGGCCCACCCTCAGACCAGCCGACCATAGGGGTGCCCCTTCGGGCCACTCTGGAGCCTGCTGGGGTTCGGCAGGAACTGGGCGAACGGCAAGAATTTCGGACCCATGACTGGCTTGGTCACCGTCGTAAGTTGGTCCCCGAGGATACTCTGGAGGCTCGGAATGGTCTCGAAACTCCGGGTTCTGGTAATGTGTTGGCTCCGCCGATTCGTCGCGAATCGGGAACTCGAGTGACTCTGCAGGCTCGGTTGGATCTTGGTGGTCGGCTGGGTGCGAGAACCTATCGCTCTCGGGGGATTCCGGCCGCGGTAGATGGAGCCGATGGTGTTGCGGCCCCAAATGGAGCGCAGCACGCCGGAAGGGACAATTCGCCTGACGGTTGCTAACGCGCAACTGTTCAATCGAAGAATGACAATCGCCTGTGTCTTTGCTCGGGCTCCTGCTTCGCGGGACGGGGCGGTTGTAGCGCCGCCTTCACCCGCGACAACAGTGCCCTTCCCGAGTCGGTCATAGCCAGCCGCTTGATCCGCGCGTTCCCCCCCTCGCGCTCCTGCGTCAACAGTCCTGCCCCCACAAGCGAACGGACTAATTTGCTGACGACATCCTTCGGGAGATATGTTCCATCCACGACCTGCTTCTGTGTAACCCCTTCGAGCCTTCTCGCTGCGTCGAGAATGTAGAGTACCCTGGCGGCGTTGCCACTCAAGCCGTGCTCTCCAAGCACACGTTCTACTTGGAGTGCCTGCTCGGCAAACTTCTTGATGGGGTCATTGGTCGCCATTTCGCAACAATACCTGATTTGGCCTGCAAATGGCTAGCAAGTCCAGTGGATTCATATTGTTGCTTCTTGGCAACTGTTTACAGATAAGCCCGTATTAGCCAGACGAACGGCAGATCGAGGGCAGCAAATGTGCTTACCTGCCCTGAGTCAATCATTGCCATTTTTGATCGAGCCTTTGGCAGATCGGTGCCTCTGATGCAGTCTGCAGATGGAAGGCGAAGTACCCATCTCATTCGGCCGCGCACTGATTTGCGGGCCATAGCTTTGGCTACTTGACCTTCCTGATGCAGTGTTCTTTACAGGAGGCAGTATGCCCATTCAGTCGGACCGCCGGCTCTACCAACCGACGGAACTCCCCGCCGTACTTCACCTCAGCCAGGATCAGATCGACTGGCTCGTCAAGACCGGTCAGATCAACCCCATCCGCATTGCAGGCGAGATCCGGTTCGATTCACGTGAACTCGATGCCCTCATCGATAGACACGCACATCAGCGGCATTGGCGCGGTTGAGGAAGCTGACGACCTCGAAGCTTTGGTAGACATCAGCAGTGCTTCAGACTGGGTACATGTTCGACGCAGGTGTCCATTTGGAACCTGCTCGATCAGCCGGTTGGCGGGTTTCCTTGAATCACGGCGCGAATACGCACTGTCGGGGGAACTGGCCGGAGGGGCTCTTAGGGTGCTGTTGATCCCGTCGGAGCGGTGGAATACCCGATCCCTCCAACGACCTCAGATGGGCATAGGACAACGTGTGCCTACACAACCCAGGCCGACTCGGGAGGTCATGAAAGTGACCAGACAACCTGGAGCCGGCCGCAGAACAGGAGCATGGATATGAGTGAGAAGCACCTCTGGTACAACCTGATCCCCGAGCGGGATCGCCTGGTGGTCGACGCCGCTGCAAAGTGGTTCCGGCCCGTCGCTTGGCAGTGGTTCATCACCCTGACGTTCCCTTGGAACGTCAGGAGCGAGACCGCCGACGCGAAGTTGAAGGAATGGCTCAATATCATCGAGAGGACTCTGCGGACCCAGATCTGCTTCGTTGCCGGCAAGGAGCGGAAGCCCCGGTCTCACGGTATGGAGGTTCCCTGGCATTTCCATCTGTTGGTGACCTCGATGGTCGACATTCCCAAGATGCTGGTTGAGGACACCTGGCGGGATTTGGTGTCTCGCCCCGCCCGGCGGCGGCAGGAGGATGACGCCGCCGGCGTCCGTCTCGTGGGTGAAGACGCCCTGGCCAGCGACAACGTCCTGGGAGACGATGACCCAGAAGACGACAGCGTGGTGGTGGAATCCTACAAACACAACTGCTTGGGGCCGGAGTATTGCTTGAAGTCGATCAACGATTGCAATGGCGACTGGTCCTTCAGGTGGCTGGAACTCTTTAACCCTCGTATCAAGCAGACGAGTTTCCCGAATCACACCAAGAACCGCACCCGTGCACGGTTTGCAACTCAGCAGGGTGAGAATCGTCCTGCCTACCTTGCGCCAATTAGCAACACAGCAGGACGGCCTTGTTCTAACCGGCAAGCTTGACCAGATGCAGTATCACGGGCCATCCGATCTCATTGCGGCCGCCGCGGAAGACCCCTACGTTCCAGCCCACTTGAAGAACCGCGCATTCGGCGATAATCTGGTAGTTCGTTGAGAATGGGTTGTGGCAACCTCTGTTAGCACCGAGTTCCCGTAATAATGCCTATGTCGACGACAGTCTGGCCTATATAGGCCAAACCGATGCGGCCAGCACTTACACGCCCGCCGGAGTCAAGTGGGAAACCATCACGGCTCTTGATCTGACGGCCAAGAATGCTTCCGTTGCGATCGTGCTTAATCTGGACACTCTCTTCTTTTGCGCTGCGATCGGCTTTGCCACCCAGGCCGCCTTCGCGGGCGTGGCCACGGGACTCTAGTACTACAGTTGTAACTAAATGATAGACTGAAGGCGCTCAGGCAGGCTCTCCGCGTAGGCGATGGAGAAGACGATCCGAGGTTGGAAGGGCGAGTTGATGCGCGCGCATCAGCGGATGGGGGATCTGTTTGCGCGATCCGAAGTGCGGGAACGCAGTCTGGCCTATCTGGAAGGTCTGTTGAGCGGCTGCGAGCGCAAAAACGGCTGGCAGGTGGCCGAGTGTGTGGGCGACGCGTCACCTTACGGGATGCAATATTTGCTGGGCCGGGCACGCTGGGACGCCGATGCGCTGCAGGCGCGGCTGAGCGAGTATGTGCAGGACAAGCTGGGCAGCCCGGATGCGGTTCTGATTCTGGACGAGACCGGATTTCTGAAGAAGGGCACGCATTCTGCCGGGGTGCAGCGACAGTACAGCGGTACGGCAGGGCGGATCGAAAACAGCCAGATCGGCGTGTTTCTCGGTTATGCCGGCGAGCGGGGTTATGCGCTGCTGGATCGCGAGTTGTATCTTCCCCAGAGTTGGGCCGAAGACGGCGCACGCCGCCAGGCGGCCGGCATTCCCGACGAGATGGAGTTTCAGACCAAGCCGATGTTGGGTCGGCAGATGCTGGAGCGAGCCTTCCAGTCCGGTGTGTCCTGCGGCTGGGTGGCCGGAGATGAAGTCTATGGCCGGGACAGCAAGCTACGCCGCTGGCTGGAAGAGCGCCGCCAGCCCTATGTGTTGGCGGTAGCCGCGGACCAGCGCTTATGGCGGCAGGATATGCGCCAGCACCGCGTCGACGAAATCGCCAACCAGTTGCCCAAACGGGCCTGGAAACGTCTTGCGGCAGGCTCAGGCGCCAAGGGGGAAAGGCTCTACGATTGGGCCCTGATGCCCTGGGCGGAGCGCGAGAGTTGGGAACAAGCTCTGCTGGTGCGGCGCAGCCTGGAGACCGAACCCGAGTACGCCTTCTATTTCACCTATGCCCGCAAAAAGCAAAGCACTCTGAAAACCCTGGTGGCCGTGGCCGGACGGCGCTGGGCCATCGAGAGCGCCTTTCAGATGGCCAAGGGCGAGTGCGGACTGGATCATTACGAAGTCCGGCATTGGCAGGGCTGGTACCGGCACATCACCCTCGCCATGCTGGCTCTGGCCGTTCTGGCGGTGCTGCGCGCCGGGGAGAAAAAAACCTTCCGCCAAGAAGGTTCCCCTCAGCGTACCGGAAATCCGGCATTTGCTCGCTTCCGTGCTGCGCAGCGGCTGGCACGGCCTGGATCATCTTCTGCATTGGTCTGACTGGCGAAGACATCACCAATTCCTGGCACGCATCTTTCACTTTCGAAAACAACAGCTTCTGCTTCTTGCCCATTAGTTACAACTGCAGTACTAAGTCGCTCGTTGAGTCTCGCAGCATCAGACTCAGTAAGCTTGTTACAGATGCTTTCGGCCTGGAATTCGTCCGAACTCAGGCCAAGAAGGTGCGCCATGGCATGGTTACACCCGATGATGTGTCCGCCGGAATCTACGGAAAGAAAGTACACGTGTCGATTTTGGTCAAGGCAGTCGACCATCGCCTGAAACAGCTCGGCGGCCTGCTCACTCGACCACTTGTGGCCGTGTCCCGAACTGCGCTCCATGGTAATGACGCCCCCTTGAACCGAAATCCAGTCCGGGCCCAAGCTCTTGGTTTCACGTGGCCATTCCCGGCAGCCGAACTGCCCGGAGCCAATACTCTCTGAATGATACCTGAGCGCAGAAGCAGTGTTAGATCGCGATTGTAGCGGCCGTGGGTTCGCTCGTCTGAATTGGGTTCATCCGCACGTTTGGTGATACTCCCCAGGGGCAGCCGGAGGGCGTGGGACAGAGGCAAGCTCTGGCGGTCTCTCGCAAATGCCGATGGGACAGAGGACATTGTTGCCCGATGCCGGGGAGTTTGTGCTGGACACCCTGAAAGTGCAGGGCCGGCCTTTGCTTTGCATGGTGCCGCGGGCGGCAGGCATGCGAACACTCTGCCGCAGTGCCAAAGGCCGTCATCCTGCGTGCCGTGGCTGCCGTCAGTCTTGTGTGGAATGATCTGGAAGAAGTCGCCGCCCACCTCCCGCGCTGGCGGGTATTCGCTCTCCGCCGTGAATCCGGGAACCGACTCGACCTGCTCGGGAAGGATGGCCTGCTGCACTTCGCGGGCGGCGGCCATTTCGCTTTCGAGCAATGCCTGCTGGCGGCTGGTGCGGTTCGAACGAAGCAGGACACCTTGCAACCAAGCACCTGTCAGGCCACAATCGCAACATGATCCAACAGCACCATTCGGACGCAATGGTCAGCCTTGGGCGGCACCGGCGGGCTTGCTCCATCTGCGGCCATGAGCGGCGGGAGGAAATTGAGGCTCCCTTCATCGGCCGGCGCTCCCCTCCGCCGCGGCGGGCGAGCCGCTGGGGCACCCGGCATCTTGCGCCTTCACAGCTGACACCAGCCGCGCCTGCCCGCTTCGATCAAGCAGACGGAGCGGCCGAAACAAAAAGTTCCCCGGAGCTATGCCCGGCGAATTGATCATGCAGAATCACACTAAGCAGCGATTTATAAATAGACCGCATCTTTATGCCCAGCGAAGGAGCGAATCTGCCGCCCGGAGGCCACATCCCAAAGCCGCGCTGTCTTGCTATTGCTGGTGAGCACAGATCGGCCATCCGGGGAGAAGGCCACGGAGTGGATTGATTCAGTTCCCAACTGCGGCATCAGCCGCACATGCTCCTGGGCCTGCGCTGCCGGGCTTGCCAGCAACACCGCACCCACCACCAACAACCCAACTCCCGCCGCTAGCCCTCTGCTCATCGCCTCGCCTTTCTTGAGCCGCTGAGTTTGAATGATGCCCCAAATCTGCTCTTCTTGCCTCTATCGACACGGCACAGCCGAATCTTTCCCGAAGACAGCAAGAATCTCCAAAAGACTTCTTGGCCGCGATTTCCTGGTTCAAGACCGAATACACAGCGTGATGACGGGCCAGTTCCACAGCAGCCTACTACGCTCAGGATGACAGTACTATTCTTCAAACGTACTACGGAGATAAGACGCTAGTCGTTGATAGCCTGATAGGCCAGCGTCTGGACTTTTTGTTCAATGTCCACGCTGCCCGCCGGGTGGAGCTGGGCCATGAAGATCACGATCATCTGCTCCTTGGGATCAATCGAGAAACCGGTGTAGAAAAAACCTCCCCAGTTATATGCCCCGACTGATCCCAGCTCAGAGAGGGGTCCTTTGACTCCGGACACGCCGAAGCCCAGCCCAAAGCCCTGATCCGGACTTATCTTGCCAAGTTGATCGGAGGTCATTAGTTCGACTGACTTACGACTCAACAAGCGACTTTGTCCCACCTTGCCATTGTCCAGCATCATCTGGCAGAAGCGGGCATAGTCAGATGCGGTTGAGACCAGCCCGCCACCGCCAGAGAATAGCTTCCTGGGTCCGCGGTACGGATAGTCGGCCGAATAGACGAGGAGTCCTTCAGTGACAGAACCGTCGGGAACACGGCTCAATCCTTTGTTGTCCTCGTAGCTGTAGGTGGTGGCAAGACGATCGAGTTTGTTGTCGGGCGGAAAGAAGTAAGTGTCTCTCATGCCCAGCGGCTCGAATATGCGGACGCGGAAGAATTCGTCCAGCGGCTTGCCGGAGACGACTTCAACCAGGCGTCCCAGAACGTCTACTCCGAGACTATATTCCCATCGTTCTCCGGGGTTGAAGAGTAGTGGCAACGCCGCGAGGCGCTTTACACTGTCGCCGATCGTACCGTCGTAGGGAAGCAATCCGCTGGCAACGTTGGCATCGTTGTACACCTTGCCGAGGTCCTCGTTCCAGTTGTAAGTAAGACCGGATGTGTGGCGCAAGAGATCGCGGATGGTGATCTCGCGGGTGGCAGGGATGGAGTAAGGCTGACCGGAGGCAGGTTTGACGAGCACCTTGGGGCTTTTGAACTCCGGCAGGTATTTCGAGACAGGGTCGTCTAACTGGAAGCGGCCCTCTTCGTAGAGCACCATGACCGCGACGCTGGTGATGGGCTTACTCATGGAGCAGATGCGAAACATGGTATCGGGCTGCATGGCTTTGCCAGCCTCGCGATCGCTCATGCCCTGGGCCTTAAACCACGCCACGTGGCCGTGGCGAATAACCATGGTCACCGCGCCCGCGATTTGCTTGTCGGCGATGCTCTGCGCGACCACCGTCCCGATGCGATCGAGTCGCTCCGATGAAAGGCCAACCGATTCAGGTTTGGCGGTGGGAAGATCCTGCGCCATGGCGGCTGCGGCGAGAACCAGCGCACAGGTGATGGCTGAAATTCGGAGCTGGCGATGAACCAAGTGGCGACTCTCCATGATTTGTTCCTCTTTGTGGTTGGTCTCGAACTTACGAACCTGTCCTGGATGCGCGTCGAGCGATCCGATCACGAGAGGTGGTCCCGGTAGTTCGGACAGTTTTTGCTTTTTCCTTAAGTGGAAGTTCTTGCTTTTGGTTCAGGGTGCCAGGGACTCCGGCAGGCGGTTGAAGTATACCTGTCGGGCGTGAGCGCTTTCAGGCTGGAGTGGGGGCGGATGGAGTTGTAAACCGGAATCTCCCTTTTCGGATCCGATTTGACTGAATTGTACTGCTCCTGAGTGGAACGGCAAGACCGGAGCTGCATTTGCAGGCAAAAAACGGGGCGATTCTGCGCCCTCCTGGGTTCGCCCGCGCAATCGAGAGCCCTCCTGGCCGATGTTACAGACACTGCTCCATCCTCCTTGGTTCTCAACGATTCGATCCGTGTTGTATCCCACCAATTCCTTAGTTTGCCGGAAGCGGCAAGATCGCGATCCTTCACAAAATCGCCGCAAACCGTATTCGCGTCAGGTGTCCGTCCGCCAGCATCAGCCAATAGTACCGTGCATGCTTGACCAGCCGCCCTCCCGTCTTCACTAATCTCTGCTGCAAACTGGTCAGAGGCCAGTCTTTGATCCCACCGGGCAGAGCCAGGCGCCGCCACAGGTTGCCCAGGTTGTAGGCGAGAATGTTGAGCCACAGCCGAGCCTCATTGCCGGAAAACCGGTGGCAGCTTAGCCGCGTCATTTTTACCGCCTGCTTGCCTTCCTTGATCCATTGCTCTGCCTTGCCACGCTGGTTGTAGAAGCGGACAACCTTCCGGTTCCTGAGCTGCGTGTTGGTTACGAAAAGGCCGGTTTTGCATCTCACCCATTGGGTATTCACCTCCGGAACGCCTTCACCGCGTTCGCACCCTCATAAACGTTAGGGGGCGATTGGACCGGAGCATCTGGACCATTACTTGGACGAGTTCACCTTTCGATTCCACCGCCGCACATCCAAATCTCGCGGCAAACTGTTCTATCGATTGGCTCAACAAGCCGTGCAGGTTGGCCCCGTCCCGTTTGCAACCTTGGTCAAACCACAACCTGTTGTGTCTGGTGGCGTGAAGTAAATACCCCTAAATTTCAAATATCTTTGGCTAGGGATTTATGGCTTCACAATCGCTTTTTCCTTACGGCGTAACGATCCGGTTCGCCAGGTCGGGGGCGACCATACGGAAGTGCTCTTCGTTCCAAGTGTAGATGCGCTCAGAATTCACTTTTCGCGCGCATGCCATCAGCAAGGCATCATAGATAATTCCTCCCGGTAGCTTCAAAGTCGCCGTGCGGTGGACTGTCTGGAATGCTTCTTCGGCGGTAAGGGTGACGCATTGCAGGCTGGCTTTGACTTGGTCAATGACGAGGATCGCCTGCTCCGGCCTAAACCGGTTGGGGGGACGCATGCCGGTGAGGGATGCGTAGAGTTCGGCCAAGGTAAGGGCGGCGCAGAATGAGTCCTGGGGATGGCACCGCATCAGCACGCCGCGGCTGACCTGATAACGCTGGTCCGATTTCCGCGCTGAGGCGACCAGCACAGAAGTATCCAGAAAAACTCTCACTCCAGCCCACTGCCTTCCATGATTCTCTTGTGGCGCTCCTCGTAACCCTGGCGAATCAACTTAGGAATATCGATATCCGCTGGAGGCCCGTCGGTCATCACCCATAATCCGTCGATCATCTCCAGCTTGGGTTCAGGGAAATCCTGCTCCAGCGTCAGCGTGTCGCCGGTGCGGTCGATTTTGAGGCGGGTGCCGGGGGTGAGGTGGAGGGCATCGCGGAACTTTTTGGGGACGACGACGCGGCCGGCTTTGTCGATCTCAACGGTGGTAGACATAATGGCATTTTACCATTGTGAATGGCATTTCTCATCGAATTTGCAGTATGCCTGCAGGTGGAGCGGCGGGAGGCGGCGAAGTTTGGACCTCCATCCGATGATGGGACGAATGGCGGGCTTGCGGCGACGGGCGGCCGGTACAGGTTTGAAGCCTCTGAGGGCGCTGTTCGCAGCGTGACCTTGGGCACGAACTCTGCGCCCGTCGGACCTCCCATTTGGGCAGCCCGGTCTCCGATTCCGGGGTCCATCCCGCGGAGTGTTCTTTTCGTGATTGACAATGGCTTTTTGCGGGGCCTATTGTGGCATCGCTTTCATGTACGGAGGACCCGACGTCATGGCTCACTTTGAACTTCAACCCGCAGAATCGGAACTTCAGCAATTGGCGGAGCAGTATTGGGAGAAAGCCGGCGCACGCGAACAACAGTTGGAGAAGGCAGCGTTTGAAGCCGGGGCAGCGATCCGCGGCGGAGACTACTCGCTGGTCAACCTGGAGGTGATCGTTCGCTGGAAGTCGGAACGGATGGTTCATTACCTGGTTGGCAACAGCGAGGCGAAGATCAAGAGGGTTCTGGCGATTGCAGCTTCTCCCGAAACATCGGTGCGGGACGCGGTCGAGGCTCTGACGTCGCTGCGCGGCATCGACCTTTCCATCGCCTCGGCGATTCTGGCGGCAATTGCGCCGGAACGGTACAACGTGCTGGATTTTCGCGCTCTGGAAGCGCTGGGGCACGCGCGGCACGATGTGGAGTTCTATACCGAATACGTGGCCTTTTGCAAGCGGCTGGCGGAGCGCGGGATCGTCGAACCGCAAGACGAACTTCCCGGTCCGACAGCTCTGCACGCGCTGGACCGGGCGCTTTGGGAGTGGTCTAGGAGCCATGTGGATCAGTGTCTTCCTGTGTGAACAGACCCTGGCGCCGTCAACCCGGTGGAGTTGTTCCCAGCCACCTTGAGGCGGGAGCGGGGCGAAAGGCGCTGAGGAGAAGACCGCAGGCTGTGGGGAGCGGCGCAGGGCCGGCGGAGATTCCCTGTCTTGCCGGCGGCAGGCGGCCATTGCCGCGCAAACACAACGGCTGTGCCGGGTGGCGTTGGCCGGCAGGGTAGAATCGGCATCGTGAGCAACTGCTTTGAAATCGGGCCGGTGCACGTGGGCGAGGGACAACTGTTCCTGATCGCCGGACCATGCGTGATCGAGGGCGAGGCGCACGTGCGGACCATGGCGGACGCGATCCAGCGGATTGCGGCGGACTTGGGCATTCCGTTCATCTTCAAGGCCAGCTACGACAAGGCGAACCGGACCAGCGTGAAGAGCTTTCGCGGGCCGGGGCTGGTGGAGGGCGTGCGGATTCTGGGGCGGCTGGCCAAGGATACGGGGCTGCCGGTGCTGACCGACGTGCATGAGCCCGGCCATTGTGAGATAGCGGCTGAGGCAGTGGACGTGCTGCAGATTCCGGCGTTCCTCTGCCGGCAGACCGACCTGCTGGTGGCCGCGGGCAAGACGGGGCGCGCGGTGAACATCAAGAAGGGGCAGTTTGTGGCGCCGTGGGATATGGAGCACCCGGTGGAGAAGGTGCGCTCGACGGGCAACGAGCGGGTGTTTCTGACCGAGCGGGGGACGAGCTTCGGGTACAACACGCTGGTGGTGGATTTTCGCTCATTGCCGGTGATGCGGCGTCTGGCGCCGGTAGTGTTTGACGGGACGCACTCGGTGCAGCAGCCTTCGGCGGCGGGCGGGGTGAGCGGCGGCCAGCCGGAGTTCATTCCGCTGCTGGCGCGGGCGGCGGTGGCGGCGGGGATCGACGGACTGTTTCTGGAGGTTCACGACGACCCGGCGAACGCCAAGTCGGACGGGGCGAATGCGCTGGATTTGAAGCTGCTTAAGCCGCTGCTGGAAAGGCTGCTGGCGATTCATGCGGCGGCGGGGTAGCGAGTCGGCGGCTCAGCCAGCTAGCAATTCAGCGAGGCGCAGGCTCGCAGTTGCTTCATATGGCGCGAATCTCCATGGTTTTCCCGAGGGCCTTCAGCGCGCCAGCGATGCCGTCGATTTTTGTCGTGTGGTGAACGTCAATCAACCGGGTTACCTCTTGCGGCGTCACCTTCAAGCGCCGCGCCAATTCCGCCGGTCGCACTTTCTGCGCTGCCATTTCGTTCAGGAGCAGGATTTTGGCGGTGTAACTGGCCGGCAACTCAACCAAGTGTTGGCCGCGCTTGGGTTTGGAGGGAGCGGGGATGGGAAGGCCCTCCTCGATGTAGTAATCCAAAGCCGATTCCAGAACGTCGGCGGCATGGAGCAGAGCATCTTCCACGCTTTCGCCCTGGGTAATCGCCTCGGGGATGTCGGGGAAGGTGACAACAAACCCGCCTTCCTTAGCCGCTTCAAAGTGTGCTGGATAGCGCAACATAATCCTCCTATTTGAGCCCTAGCTACTTTTTGATGCTCACAACAAGGCCCGTCTTGAGTTCTTTGCTGTGCATTGGAAGAAAGGAGGTTTTGCCGTTCAATTCCACCTTCAAGTGCGAACCCTTGGCCGGCCTGAAGGTGGCTCCTTGTGCTGCCAGCCACCGCTTGAACTCGCTGCTCTTCACGAGTTAAGAATAAGCAATTTTGCTTATATTGTCGATGGCCGATTGGCGGACCAGGGAACACCTGAACGATTCTGAGCGGACGCATCCTCAACGGGGGTCATTGGAAGGCGCTTGGGTCGTCGGCGAAGATGAACTCGATGGTGGTTCCGAAGAGCCTTGCGAGCTTGAAGGCAAGGGGCAGGCTGGGATCGAAGCGGCCGGTTTCAATGGCGTTGACGGATTGGCGGGAGACTTGGAGGCGGGCGGCGAGGTCGGCCTGGCTCCAGCCACGCTCGGCGCGGAGGACGCGAAGCCGGTTCTTCATCGGTTCCTCCATAACTGGATGTGCAGGGCGATCAGGGCGGTGATCCAGAACAGTTCGATGTTCAGCACCGGCAACAAGCCGGGCAGGAAGTTGTACTGATTGAGCGCGCCGAGAATCGTATCCGCGACCATGGTGACGCCCAGGGCCCAGAGCAGGGAGTGGGTAGCCAGCATGCGGACGAACTCATCGGTCTCCCGCGAAAGGTAGCGCCCAATCACGGCCACCATGCCTACAACGGGGATGGCCGGCAGGAAGGAGAGCAGATAAATGATCGCCTTGCCGGGATGGCTGTGCTCGAAAACCATGCGGGCGAAGGTGCTGAGGGCGACCAGCAAAAGGAAGTTGATGGTGAAGGCGCGTAGAGTCCACCGTTGCAGTGGGCTCGACTGCTTGTTGAGCAAGATCATGACGAGTGTCCTTTCCTAAAAGACAAGACTACTTTACATATACTGCCGAATAATGTCAAGTATTCTTGTCTTTTTTTTGAGGCGATTCTGGGTCAGGCTGAGACCCTGGCGGGCTTCCGCAGCGGCGGATTGCGCCTGATAGCATTTCGATATGTTTTTGACTCGGCTTCGCAAATCTCGTCGCTCCGGGCTGATTGCGGGCGCTGCCCTGATTCTGGGCTCGGTTTTCAACCTTTCCTATACGCAGGCGCAGGATTCCCACGCTGCCGCGGCGCAGGATTCGGCGGCGGCGCAGGCGCCCGACCGGGCGCATATCGATGAGGTGCTGAAGGGGCTGAACCGGGGCCGGGGGATGGGGCAGGTGGCGGTGTCGCCGGACGGCAAGAGGCTGGCCTGGGTGAAGTATGGGAAGGACGGTGCGGAGATTCGCGTGGCCCCGCTGAAGGACCTGGAGAAGAGCGAGCGGGTGACGGCCGCGGCCAAGCCCGAGCAGCACTGTCACGAGGGGGAGATCGCGTGGTCGCCGGACGCCCAGGGGCTGGCATTCTTTTCAGATTGCGCCAGGCCGGGCGAGCAGACGGATTTATATTTTGCGCGGGTGGACGGGAGCGTGGCGCGGCGGCTGACGGAGCTGAAAGGCGAGGTCGATGCGCCGGCTTTTTCGCCGGACGGGCACAGCGTGGCCTTCCTTTATGTGGAGGGAGCGACGCGGCCGGCTGGGGCGCTGGCGGCGATGAAGCCGCCGTCGGGGGTGATCGGCGAGGATGGGGTGGAGATTCAGCGGGTTGCCGATGTAACCGTCCCTCCAAACTGGAATGGGGAGGATAGTTCGGCGCCAACGTCGAATCGTCTCTTGGCTTCCACGGGGAGAAACCTCATACCGCTCTTCAATTTCCTCACGCCCGCCAACCAGCATGTGTATGAGTTCGACTGGCGGCCGGATTCGAAGGGGCTGGCGTATGTGGCGGCCGATCCGCCGGGAGAGAACAACTGGTGGGTGGCGAAGCTGTATACGCAGGAGCAGGGCGGCGCGCCAGTCGCGATTCTGGTGCCGGCGGAGGTTTCCGGGGCCCTGCACGGATTGCAGATTGCTGTGCCGCGGTGGTCGCCGGACGGGAAGGCGATTGCGTTCATCGGCGGGTTGATGAGCGACCAGGGCTCGACGGGCGGGGATGTGTGGATTGTCTCCGCCGATGGAGGGCAGCCGGTAGATCTTACGCCGCAGCGGCCTACGTCGCCGGCGTGGATCGAGTGGGGCGACGACGACCATATTTTTGTGAGCGAGTTGGCGGGCGGCAACAGCCAGTTGGTGCGGTTTCGGCTGCAAGGCGACCGGACCAGTGAGAGCGTGGCCACGAGCTTTGGTGCGCCGATTTTC
Organism: Acidobacteriaceae bacterium; assembly: GCA_003139795.1. Taxonomy (GTDB): domain Bacteria; phylum Acidobacteriota; class Terriglobia; order Terriglobales; family Acidobacteriaceae; genus Telmatobacter. The sequence goes on along the minus strand of PLGM01000408.1, from coordinate 25,522 downwards.
AGCATTCCGGGCGGCGTGGGGGATGGGGAGATGGAACTGAGCCTGTCGTCTACGGCCGATCGCTCACTGTTCGTGTTTCGCGCCAGCACGTTCGACCACCCGGTGGAGGTGTATGAAGCCAAGCCGGGGACGGTGATGACAGCGGGCCTGGAGGGCGTGATCCAATTGACGCACCTGAACGATGGGGTGGAACCGGGGTGGGGCAAGTCGGTCTCGCTTTCGTGGAAGAGCGATAGGTTCCACGTACAGGGCTGGCTGATGCTGCCGAAAGACTATGACCCCGCGAAGAAGTATCCGATGATCGTGGAGGTACACGGCGGCCCAGCCGCGGCGGTGGTGGCGCACTGGGGCGGGGGCGGAGGGTTGGGCGAGGCAGCGTTCTCCGCGCTCGGCTACTTTGTGTTGCTTCCCAATCCGCGCGGCAGCTACGGGCAGGGCGAGGAGTTTACGCAGGCCAACCGCAAGGACTTCGGGTACGGCGACCTGCGCGACATTCTGGCCGGAGTGGATGCGGTGCTGGCGAAGTACCCCGTGGACCCCAATCGCGTGGGCCTTGCCGGGTGGAGCTACGGCGGTTTCATGAGCATGTTTGCCGTGACCCAGACGCAGCGGTTCAAGGCGGCGGTTGCGGGCGCGGGGATCTCGGACTGGCAGAGCTATTACGGGGAGAACTCGATCGACCAGTGGATGATTCCTTATTTTGGCGCGTCGGTGTACGACGATGCGGCAGTTTACGCGAAGAGTTCGGCGATCAACTTCATCAAGCAGGCGCGGACGCCGACGCTGGTGGTGGTGGGGGACCGGGACGGGGAGTGCCCGGCGCCGCAGTCCTACGAGTTCTGGCACGCGCTCAGGGACCAGCATGTTCCGACGCAACTGGTGGTCTACCCCAACGAAGGGCACGGGTTCGTGGATCCGGCGCACGTGCGGGACGTGATGGAGCGGGCGGTGGAGTGGTTTGCGCGGTATATGCCGCCGGGGAACTGAGTTTGCTCCCCATCCGCGCGCGGCGGAGTCTATTGAGAGCAGGGTCGGGAATCGGGCCGTGCGCCTAGCGGGTATCTGCAGGGGACGGCCCTGCCCTGATACACTTTTCATTGGAGATTTGAGAGCGGGTTCCGCCGACTGGCTGCAGGGAAGAGCGTACCGCCGGGAGCCGGTCATGGGAGCGGATTTCCCGCCAGTAATGCAGCTATGGGCCTGTCGACGGGCCGCTAGAGAGCATTTTCAGAGAGAATGTGGATTTTGGGACCGGAATCGAGGGCCGTCGCTCGACAGGGTCGCGGCGGGTTGAGGGCAGTGGTTCCGGTCAACAGGATTTCTGAGAGTGCTATAACCCAATTTTCTGACGGATTTCGGAGAGACCGTTCCGCGGTTCGAAGAGGCGGGGCGGGGAGGATTCATGCGGCGGTTTTTGACGCTTGTCTGTTTGTTGTGTGTGGCCATGCCGGCCGGGATTTCGATCACTGGCTGCTACCGCAATCCGGCGGGGAACTATTGCAACGGCCTGGGCTACGGGTTGAAGGACACGGACGTGGCGTCCATCTTCCTGTCGCCGCAGACGACGGGGATTTCGCTCGCGTTCGGGCAGACGCAACAGGTGTCGGCGCCCTCGGCCAAGACGTGCAAGGGCACGGCGGCGAGCGCGAGCACGTATACCTACGGCACCACCAACAACCAGTTGGTGGACATCTCGCCGACAGGCAACCTCTGCGCGGGCACGTGGAACCGGAATACCGGCGGCGGCATTGCGCCTTATACCTACTGCAACAAGCCGAATCCGCTTCCGGAGACCGGCGGTCTGCCCTACGGCACGGCGTACATCACGGCCTCGGCGAATTCGGTGACCTCCAACCCGGTGGAGGTTTACGTTCATGCGCAGGTGACCTCAGTCACCCTTGCCGGGCCGCAGTCCTGCCTTTCGCAGGGTACCCTGTGGCCGAACCCGCTCGACGTCCAGGCATGCTTTGTGGGAAGCAACAACCAGCAGCAATTGTTCTGCGCGCCGCCTTCGGTGACTGGCGCTTCCTCACCGAACCTTGCCTGCCCACTTCCCCCCGGCATGAGCCTGAGTTCGATCCCCGATTGCTCGTTGCCCCTGGGCACTCTCAGCTACAATGTCGGCACCGGAGCCGTGGCCTCGATCAACGCAGAGACCAACCAGATTACCGCCGAGCAGCCGGGCACCACGGTGATCACCGCTTCGGTGGCCGGCGGGAGTTCGACGGCCGGGTATTTCTCGACCTGCCCGCCGCAGTCGATCAGCGTGACCCTGGCCAACGGAGGGACGGTGGGAACGATCACCCAGGGCGTGCAGCAGAATGTGACCACCAACGTCATCGACACGCAAGGGCATGCCATTACCGGTCTAACGCTGGACTACCAGTCCACCGATCCGATCGACATCACCGCGGGCGCCTCCGGTGGCGTCACAACCAACTTCCCCGGCGTGGCGTCGGTGTATGCCATCTGCCAGCCGACCACCTGCAATCCGGCTCCAATCAATGTGACGGGCTTGTATGGAACCGGTCTCTCCATATCCTCGAACCCGGTGAAGATCACCACCCCCGGGACCGCCAGCGACTACGTGTGGTTCTCGGCGCCCGGCCAGTCGCAGTACTTTATTCCCGTGGAGCTGCTCAGCGGCACGGTGGGCTCGACGGTGCGTCTGCCGTATGTACCGAACTCGATGGTGATGGACCGAAACGGCACCAATCTTTACTTCGGGTCACAGCACGAGTTGATGTACTTCAGCGTCGGTTCCAACACACTCGGCAAGCAGGACCCCACCGTGCCGGGCGTGGTTCTGGCCGTCTCACCAAGCAACGCGCAACTGCTCATCAACGATCAGGTGCGGCAGGTCTTCTATCTGTACAGCATCGCCTCTTCAAGCGCCACGACGTTTGGCGGCATGGGCAATGCCGCCGCCTGGACGCCGGATTCGAAGACGCTGTACATCACCGACAGTGCATCTTTGGGGACCGGCCACAGCGATACGCTTTATGTCTACAACGTGAACACCGGGTGGACGACCTACCCGTTGGCCAGTTCCGGGGCGGGGAATCCGGGCGCGCAGAACCTGGCGATTACCATCCCCAGCGTGGGCGCGTTTCTGAGCGGCAATCCCACCGTGGCGCACACCTGGTGCCCCTCGGGCACGGTAGGGGACACGGCCAGCATGCTCTTCTATCCGCAGGGGCCAACGCCGGACAATTCGGTGAACGCGGAGACCGATGTTCTGGCCGCAACCACGGATGGCAACCACATCCTGGGCGCATCGACCTCCGGCGGCGGCATCACCCTGTCGGACATCGGGGTCACCATCCCGGCATTCAATTGTCTGCCTCCGTCTTCCGACAACAACCCGCTCGCCCTTGGCGATCCCCTGTCGCCCATGGTGATTGGAACCACGTTGAACCAGACGCAGATCGCCGCCACCGCCACGGCCGTGAACCAAGTGGTGGCGTCGCCCGCGTCCACGCTGGCCTTCATCACCTACAACGGCACCACGCCCGGCGCTTCGCTGCCGTACTACATTCCGGGCACAAGTGGCGCGGCGGGCACGGTGGGTTATGTAACGCTTGGCGGAAGCTCGGCGGCGGCGATCACGGCACCGCTGACAGGCGCGTTCACGCCGGATGACGCGCTGTTTTTTGTTTCCACGGCCGGCGACAATCTGATCCACTACGTCAGCATCCCCGCCAACGTGACTCCAGCGACGCCGCCCGTCGACACGCAGCAGATCGCACCCAACCTGCCTGCCTGCACGCCGGTTTCCGCCGGAGGCAACGACGTCGGCTGCACCTATACGGGTAGCGGAAGCATCGTTCCGGCCACGGCCATCGTGGTGAAGCCGCGGTCTACCACGTAGCCTTCAGGCCATCGAGTTTGAAGCAGAGAGGCCGGCCCGCGCTGGCTTTTCCTGTCGGCCGATGCAATGGAGTGGGGAAGGACAGAGCCAACTCCGCACGATAGAATCAAAGCATGATCAAGGGGATCTCCTTCCTTCGTCCTGCCGGCAGCCGAGTGGTCTATGACCGGCTGGCGAGCTTTTTTTCGGCGCTGGGGTTTGCCTCCGGGGTTGGATGGAAAGAGGAATCGAGTCGCGGCGCGGCGTTTCTGGCTCCGCTGGGCAATCTGGAGTTTGTGGATGGCGAATTCCCCTCGACCGCCGATGTGCTGGTGGAGGTGACCGGGCTCGATGTCGTGCACCAGGCCGCCGCGAACTGGCTGCGCACGGAAGGCGGCGATCCAGAGGCCGCGCGGCTCTCGGCGATCACCCAGACCCACTGGAAGTCGCGCATCTTTACCGCGGAGCCGGAGCCGGGATTCGCGTTCAGCTTCTGGGCCTGGACCGATCCGCTGCGCGGCAAGCCGGTGGCGGTGGAAGGCGATCTCAGCGCGGCGGGGATGAAGTTTGCGATTGTGGTGGCGCGCTGGAATGCGGTGATTACCGAGCGGCTACTGGAAGGGGGGCTGGACGCATTGCTGCGCAGCGGCGCGAAGCGGGCGGATATTGAGTTGGTTCGCGTACCGGGCGCGTGGGAGATTCCCGCGGCGGCGCGGACGGTGGCGAATGTGGGCCGGGTGGACGCGATCGTGACTTTAGGTTGTTTGCTGCGCGGCGAGACGGCTCATTACGAGGCCATCTACAACGAAGTGGCGCGGGGCATCGGTCAATCGCAACAGGAGACCGGGATTCCGCACAGCTTTGGCGTGCTGACCTGCGAGACGCTGGAGCAGGCGCTGAACCGCGCCGGCATCAAGGCCGGGAACAAGGGATTTGAGGCTGCCGTGGCGGCCATCGAGATGGTGAGCCTGCGCCGCAAACTTGAGCAAGGCGGCGCCGCTTGACCGCCGGACCGCGGCGCAAGTCGCGCGAGCTGGCGATGCAGATGCTGTTTCAGGCAGACATCGGCAAGCAGACTCCCGACCAGGTGCGGGCCACGTTCTGGAAGGCCGGCGACGATGTGGAGCCCGAGGTGCGCGGCTTTGCGGAGGATCTGTTCCGCGTGGCCGTGGCGCACCAGGAGAAGATCGACGAACTGCTGGTGCAGAACTCGAAGCATTGGCGGCTGGAGCGCATGCCGGCGGTGGATCGCAACCTGCTGCGCATGGCCGTGGGCGAGATGCTGGGCTTCAAGGGCACGCCGTTCCCCATCGTCATCAACGAGGCTCTGGAGATTGGCCGCCGCTACTCCGCGCCGGAGTCGATCAACTTTCTCAACGGGATGTTGGACGCGATTGCGCGCGGGCTGATTGGCAAATAGGGAGCGGCTGCTTCAAAACTTCAAGTCGGCATGAGAAGGCAGCCAACCTGTTCCCCATATCTCTATCCGGTAGTCAACGCCTGGGCGGAGTACAAAGCTTTCTCCGGAAGCGGGCGTAATCGCGCGATAGGAGCCGTACTGCGGGTCTGCAGTCGTTATTGAATTTGCCCCGGCTGAGAGTAGAAAGTTATGAATTTGAGGTGTCCCATTTTCAGTGACTAACTCGAATACGACCGCTCCCGATGAGGCGTTCTTAAGTAGAATATGACGAATCGTCGTAGGGTATTCGCCAAGCGTTTCGACGCGGACTACAACGGCGGCGCCGGTGGCTTCCAGCCGCACGGTGGGCCGATTGAAGCGAACAATCCCAGCGACGAGGGCAAGTAGCGCAAGTAGCGCACAAACGGGGATGATGATTCGCTTCTTCATCCGTTACTCATCATATGCCACTTCAATCTAACGGCAAGCCTCACTGGGGCGGTCGAGCTTGTCGTTGGTTCTTCCCCGGTTGTCGTGCTGCAGCGCAGCGCCAGACTTGAGAACAAGCCTTCCCGCTTGACTCAGGAGCGGATCGATGGCGAAGTCCGCCGCAACCGCCGCCCCATCCGCCGTCCGCGCGCAATACCAATCCGTTCCGTCGAAGTCGCCGTTTCCATACCACCTTCGGCACGCGATCGTTGCCGCATCGGAATCCATAGCGCACTGGAACCACAGGAACAGTGGCCGGAAATCGCCTCGACCCGAGCCCGCAATCGCAACGGCATCGGCAGGGATTTTGGCTGGCCGCCTGGAGGAGTTAGCGTGTTCAAGGATTGGCTCATGTACCTGGCGAACGCATCCACCGTCCCTAAATCCCTCAAACAAAGATCCGCGCTTGATTTTCACCGTAGGGCGGTCAGGAGGCCTGATCCAGATGGAACGCCGGGTGAATCGGATCGAAACCTGCTTCCCAGGTAAATCCTCCACGCTGGAGAACTTGTTCCCATGCAAGTAACTTCTTCCCTCTCCAACCAGGAACTCGTCGCCCAGGCGGAAGCAGAAGGCGCGGGCCGGTTCAAGGCCCAGGAAGCACCCGCCCGCGCACGGAATATACGCCTCCGTCTCCACCAGCGTCGCCGTATCAAAGCCCTTTGCCGTTCGTGCTGATGCGCAAATTGCGCAGCTCATGGAAACGAGCACGGCAAGCAGGATGGGCAGGATTGCTCCGGACGTTTTGTTTCGATCCGGCTCAGAGAAGCGACGAAGCCCCAAAAAAAGGGAAGGATTTGCCATGCGGATAAAGGTACAACCAGCTGGCTCCATCTACAAACAACCCGGCTCTATGTGGCTCCTTTCCTCCGCTTCGGCCTTCCGGTGGGCAATTGAGGACTCCTGTTATCCTTGAAGGGTGACTCTGCGCGCGCGAACTTGGGGATTGGCGGCCATGGCCCTGCTGTTGGGCGTGGCTCTGGCGGCCTGCCACAAGGAACAGCAGGCGGTCGTAGGCGTCGCACAGAATGCCGTCAACGCCGAGCAGAAGGCCCAGGCTGCTGCACAAACCGCAGCGACTGAGCGCGACAAGCAGCGGGCCGCAATGGCAGTCATCCCGCTGCCCACCAAGAGCCTGTATGTGGATGTGCAGGAACCCGGAGCGTGGGCCAATCCCTTTCTCTCAGTGGGTGCCGACACGCTGAATCTGCGCGTGACGATGAGCGACGCCAACCCCAGCACTCTGGGGCAGGGAACGATGTTGCGCCCTGAAGCGGCGCGGCGGCAGGAGATCCAGTTGCGCCCCGGCGATCTGGCCGAGGCGCTGATCGCGCTGCCCCCCGGAGCCTGGCGTTATGGGCGCGTGATTGCGGTGGCCGAGTCGCCGCTGGCCAGCCGCAAAGACCGCGTCAAGGTCCGCCGCAACGTCGAAGCCGCCATCCAACAGCTCAACGATCTGGGCATTGTGGTTGAAGAGTGGCCCTCGCGGTAACTTTCCCAAGATGGAGAGAGTCATTCGGAACGTTACTTCATTGAGCAACAGCTTCACGTCTTGCCGTTCTTTCCTTGAAGCCGGGCACCGTCTCTGCCAGTCTTCACTCCAAACGGGCTTTGAATTCCAGAATTTGCAATTGGATCAAGAGTTGAAACGCAGCCAGCCGCTCGTTTTTCAACAGCATCAAACCCTTTGGCCGCGGCCTGACCTTCAGTTGGTTTGCCCTTACGCTATTCTGGTTCTGGGCTAACTGGAAGCAGATCGGTAAGGTCTTCACTTCGACCAGCGTCGTTCAATGGTTCGGAGTGTGGCTGGCAATCCTGGTTGTGCGCGATAGCGGTGCCGGCGTTGTAACAGTGGTTGTGCGCCCGGTTGCTCTCAAAACACGACCGCTGAGGGGCCGGTGCATACCAGCCGCTATGCGCGTGTGGTCAATGCGTCTGCGCTGGGCCTGGCAGCTTCTGTCATGACAGTCCTGCTCAACCAGCCTGCCCCGGTCATCGTCTACAAGGCGTTTCAAGTCGTTTTTTGTTTCAGCCGCGTTTCAGCGCAATCTGGCCTGCGCAACGCGCTACCATTCCATCGTGAGCATTGCACCGATTTCCGACCTGTTGAGTCAGCCGCCGCTCGAACATGAGCGGTTTGCAGCGCACCGCGAGTTGAAAGCCCGGCTCAAGGCGACCGTCCGCGGCGACGTCCTGTTCGATCTGGGCTCTCGCGCGCTCTACGCCGCCGATTCGTCGAACTACCGCCAGCTCCCGGTAGGGGTGATTACTCCCCGCGACGCCGCGGACGTGGAGGCTGCTCTCGCCGCCTGCCGGGCCACTGGAGCCGCCGTGCTGCCTCGTGGCGCGGGCACCAGCCTTGCCGGCCAATGCGCCAACGCGGCGGTGGTGTTCGATTACTCGCGGTACATGAAGGGCCTGAAGTCCATCGACCCGGAGGCCAAATTGGCTGTCGTCGAGCCGGGGATCGTTCTCGACCGGCTGCGCGAAGCCGCCGAGGTCTACCACCTGACTTATGCTCCCGACCCGGCCACGCACAGCCGCTGCACGCTTGGCGGCATGATCGGTAACAACAGTTGCGGCGTTCACGGGCTGCTGGGCGGCAAAGTGGTGGACAACGTGGAAAAGATGGACATCGTGCTCTACGACGGGACGCGCATGACCGTGGGTCGCACCAGCCTGGCAGAGATCGAAGCGCTGATCCAAGGCGGCGGCCGGGTGGGAGAGATTTATGCGCGCCTGTGGCAATTGCGCGGCCGGTACGAAGGCCTGATCCGGCAGAGATTTCCGCGCATTCCGCGGCGCGTCTCCGGCTACAACCTAGACGAACTGCTGGACGAGAACGGCTTCAACCTGGCCCGCGCCCTGGTGGGCTCGGAGGGGACGTGCGCGACGGTGGTTTCCGCCACGCTGAACCTGACCGCGAGCCCGCCCTACCGCGTGCTGACGGCGCTCGCCTTTGACGATCCATTCCTGGCTGCCGATGTTGTGCCGCTGGTTCTGGAGTTCAGGCCGATCGGTTTGGAGGGCTTTGACGGGCTGCTGGTGGACTTCATGCTGCGCAAGCATCTGGCCGTCGACGATGTGAAGCTGCTGCCGCCGGGCGGCGGCTTTCTGCTGGTGGAGATGGGCGCGTGGACCGCCACAGAAGCACAGGCCAAGGCTGAAGCGCTGGTCCATGCCGCGCAAGGCTGGCCCGAGGCTCCCAGGGCGCGCATTTACAACGCCGAAGACGCGGAACGCGTGTGGAAGGTCCGCGAGTCGGCGCTCGGCGCCACGGTCTTTGTTCCCGGCGAGCCTGAAGGTTGGGAGGGCTGGGACGACGCCGGCATTCCCCCCGTTCACCTGGGCGCCTACCTGCGCAAGCTCACGGCGCTGATGGCCGAGTACGGCTACCGCAGCCCGCTTTACGGCCATTACGGACAGGGTTGCGTTCACCTGCGCATCAACTTCGACTTCCGCTCCATCGAGGGTCTGCGGCGCTTCAGGGAGTTCATCGATCGCGCCGCCGACCTGGTTCTGGCGCTGGGCGGGTCGCTTTCGGGTGAACATGGCGACGGGCAGGCCCGCGCGGCGCTGCTGCCCAAGATGTTTGGGCCCGAACTGATCCAGGCTTTCCAGGAGTTCAAGGCCATCTGGGACCCGGACAACCGCATGAACCCCGGCAAGCTGTCCGATGCCGTGCGCGTCTACGATCCGGTGGAGAACCTGCGCCACGGGCCGCCCGCGCCAGGCCGGAAAGAGGTTCAATCGCAGACCAAACTGGAAACACACTTCGTCTTTGCGGCCGATCAGGGATCCCTGGAACGCGCCACGGCGCGCTGCGTGGGCGTGAGCGCCTGCCTGAAGGCCGAGGGCGGCGTGATGTGTCCCAGCTACCGCGCCACCGGCCAGGAACAGCACTCGACCCGGGGGCGCGCACGGCTGCTGTGGGAGATGCTGGCCGGAGCGCTGCGCAAAGAGGGTTTCCAGAGCGAGGCCGTTCATGAGGCGCTGGACCTGTGCCTGAGTTGCAAGGCCTGCAAGACCGAGTGCCCGGTGGCGGTGGATATGACGGCCTACAAATCGGAGTACCTGGCGCAGCGCTACAAGGGGCGTTTGCACCCGCTGCATCACTACGTGTTCGGGTTTGCCGACAAGATGGCGCGCCTGGGTTCGCTGGCGCCGGCCCTGACCAACGCCGTGCTCACCGGTCCCATCACCAGCCCGCTCATCAAGCACCTTGTGGGCGTGGCGCAGGAGCGGCAAATGCCGCAACTGGCGGCGAAGAGCTACAAGAAGGCGAGAGCTGCGGCCTCTGAGACCAGCAACGTTCCCCGCGCTGCAAACGGGCAGAATGAGACAAGGCCAGGCGGGGGGCAGGCGGTGGTGCTGTGGGCCGACACCTGGAACAACTACTATCACCCGCAAACCCTTGCCGCCGCCGAATCCGTTCTTACGCAGGCAGGCTTCCGGGTGCAGACGACCAAAGGGCACATCTGCTGCGGGCGCGCGCTCTATGACTTCGGCCTGCTGGGCACCGCGCGCGGCTACCTGGCCAGGGTTCTGGATCGCGTGGGGGCGGAGATCGAGGCCGGGCTTCCGTTCATCTTCCTGGAGCCAAGCTGCGCGAGCGTCTTTAAAGACGAACTGCCGGAGCTTTTTCCAAAGGACAAGCGGGCGGAGTTGCTGAGCAAGCAGGTTTGGCTGCTGGCCGACTGGCTGGCCGCAAAGGCTCCGGAGTGGGTTACCGGGCGGCTTGAGGGCGCGCACGTGATCCTGCACGGGCACTGCCACCATAAGGCCGTGTTCGGCGGACCGGCAAACGAGATTGCCCTGCTGCGCAAGGCCGGCGCAAAGGTTGAACTGATCGAATCAACCTGCTGTGGAATGGCCGGACCGTTCGGCTTCGAGGCAGGCAAGATCGAGGTCTCGAAGGCCATCGCCAATCTGGGCCTGCTTCCGGCGGTCAGGTCCGCCGACGCGAAGACGATCATCGTGGCCGACGGCTTCAGTTGCCGCGAACAGATTGCCCAGCTATCGGACCGGGAGGGAATGCACTTTGCGGAGGTGCTGGACCGCAGTTCCGGCTGCGGGGAGTGAATTAACTGGAAGGATCATTCCACCGCGGATAGGGGACTTCGGAGAAGGAAAAGCCACTCGGCGCCAGCGGTTTCTGAGACTGGCACCTGACGAACCGCTGCAGCTTCGGTACCTGGCGGTGCGGAGCGAATGGCGTTGTGGCGCGCAATTGTAAGTTGAATCGCGATAAGAACAGAGAAATCCACAACGGTTCCGCGTCCAGCGTTCTTGAAAAAAGTGCTGGGCTAATCCCCAGAGAGTTTCGTACTGTATTCATCAAATCTCCGGGTCTCCCCATACAGATCGGCCGAATTCACCGATCTGTAACCAAATCAGAGTTGCCTTTTAACGCAACCCCGTTAGCCTGGAGTCGTTGCCAAACTCAAAACTTGAGATCGACAGGGAGGCTGATCGATGCAGGGAGTGTCTCCGCAGCCCAGAGGTTTTGAGCAGCCGGCCAGGCGCCCGCCGCGGAGAGGGCCAGCCTGGAGCACGCTTGCCCCGGTCTCCGCTTCGGCATCAGCCGGCGCGTAGTCCTGACTTGCTGCGCGCCGGGTAATCCAGCGCAATCCATTTCTCATGATCTGGTCGCACCATAACCGCACCTTACACATGGAGCAAATCCCAGGAGACAGTGATCCATGCAAAAGCTCATCGATATTTGTCGGCAACTGACTCTGCGGCGGTCTTTAATTGCACTCGGGCTGCTGCTCGTGCTGGCCTGCACACAGGGCCGGGCGCAGTCTACCCAGGGCTCGATCACAGGCTCCGTGAAGGACGCCGCGGGCGCCGTTGTTCCTGGCGCAAACGTTACGCTGACCAACACAGACGAAGGCGCAGTGCGCACCACCAGGACCGACGGCGTGGGCGATTACCGCTTTCAGGATGTCAAGGAAGGGCACTACACGGTGGAGATTTCCGCGCCGAGCTTTGAGAAGTGGGCGGCCTCCGGGGTGACGCTGGAGGTCCGCCAGGAACTCCGCGTGGACGCAAAACTGGCCGTGGGCGCGGTGCAACAGGAAATTCACGTGACCGGCGACATGGTGAGCGCCATCGAGACCGACTCGCCAACCATCAACGCTACGTTCACTTCAGAAGATACCAACAACCTTCCCGTTAATACGCGGGCCAGCTTTAGCGGCACCAGCGCCGCCGCCATCCTGGGTACGCTGCCGGGTGTGCAGGACGACGCATCCGGAATCTCTCTGCAAGGCGCTCTGCCCTTTCAAACAGAAGTAACTGTCGACGGCATCACGCTAAAGAATGCAACTGGCGGAACCTTCATTGCGGACTCCTTTCCCTCGACCGAGGCGATCTCCGAGATTCGCGCCGACGGCGTGCTGGCCAACGCCGAATACAGCGATCCCGGGCAGATCGTAGTGACCACTAAAGGAGGAACCAACAACCTGCATGGTTCTGGCTTCTGGTACTACCAGAACTCTGCGTTCGACGCCATTGCGTACACGTTCCCGACGACGACGACCAAGCCCAGCGTCACCGGCAACACCTTTGGCGGCAGCCTGGGTGGACCGGTGGTTTTTCCGCACCTCTACAACGGCCATAACAAGACGTTCTTTTTCGGCGACTATGAGGGTTGGAGGCATCCGGCGCAGGCCACGCTCCTTGAAGTCGTTCCCAGCACATTGATGGTGCAGGGCGACTTTTCAAAATACACCTCCAGCGGTTTCGAGGGGATGAGGGATCCGTTCAACGGCACCATCTGGGGTACCTCGATTCCTTCCGGTTCGCTGAACCCGATCACCCAGAATATTCTCAAGCAGTTCTACCCAGCCCCGAATGTTGGTGATCCCACTGCGTATACCGACAACGGCGTCCCGAATTGGCAGCAGAATGTGGATGACAGCGGGCACTCGAACCAATTCGATGTGCGCGGCGATCAGTATTTTGGGTCGAACCAGAAGTTCCTGCTGTGGGGCAAGTTCACCTGGAAGGACTACCCCTCGACCTCGCCTAAGCTCCTGTTGGTTCCCTCCTCGCAGAACGTCAACCAGAACCGGGTTCTGAGGATCGATACGAACTGGACAATCAAGCCCAACGTGATCAATGAAGGCGGCTTCGGATTCACCCACGTCACCACGGGATCGAGCAACAGCTTCAACGGTCAGGCATTTACCCAGGCGCAGGGCTGGCAGGGCCTGCAGAGCCTGTTCTACAACGGCATTCCGGAGATGGACTTCAACAACATCCAGCCGCTGAATGCGGACCGGTTGACGAGCCTGAGCAAGTCGCTCACAGACGACTACACCGATGTGCTGATCTGGACCAGGGGCACGCACACGCTGAAGTTTGGCGGGGAGGTGCAGACGCTGGAGGCGATCACGCCACTGACCTTCAACGGTGCCGACAACTACGGCACCTACTACTTCAATGATGGAAACGGGAGCCAGGGCGCCTTCACGGGCGTGGATTTTGCCGACTTCCTGATCGGCACTCCCATTGCGACGTTCTACGACGTAATCCAGGAGGACAACGACGGGCTCTCAGCGCATTACCATTTTTATGCGCAGGACGAGTGGCGCGCCAGCCCGAAGCTCACGCTCAGCTATGGTGTCCGTTATGAGTACCATCCCGGCTACCATGACAACAGCGGCCAGATCGGCAACTTCGATCCCAGTGTGCCTCTGGCCGGACGCGCGATTTATCCCCAAGGCAAGCAGTCGTTGCTGTTGCCGTACTTCCTGGCCAGTGCAAATGCGTGCGATCCGGACGGCGTGACCAATACCAACTCGGCCATCGTCAACGGCGCTCCCTGCATGGAGGTGGAGGGCAACCAGACGGCCGGTTATCCCTCGGGGTTGAAGAAGGTTCCGCACCTGCGCTTCATGCCCCGCTTCGGCTTCGCCTATCGTCCCTTCGGCGACGACAAGTGGGCGATTCGCGGCGGCGTGGGCCTTTACAACATCAACATGCTGGGCTCCAGTTTCTACTCTCTAACCGGAACGCTGCAGGCAAATACTCAGGAGTTCATTAACAGCTACAACCCGGCGACCTTCGCCATCGGCTACCAGTGGCCGCAGATCGACAACAACAACCCACTGTTGCCGGCCTACGGCACGGATTACTTTGGCACGGCCAACAGCACCGACTGGAAGGATCCCTACACGGAGCAGTGGTCTCTGAGCATCGATCACGACCTTGGCTCGGGCTACGCGGCGCGCATCTCTTACATCGGTTCCGAGACGCATCAACTGGTGTGGGCGCCGGACGAGAACACGCTGCCATACTCTTCGACGGTGTCGGCTTACGATCAGCCCAATTCGGCGCTCCTGTTCCCCAACTGGGGGCGCATCAACACACGCGCCACAGGCGCCAACGAGAGCTACCACTCGATGCAGTTGGACGCCAGCCACCGTCTGCAGCACGGGCTTGAGTACCACTCGACGTTCACCTGGGCCAAGGCGCTGGGGGACGACCAGGGGCCTTACGGTTCCAATCTGACTGGCGATGGATTTGCGGGCGAGGGCGGCGGCGAGCGCTCGACTTCGATCCTCGACCGTCATATCGATTTCGGCAATGTGTACGGAACGCGGCGGCTTCGCTGGAACACCACGGTCGTTTACGATCTGCCCATCGGACGGGGCAAGATGCTGGGCGGCTCAATGTCACGCGCGGCCGATCTGATCGCTGGCGGCTGGCGGCTGTCATCGATCCTGACCACGCAGACCGGTCCCTACGAAACGCCGTACTTCCCCAACGGGCAGGGTGATCCTTCGGGAACGGGCTCAGGGCTGACCTCAACCGCGGCCGGCTGGGATCCTGGGCACCGCGCACAGCACCCCGATCAGCTTCCCGGGATGAGCGTCAATCCGGCAGGCAAGAATCGATTTAACTGGACCAATCCCGCCGCATTTGCGTGCCCCGGCTACCCAGGCTGGACGGCGGGCAACCCCTGCACCACCGGCAGTGGCTCAGGTCCGGTTCCGTTGCCGATTGGGCGCTTCGGCAACAGCCAGATCGGCTCTGTCGAGGGTCCAGGCCTGATCGACCTGTCGGCCGGGTTGAACAAGACGTTTTCCATCACCGAGCGCATAAAGGTGAAGGCGGAAGGAACGTTTACCAACGTGCTGAACCACACCAACCTGGGCGATCCCAACATGAACCTCAGCCAGAGCAGCTTTGGCCTGGTCCCGGGAACCATCGGATCGGACTTCGGCGGGGCGCGCACCGGCCAGGTTGCGGTGCGGGCCGAGTTCTGAAGCGGCGATTTTCCTTCGTTTCCGGCGCGGGCCTTCAGGTCCGCGCCTCTTTATTGAGCTTTAGCCCGACATGGCGCAAGCCACCTTGCTGCTTTATGGTCCGGGGGGAAAAAACAAACAGCCAGGCTGCGGGGATTTGCTGTATTGTGTTGAAGAGGAGCAGGCTACTGGCTTCGAGGGCAAGAGCTTGCAACCCGGGGTGGGGAGTCTGCGTCCAATGCGTGAGGCCGTCGCGAAGTTTTGCTCCGAATGAGCAGGCGCGTCGACCTTCAAAGCCGGTCCTGCAACTGGTTTCCCATTTGCGGCACACCGGGTAATTTGTTACGCTTAGGCGTTCCTAAGGCTGAGCGAAAAAGGAGAGTTTGGTCATGACAGAAGAAAACAACATACATCACCTGGCATGGTTTTTGGCTGGATTGGGCGTGGGCGCGGTGGTAGGGATTCTGTATGCTCCCAAGAGCGGCCGTGAGACCCGTGAAGGCCTGGCAAGCGGCGCCCGCGAAGGCACGGAATACCTGCGTAATCGCACCCAGCAGGCCGCCGAACAGGTAAGCGCCCTGGTGGACAAGGGCAAGGAGCACGTCAGCAATCTGGTGGACAAGGGCAAGGAGCAGGTGAGCGATGCGGTAGACCGCAGCCGCGAGGTGGTGGATCGCGGACGGGCGCAGTGGGAAGAATTCGTGGAGCGCGGCAAGAGCTTGGTGACCGACCAGACCACCCGGGTGACCGCGGCCGTTGAGGCGGGACGCCAGGCTTATCAGCAGAACACCGCCGAACCGCCGGAGCACTGAGCAGACCTGTCTTCCGGAATGGATTCCATTCCGGCCTGCTTTGATTCGATTTTCGGCTCCGGAGTTGAGCGCGCGAGCGGTCGAGTGCGGCTCATGCGCAAGCTCCGGACAGAACGCTTCCTTTTGGCCTGGGGTGCGTTGAAAGAGTAGTTGCACGTCCGCAGAGGAACTGCGCGAGATCATTCCGATGCCAAATCTGGATCATGAAGCCATCGAGCTTGCATTTATCGTTGTTACCGGGCTGGCCGTGCTGGTGCAGACGATCATTCTGTTTGCAATCTACCGGAGAGTCAGCAAGGCAACCCAATCGCTGAAAGAGGAAGCCGAGGACCTGCGTTCTTCGGTGATGCCTATCGTCGACAACACGCGCGAGCTTCTTGCCCGCCTGGGCCGCATTGGTCCGAAGGTCGAAGAAACCGTCAACGACCTGGCGGCGTTGGCGCACGGGTTGCGCGCGCAGGCCGCGGCTGTGGAATCCTCGGCCCAAGAGATACTGGAACGCGTAGATAGTCAGAGCGACCGGGTGGATGCGATGGTTTCCAGCGCTCTTGATGCTGTCGATCGGGCTGGTGTGTTTGTGACCGAGGCGGCCAGCAGGCCAATGCGGCAGCTTTCGGGCCTGCTGGCGGCAGCCAAGGCGATCATCGAATCGCTGCGCAGTTCCTATCCGGCACTGCGGGGGACACGGTCTTCCGGCGACAAGGACACGTTCGCTTAAACAACGATTCGTTGCGACCCAGCGGCTGGGTAAGGGCATGAGCATGAGGCGACGCTTCAGGTGTGCGCGAGTGGTTTTCGTGGTGCTGCTGGCGGGTTGGGCCGGGGCTCAGACTACGCCCAAGGCCGCGCTTCTTGCACTATCCAAGCAAGACCACACCTTGGCCATTGTCGATCCGGCAGATCTGCGCGTTTTGGCGCGGGTTCCGGTGGGCGACGACCCGCACGAGGTGGTGGCCTCGGCGGACGGGAAGACGGCCTACGTTTCCAACTATGGATTTGGCGCCTTCCACACGCTGGCGGTGATTGACCTGGTGGGGCAAACGAGGCTGCCGTCCATCGATCTGGGCGCGCTGCGCGGCCCGCATGGGCTGGACTTCGAGCTGGGCAAGGTGTGGTTCACGGCCGAGGCGGCGAAGGCGATCGGCAGTTATGACCCGGCAAGCGGCAAGATCGACTGGATCATGGGAATCGGCCAGGACCGAACCCACATGCTCTATGTTTTTCCCGATGGCAAGCGGATTGTGACCACCAACGTCAGCTCCGCAACGGTGACGATTCTGAACAAGACCGAGGGCCACGCGGGCGGGCCTCCGCCGGGGATGCCGCCGGGTGGTAGTGGTCCTCCTCCGGGCGCGGGCGGTCCGCCGCCGGGGCCAATGCCAACGCCGCCGGGCGGAGACTGGCAGCTTACGGTGATTCCCGTGGGGCGCGGATCGGAGGGGTTTGACGTTTCTCCGGATGGCAAAGAGGCCTGGGTGGCCAATGCCCGGGACGGCACCGTCTCCGTAATCGATATCGCGGCAAAGCAGGTGACGGCGACGCTGGCGGTCAACGTGCAGGGCGCCAACCGGCTCAAGTTCACGCCGGACGGGAAGCAGGTGCTCATCACCGCCGGATCGGCTCTGGTGATTCTGGACGCCGCAACGCACAAGGAAGTGAAGCGACTGGCGAATGTGCACGGTTCCGGAGGCATCCAGATGCAGCCGGACGGGGCGCGGGCTTACGTGGCCTGCGGGCGCGATGGCTACGTGGCGGTCATCGACCTGAAGACGCTGGAAATGGTTGGGCACGTCGACGTCGCCGGGCCGGATGGGCTGGCGTGGGCGGTACGGCAGTAAGAGCGGAGTTCAGAGTCGCCTGCTGTGCTGCGGCGGAAGCTGGCTACTTGCGCGGGAATACCTTGCCCCAGTTGACGATGATGCGCGTCTGAAACTGCCACTCCGGCTTCACGTTGAGGTCGAGCTGCGCGGTTTCAATCTCGAGCTGCCCGTTGCGGAAGGGAATGACCAAGCCCCCTTCCGTTCCCGCGGTTTGCTGCCCGGCCGTCAGTTCGTGCGCAAAGCCGAGGAAGAAGGCTGTTCCTCTTTCGTCGAGCGTGCGGAAGTAATCGAAAAAACCTTGATAGTCCGACCTTGGATTCGCTGCCGATGTGCCGATTGCGCCCGTCCAGGTAAAGTTCGCGGCGATCAGATTCTTACCTTTCGAGTATTGCGGCGCGGCTGTTGCGCCAGCTCGACCTCCGTCGATGCCTCGCGTGAAGACTGCGCCGCGCGGTGCCAGCGTCAGCAGGAATCCGGCTTTTTGAAGGACCTGCTGCCGCACGACAAAATCGAAGCGGTTGCCGAATTGGGTGGTTCGGTCGTTGCCGGGCAATTCGGAGTCCAGCAGGTTGACCAGCACGCTGAAGTCCGTATTTGTCTTGAAGGGCGCAACGGAGACCACGGTGGGAATATAGCGGCTGCCGCTGAGCGATTGGAAGCCAAGCTCAGTTTCCAGGCATTTTGGGCAGATGGGTGGGGGACTGAAGATGAAGGTGGTGCCGAAGTCGGAAACTGAGCCGTTGAGAGGTTGGGAACTGGGCGCCGGCTGGGACTGGGCGAAGGACGCCCCCTCGCAGGCGAAAACCAGCACAACGAAAGCGGCGAAGAATTGAATCGGCGATTTCATTTCGGGTCGTGCTCCGTATTCGAGTCCTGGTCAAGCCGGGCGGACCGGGAGCTCGAGCGGAGGCTCCCTATACAATCCATCCCCCGCCAACCACCTCGTCGCCGTCATAGAAGACGGCGGACTGGCCGGGGGTGACGGCGCGCTGGGGTTCGTCGAACGTGGCAAGGACCTCGTCCGGTCCGGCCGGCTCAAGCTTGGCCCAGGCGGGTTCGTGGCGATGGCGAATCTTGATCTTGACGCGCATTGGGGCGGTCAGAACGGGGATGCTGATCCAATTGAGGCGGCGGCCTCTCAAGCTGCGAGTGGCCAGCTCGGCGTCGGCGCCTACGGTGACGCGGTGGCTGGCCGGATCGATATTGAGCACGTAGAGCGGCGAGGGCGAACTTACGCCGAGGCCCTTGCGCTGGCCGACGGTGAAGTTGAAGATGCCGTCGTGGCGGCCGAGGAATTCGCCGCTGGAGGCGACGAGTTCCCCGGCGGTCTCCGGTACCTGTTCGCCCTGCTCTTCAAGATAGGCGGTGAGGAACTGCTTGTAGTCGCCGCCGGGGATGAAGCAGATCTCCTGCGAGTCGGGCTTCTCGGCCAGAGCCAAGCCGTGCGCACGGGCGATTTCGCGGACCTCGGGCTTGGTCAGGCGGCCCAGCGGAAAGAGCGTGCGCGACAACTGCTTCTGCGTGAGGCCGAAGAGGAAGTAGGTCTGGTCCTTGGCGAGATCTGTGGGCCGCTTGAGAATCCAGCGCCCGCGCGCGGGGTCGAACTCGTTGACCGCGTAGTGGCCGGTGGCGATGCGGCCGGCGCCGATGGAGCGGGCGGTGAGGAGCAACTGGTCGAACTTGAGGTGGTTGTTGCAGAGCGAGCAGGGAATCGGCGTGCGGCCGGCCAGGTATTCATCGACGAACGGCCGGACCACATCGCGCTCGAAGCGCTCCTGCTGGTTGACGACGTAGTAGGGGATGCCGAGGTGCTCGGCGACTCGGCGGGCGTCGTAGACATCGTCCAGCGAACAACACCGGCCTGCCTTGGGCGCGTCGGGAATGCCGTGACGGCCGGCCAGGCGGGTCTGGTCCCAAAGCTGGAGGGTGAGGCCGATTACGCTGGCGCTGCCGCGGGCCTGCGTGTCGCCCTGGTGGGCGAGCATGGCCGCAACCGTCGAGGAGTCTACCCCTCCGGACATGGCTACGGCGATGGTTGTGTGCTGCGTCATGAGATTTTCTGAGCAAGCGGAGTTAGCGGAGCTAGCGTGGTTGGCGGAATTGGCGCGGTTAGCGGCCGTGGAGCAACTAACTCCGCTAACACCGCTAACTCCGCTCCTATGAGACTCATCCTAGCGTCCCTGCCGCGACCGGTGAAAGCGCGCGCAGGTGTTCGACGGCCTCGGGAACTACGCGCAATACGTGGTCCACATCGGCGTCGGTCGCGGTTTTGAGCAGGCTGAAGCGCAGGCTGGCGCGGGCGCGGGTCTTGTCCAGGCCCATGGCCATCAGCACGTGGCTGGGCTCGGTGGCCCCGGAGTGGCAGGCCGAACCGCCGGAGACGGAAACGCCCTTCAGGTCCAGCGCGATTACCAGCGCTTCGCCCTCCAACTGGTCGAACCAGATATTGGTCGTGTTGGCCACGCGGGGAACGGGCTTGTCTCCGTCCCACGCGCCGTTGAGGCCGGTTCCGGGAAGCGCGACAATCCCCGCTTCGAGGCGGTCGCGCAGGGCGGCAAGGCGGTGGATGGTTCCATCCTCGAGCGAGTGCATGGCCAGTTCGGCGGCCTTGGCCAGGCCCACGATGCCGGGCACGTTCTCAGTGCCGGCGCGCTGGCGGCGCTCATGGCTGCCGCCCACCAGGAGCGGTTCGACGGGCGTTCCGCGGCGCACGAACAGGACGCCGATGCCCTTGGGGCCGTGCATCTTGTGGGCGCTGATGGAGAGCAGATGGCAGCCGAAGCGGCGCACGTCGAACTGGACCTTGCCCGCGCCCTGCACGGCGTCGATGTGGAAGAAGATCCCGGTATCGGCGGCGATTCTGCCGATCTCCTCGACGGGCTGGAGTACGCCGGTTTCGTTGTTGGCCAGCATCACGCTGATCAGGCGGGTCTCGGGGCGGATGGCGCGGCGAATGTTGACGGGGTCGATGAGGCCGCTGAGCTGGGGCGCAACAAAGGTGGTTTCCACGCCGTCGAGAGTCAGGCGCTTGGCCGGTTCCAGGATGGCCGAGTGCTCGATGGAGGTGGTAATGAAGTGGTCGCCGGGGTGCAACAGGCCAAAGATGGCCGTGTTGTCGCCCTCGGTGCCGCCGGAGTTGAAGACCACCTCGGCGGCGTGGCAGTTGAAGAAGCGGGCCATCGTCTCGCGGGCCTGGTCCACAGCGGCGTGGGCTCGCTGGCCGTCGAGGTGAATTGAAGAGGCGTTGCCGAAGTGCTCCATCCAGTACGGGCGCATGGCCTCCACAACCTCCGGCAGAAGGGGGGTGGTGGCATTGGCGTCCATATAGACTCGGCGCATGGCGAATTTCTCCTTTTTATCGATTGTACGGGGAATCGGGATTTCGCGCGTATTTCCCGACACTGAATGGAAGATTCACAGCGCTGTGCTGTCGGAATCCACCGCTGTTCTGGTAAATTGCCTTCACGCGGCTGATGCCGCCGGAGGTCATTCCATGCACAAACCTACCCCGATTGCAGGCTGCATTCTTGCTTGTAGCCTGCTGGCTGCCGCATCCACGCTCGTCCTTGCCCAGGCCGCCCCACCCGCCGTCCCCGCCAAACCCGCTGTGGGCAGCCTTATGCCGCCCGCGCAAGTCTACGGCAAACTGCTCAGCGGCATGGAGCAGGAATTTGTCGGCGCTGCCGAGGCCATGCCGGAAGACAAGTACGACTTTGCCCCGCCTGCGAGCCTGGGCGAGTTCAAGGGCGTCCGCACCTTTGGCCAGCAGATCAAGCATGTGGCCGAGTCCAACTACTACTTCTTCAGCGGCCCGAACTCGAGCGAGGCCGACGACAAGGTCAAAAGCGATGCGATCGAGAAGCTCACCAGCAAGGCCGATATCGTGAAAGCGCTGAAGGATTCTTTCGCCCTGGCGCATGCGGCCGTCGACTCCATCACCCCGGAGAATGCCTTCGTCATGACCTCCCACGGCACGCGGGCCGGCATGGCAGCCTTCGGCATCGCGCATTTCATGGACCACTACGGCCAGATGGTCGTATACCTGCGCATGAACGGCATCGTTCCCCCGGCCAGCCGTAGCGGGAATTAACTCCCGGCGAGGGCGGGTGGGCACGGTTGACCTTGCGCCTTGCAAAAATACTTAAGTATCCACTTGACAAATAATCCGAGTTGGCAAATACTTAAGCGTGTACTTAACCATCCCCTTGGAGGAGAAAAAACCATGGACGAGCAACCAGTAATCCACAATACGTTTGTCATCGAGCGCAACTATCCCGTCACGCCTGAGCGCGTCTTCGCCGCGTTTGCCGACCCTGCCCAGAAACGCCGCTGGTATGCCGAAGGCGAACATAACAAGGTCGAAAGCTATCAGCAGGACTTTCGCGTTGGAGGCAGGGAGCATTACGCCCTCGGCTTCAAAGAAGGCCATCCACTGACAGGTCTTTCGCTCAAAAGCGAGAACGTGTATCGGAACATCGTTCCGAATCGTCGCATCATCTTCACCTCTACCATGGCTGTGGAAGAGAAATGCATCTCTGTATCTCTGGGCACGGTTGAGCTCCTCCCGTCGGAAAAGGGCACCGACCTGATCCTCACATTTCAGAGCGCATTCCTGGAGGGCTCCGATGGTCCTGAGATGCGGGAAGCCGGATGGCGCGGGCTACTGGACAAGTTGGCAAGGGAGCTTGAGAGCTAGACGAGAGCGAGACGGGAAGGCGCGGACCCATGCATGGAAAGAAGCCCGATATCGATCGTGTCTTCCACGCGCTCGGCGATCCCACGCGCCGGGCGATTCTGGAGAAGCTCAGCGAAGGACCCATGTCGGTCTCGCGGTTGGCGGAGCCACTCGCAGTCACCCTGGCCGCTGTGGTCCAACACTTGCAGGTATTGGAGGAGAGCGGGCTGGTGCAAACCGAAAAGTTGGGGAGGGTTCGCACTTGCCAGATCGCCCCGGGCGGCCTTTCAGTGGCGGCGCAATGGATCGGCGATCGCCGCACGCTGTGGGAACGCTGTCTTGACCGGCTGGGCGAACTGCTGGCTGAGCCGGATGAAAGACGCCTGGATGTTCCAACTGGCGGGCGGCCGAAGGGAGAATAATCGCGGTGCATGACTGCGCAGTCGCGCAGAGGCTCCCATGACGGAGCGAAAGGACACACGACAGCCATGCGGGGAGCAGAGCAGCCTTCTCCCTGTTGATCATGAAAGAGTTCATGGTGGAGGGGCGCACGAGCTGGCGCAAGATATCGGGCAGTCCGCGCCGCCGGCCGGCGTCCGTGGCTTCGCCGGCGCCCGATCAGTGTTGCGATTGTCCCGGTTTTTCCGGTATGCCGGGTTCGTCCAGGATCTGAACGGCGGTCGCAGGGCCGAAGTTCGCCCAGTCCCACAGAACCCAGACAACCTTCTTGTCCGGTGTCACCTCGACGAGCTGAGGGCCTTTTCCATCGCCGCCGCGGGAGCAGACGATGGTGTTGCCGTTGGCCAGCCGGGTGGCGGTCTGCGTGTTGATGTACCGGTAAGCTTCAGGCAGGTCGCTCGGCCTGAGCTCCCAGACCGTCTCCTTGCGGGGGTTGACTTCGCGAGTGAGAATATCCCGCTCGTCGGTGATCAGAGTGTTTCCGTTCCTGAGGCGGAGGGCGGCCCAGGGGCTCTTGATTTCGTACTTCCAGATCTCCTTGAAATGCCTGTCGTATTCGATAACCTGGTTCATCTCAAGAAAAGGAACGAGGTAGGTTCCCTGCGCGGTGTAGCGCACCCGGCGAAACTGCCCGTGAACGGTCCCTTCGTCGGTGAGGCTCGGCGCGAGCAGCTCGTGTTGAACTTCGACGGCGTTGGTTTTGATGTTAACCACCA
Organism: Acidobacteriaceae bacterium; assembly: GCA_003139795.1. Lineage (GTDB taxonomy): Bacteria > Acidobacteriota > Terriglobia > Terriglobales > Acidobacteriaceae > Telmatobacter. The sequence goes on along the minus strand of PLGM01000408.1, from coordinate 2,045 downwards.
TCAGTTTGGGCGGGAGGCCATTCAGGACGAACAGAACCTTATTCAAGCCGATCGGCTGGCAGGTGTGGATTTCGGTCCCGGCGGGAGCGTCGTAACGCCACACCACCTGTTTGCTGGGTGTTACCTCGGCGACGTATTGCATGCGCGTAAAGAGAATGTTGCCGTTGGAGAGCATCCACACGTCGTCGTATTCCCAGCCCGGCCCCGTCGAATAGGTCCATACGATCTTGTCGTCATTGACGAGGAATATTTTGTTATAGCCCTCGCCGACGTAAAGCATCGGGTGCTGGGCCATTCCGTTGCCGGGCAAGCCGGGAGGGATGGGTTGGTCCCACTCGCGCGGCGCGACGTCAATCTCGGCGGGGCCCATGGCCGGCACGTTGGCGGCCGTGAAGCGGTCCAGCAGGGCCATCAGCGGCGACGGCTTGGCTTTGGGCGCCTGTTGTCCGAGGATTCCTGAACACACGGAAAGCATCGCAAGGCCGGCCGAGAGGATGGCTAGCGGCAACAGTCCTCTATAACGCACGTCCATTCTCCTTTGCACACATGAATCCTTTTATTCAGGAATGGTCCGCTCGAATTCTACTGCAGGTGGGCCGGCTTTCGAAACACCAGACCTGTCTCTGTTCTGAGTGATGGGCTTCGCCTGCAGCGCAAACTCGACGGGACCGCAGTTTTGTCGAACACTACCCTCTCAATCCAAACAAGTGCAGTATCCACCGAATTCCGTGTGAGTGGATAGGAGAGAAGCTGGTACAGCAGATCGGGCACTCCCAGTTCTCTTTGATTATCCAGCAGGCAGGGATTGCACGCAACACTCGGCGGTCCGATGCATCATCAATCGCATTGTTGTGCCCTATTCCGGTCAAATGCCGGAAAATCGCCTCTGCGCCATCTGAGCAGGCAGACCGTGCATGAGGCCTCGCGTAATCAGCATTGCTGCCCGCAAATCCCGCCACCTGGGAATTGCAATGGTTACTGCTGCTGCTTCGCAGGCGCGACGACATACACATACTCGAGCGGGTCATTTCCAGTGTTCGCGACGTTGTGGCGAGTCGCGGGCGGGATATAGACGAACGCCGGAGCAGTAAACGTTTGGACCGCCCCGCCGTCGATGAGCGCGTTGCCCTGACCGTGCAAGATAACCAGGGATTCCTCGTTCATGCCGGTGGTGTGCCAGCCGACCGTCGCACCAGGCTCAAGGCGCACAAGCCCGCTTCGCATTCCGATGGTTTGCGGAACTCCTTTGAGCAAAGGGCAATCACCTTGCGGGCACTGGAGGGACAGAACCAGCGAATGCGGCTTTGCCGACTGCGATGGCACAACCACTGCAGTAACGAAGAAGAGTACTGCAACGCTCAAGAACTGTGCCGGTGTGCTTCGTATCATAATTGCCCTTCAGGGAAACACTCTCTTCTCCAGCGTATATCGACTTTCTCCCTGACGCGACGATAAAGCGGACCGCACCGAGCGCACATTGAGCCCAACAGGCCGTGCAAGGTCCTGTCAATCACAGTGACCAGCGCATGGGATCGTGGCGCTATTCGTGAGGATGGTCGTGATGGTGGTCGTGATCGTGGGGATGCGCGTGCGTAACCCCGTCGTGGGTGTGCTCATGCGTGTGCGTTGTGCCGGGAGCAGGTGGAGTGGAAGGGGAATGTTCGTGGCGTCCGTCGTCGTGGGAGTGTTCGTGAGTATGCGCGACTGTATCGTGGGTGTGCGTGTGCGAATGCTCGGACATTGATACATCCTGGGGTGTGCCCGTGCCGAGGGAGAATTTAGAGCTTCCGATTCGGCAGACTGCCACGGAACTGGCAGCGGCTTCACGCAGAAAGATATATAGCAGGAACCGGGGCCGTTTGGGAAGCAGCAGACGCGAAATGCCTTCCGCCCTCCGGAGCTGCGCCCGCCACGGTTCGCAGGTCGCGCAATGCGATGTTGATGGAGCGACCGGTGTTCAGCCTCAGGTTTGAGCCGAACCGCCAGCCGGCGCTCGAACTAGTACCGTGACCGCGTGATTTCGTAGTTACTGATCCGGCCCTAAA